>CAZLZE010000066.1:0-29094 GCA_964563935.1 uncultured Phycisphaerae bacterium | reverse complement strand
GTCGTCGCTTCAAATCTACACGGGAAGTTACTGACAGTAGGTTAAATCCTTCTATCGAGACCAGATCGAACTGACGCAATGGTTCAAGACGCACCTGACGCCCGCATCGCTGAAGATCGCGGGTCAGCGGGGTGTTAAGAACGGTCTTCGGCTTGGTCAGGTCGTCCTTCTGGACGTATTTTTGTCGCTGGATCCCGGTGATACCAACTGCGACGGCCGAGTGGACACGGTAGATCTGCTTACAGTCCTTCAGCACTACGGGGCTTCGAGTGGAATGCTGCCCAAACAAGGTGATTTGAACGGCGACGGCGCGGTTGATGTGATAGATATGCAGATACTGCTGATCAATCTCCATCGAGACCCCGTCGGAGGTCCAGATGCGGCGAAGCATCCCCCGAAAATTCCCGGGCCGCAGTTTTGACGTTATTTCGCGTCCTTGGTCGGGTCTGAGTTCTCCGGAATTATTCCCAGACACTCCTTGGCGTGCGCACACCACTTGGCGCAGCCCAGGTCGATCTTAGGGTTGCGTACCTCCCGCTTGCACTGCGGGCATGTGCGCACGGGCTCATCTTTCCAGAATTCAATTTCCGCCCTGCAGTATGGGCAAATAATGTCGTAGATATCTTCCGGCTTCCAGAATTGCGTGTTTTGTCCGGGACATCGCGGCCGCTCTTTATCCATTTTCCTTCCTCCCACGGAAATGCGTTTGCTCTGCCCATTGAATGAAAGGGGCGGTCCGAAGACCGCCCCTCATCGCTTTCGTTCACACTATCCGCGCAACTTATCGATTTCTTTTTTGATCGCGGAGATATGCGCGGGCGTTGTGCCGCAGCATCCACCCACGATGGACGCCCCGGCATCGACCAATTCCTTGACTTTGGCTGCCATATCTTCCGGCGTCTGCTTGAACGTGGTCTTTCCACCCACGAGGACAGGCAGACCGGCGTTGGCGTGGATGAGGATCGGTTTCTTCGTGTGCTTGCGGAGTTCTTTTGTGATTGTGATCATCTGCTCAATCCCGTTTCCGCAATTCGCTCCGATCACGTCGGCGCCGGCCGCGTCGAGTTCCCTGGCCGCGCGTTCGCAATCGACACCCATCATGGTCTTGTATCCTTTGGGCGAACCTTCGAACGTCATCGTAACGATCACATCGACCGACTTGTCGAGCTTCTTGGCCGCTCGAACCGCACAGACGGCCTCTTCGACCGCGCTCATCGTCTCGATGCACAAGGCCTTGACGCCGCCCTTGAAGATGGCCGCCAACTGCTCCCGGTAGATTTCTTCCATCTGCTCTTCCGTCAGATCGCCCACGGGCTCAATAAATTCGCCCGTCGGTCCGATCGAAGCCGCCACAATACAGTCCGGAGCACCGGACAGAGAGATTCTCGCTCCGGCTTCGTTCAACTCTGCTACGCGATCGCCCAGTCCGACCTTCTTGAGCTTTGCCCTTGAACCACCGAACGTATTCGACAGAACGATGTCCGCCCCGGCGTCCTGGTAGGCCTTGGCCACCTTCTTCACTTCTTCCGGGTGCGTGACGTTCCACTCTTCGGGACAGGCGCCGCCCGTCAGGCCAGCCGCCTGCAGCATGGTGCCCCATGCGCCATCAGAAACCAAGAGCTTCTTTTTCGCCAGTCGGTCCAACAGAATACCCATCGCAATATCTCCTTATGTCAAGATTCGTTTGTCGTTCGCGTATCGCACATGCCACACGCCGAACAGGGAACACATTGTTTATTGATCAACCCCCGACACAGCCTTGTCGCCAAAACCGTCGCATCCTCAGTACAGAACACTCGCCGTATGGATGAGTCGAAAAGCACCTCCGCCGACGGATCAAATCCCTCTTCCCCCCGATAGTACACCAGTGTCAGTGTCAGCTTGCCGATGGTCTGGACGGTCGCCCCCAAATCACCTGCGGCTGCGGGAATCCAGTCAAAATGGTTCAGTGCTTGTCGAAGCGCGTCCAGATCGTTCCCAAAATGTTTCACCAAGGGTACGACGGTTCGCGACCGAAAGGGCTCGAGGTAGAACGCGCCGCCGGGAAAATCGCGAAATGAGATCAGTTCGCCCGTCGGTTCTTTCGACGCTTTACTCAAGAGATAGTGAAGGGCCACGATCTGGTCCGCGGGACGCACGAGTTCATCAGTTCCCTCGATCGTCACATCGAAGCTGGGGGGCGTGACGAGAAGATTTCGGCCGAATACTCGCAGCGACGTGGGAATGTTGTATCCCCTCTCCCGCAACTGCGAGACCGCCAAGGCAAAGGCTTGCGACTGCGCTTTCTGTTTGTTGGTTACGACGGTCATCCGGTCGCCCCTCCTCGCGCTTTGCGAATTGCGCCCGCCACGGTGGGAAACCGTCCCATATCGGTGTGCGGCAGGAACAGGGCGCCCGTGTACTGATCCATATAGGTGGGGCTTGTGTTCAGCTCCAGGTACGTCATCCGCCTGGCCAACTCCAACTGCCGCTGACGGTAGTCCTGCGATACCGCCACCATGTACGATCCCATCAGCGACGAATTGCCGATGTAGAAGAACTTGTCCCGAGGCACATCCGGGATCAAGCCGATGAGGATCGCTTTCTCGATATCCAGGAATCGCCCGAACCCGCCCGCAATGTAAATGTGCGCCAGATCCGAAAAATCCATCTGCACCTGCTCGAGCATCAGTGCGCATGCTGTGTAGATCGCCGCCTTGGTGCGGATGATGTTCTCAATATCGATCTCGCTGATCGCAATGGCCTTGCCTGTCCCGCTTTCGTTTGCAGTAACGATGGTATATCGGGCATTGCGTCCCTCAACTGTGATCAGCGGATTAGACCGGCTGCGGTCGAATTTGCCTGCCGCATCGATCCAGCCTGTCAGAAACAAATTGGCGATCAGGTCGATGATGCCCGACCCACAGATTCCCTTCGGCTTGACACCTCCGATGGTCGACCATCGCGACTGCCCCGTTGCCGGGTCGACAGTGACTTTCTCGATCGCTCCAATCGCCGCCCGCATACCGCAGTCGATGCCCTGACCCTCAAAGGCCGGACCCGCAGAGCAGGCGCAGGTCATCAGAAAATCTCTATTGCCCAGCACGAGTTCACCATTGGTGCCGATATCGATGAATAAGTTGATCTCATCTGTTGGTATGGCGAGATCCGTGCAGAGAATCCCAGATGTGATATCCCCGCCCACATAGCTGCCGACCGCCGGCGACACATAGACCCAGGAGTCGAGATTGATATCGATCCCAATTTCCTCCGCCGTCAGGTAAGGGACCTCCAATACCGTCGGCGTGTACGGTTCGAGTCGAATGTACTCCGGATTAAGCCCAAGCAGCAGATGCGTCATGGTCGTGTTTCCGGAGATGACCGCATTCACGATCTCGTGGGGATCGATGTCGTAACTCTCCGCCAACTCCCGGACCAGGCGGTTGATTGTATTCAACACCCGCTCGCGAAGCTCCGCCAGGCGTTCGGAACGACGGGCGTAGTTGATGCGGCTGATGACGTCCAGGCCGCACGGAATCTGTCCATTGTAGTCGCTCCGTGTACCGAGGATCTGTTTGTCGGTCAGATGGATCAATTGTACCGCCACGGTTGTCGTTCCGACGTCCACCGCGATTCCCAACAGGCGAGTCGTTGTATCCCCCGGTTCCAGCCGGATCACATGGAGATGGTCTGGTTCGCGGATAAGTGTGGCGGTCACCTGTCCGTCATTCGCCCGCAGCGCTTCCGCCACGTGTCGCAGCACCCGGATGGAATAGACCACCTTCTCTTTTCCCCACTGCTTTTGAATCGTTCGCGTCAGACGATCCACATCCGACAACCCATCTTCAAGCTGGGGCGGGGGCACTTCGAGCAACCATTTGACGGCCAGCGGATCGAATTCCCACTCCTTCGGCAGCAGTTCCTCACGGATCAGGTGTACCTCGCCCGCGTCGACGAATTTGCCGCTTTCCCGCGACATCTGCTGCTCGGGAACCTCGACCACGATCGATTGATGGAGAACCTTCGTCTTGCATGCCAGGACGTTTCCTTCCGCCACACTGTCGGCCGGAAGCATCCCCAGACTGTCCGTATCCACTTTGCCCGATCGAATCTTTACGATACATTTGCCGCATGTCCCCTTGCCCCCGCACGGAGACACAATCTCCACCCCCGCCAGCCGGGCCGCATCCAAAAGCGGCGTGCCCGGGCTGACGTCAACCGTGCGCCCCGAAGGTATGAACTCAACAATCGGCATCTCGGTTTACCCTAATCGCAGGGGCGACCCATTAGGCCGCCCTTGCTGCTTGACAGACAATTGACCGTTCGCCATCACCGGCTATTTCACTCTCGCCTTGATGAATCCTTCCAGATCCGCCGCTTCCTGTGGACCGACGATCACGCTCCAGCCCGGCAGATTCTCTTCCAGCTCGCCGCTGATCTGGGCGACGTAACCGGGGATGACTATATCCCGCCGCTTCACTTGAGCCTCAAATCCGGACTCCTTGATGAACTTAGCGATCAAGGCACCGGAGAACTTTCCTGCCGCCCATGCGGTCAGTACGCTCATTCCCTCGCATTCGGGCACCACCAACCACGCGCTGATTCCGCTGTTCTCGATTTCGCCCGATACGATGAAATACGTGAGCGAGAAATTCGTCGTTACGAAAATGGGTGAATCCGGACCGGGCTCGCCGATACCGTAGACCTTCGGCTCGACCTGAATCGGCTTCTGCGGATCGGTGAAGATGTTCAACCGCAGTGTCATTAATGATGCCATCTGCGCCGGGTCGAATGCGGGCAACACGCAAATGCCGCCGTACTTGCTGATCTCAGTGATTGCCGCCACGGTGCTCTCCACGGCATTGCCGCTTTCGATGAACCGAATGGAAGCATATCCCAGCGGCTTGTAGGCATCTTTGATGGCCGCCCGTCTCGCGATGGAATTCGTCTGGAACTGCTCAGCCGCCGAGTGGGTGGTGAAATGAAGCACCAGATCGTTGAAACCGGCCTTCTTGATTTCCGCGGTTAAGGTTACGAGCGAATCCAGGTCCGGAGCCGTCACGGCCAGGGCATGTTCGTTCTCTTTCGCCACCGGCCAAAGTGTATTCGCCGCATCGGGTGTGGCTGCACAGAGCAGGCTCCGCGAACCCTTCACCGCGGCGGCCGCGGACGTCAGCGACTTGACATCGGCACTGCGTAGGACCAACGGTCGCTTCGTTGTCTCCCAGGCCTTGGTCGCCAGCTTGACGAAGGCGTCCGCGTCGCTTCCTTTCTGCGTCACCGACACCATTTCCACTCGCAGCTCTTCGCCTACGCGGACCAACAGATAATCGCGCACCGCTTTCAGTGTCGCGTCGATAGATTTGGGGTCGTCCGTATCGTTGATGTTCACAGCGAATACTGTGCGGTTCACAAATGTCTTCTCGTGCCGGTAGAGTACGGTCTCTTCGCCAACCTTCACGGTCTTTTCAGGACCCAGGCCGATGCCCTTCACGGGCGGCTCCGAGGCTGCGCCCAATACCTGCTTGGCTTCCTCCGATGCGTACGGGCATTCCGACAGGCTCGCCTTGCCCGCCGCCAACTTCATCGCGAATGCCAGACAGGTGTTCGATCCGCATTCCTTGCAGTTCGTCTTCGGCAACAATTTCTGTATCTGTAATCCGGTAAGCGCCATTGTTCTTCCTTTCGCTTGTTCTCCGTCTATCAACACAGCCACCCAGGTCTACGGGTCACCGTTTTCCATCCATCAGCTCTGTGATCGTTCTCTTCACTGCCATGGCCGCCTCGGGGTGATACATGACCAGGACGTCGGCTCCGGCGTAGAGGAAACTTGTGGCTGTCGACAATTCCCACAGCAGGGCCCGCTTGCCCAACTCGCCCCAAGCCGGGAACTGGGCCTCCTCGGCCTTGAGTTCCTTTGTCTTGGAACATTCGACGCCGGGGGACAGGATCATTGGACCCGCCAGCATCTTGTCGCCGCCCAGAGCCGTCAGACGAATGCGTTCCATCACCGAGTAGGAATATTCCAATCCGTAGCCCAGCGCGCCGGTCATCGGGTCCATGACGATCTGTTCACCCTTGACATCCATGTTGCCCAGCAGAATGTTGAGTTGCTTGGCCATGTTGACGTCGATCGGGGTCTGCGCCACTACCGTGTGTCCATAGGCCAGCGCCGCGCCCGCGCTCGTGCGGTAGTTGTCGGTTTCTACCCAGTTCAAAAGCAAATTCTCACCGGCGCATCCTTGAGCCACCGTCTTCATCACGTCATTGATCCGGTCGAAGTTGTTATGCCCCGTGACGATCAACGGCACATCCACCGCCGACAGGATCGACTTGACCAAATCCAAAGCCTCTTTCGGCGAGCGATTGCCCTTTTCAGGATGCGTGCCTTCCAGCCGAACGCTGATCAGGTCCGCGCCGTACTTCTCCACGCACACCTTCGCCATCTTGACCGGGTCGGCCAACAAGTCGCCGTAGATCTGCCGGAACACGGGCGGATACTTTTCGCTCACCACATCGAACACTTCCATCGCCACCAGCGGCCGGTTCGGCATCTCGCCTTCCCACAGGTGGAACGGCATGCATGTCGCCCCGCCGATCTGGTACACCTTGCCGCGGGTCCCGCCGTTCGTCTTGGACCCTAACGTCACGGTGTTGACGGGCACTTCACATTTCTCTCGCTTTACGGGGAACGCCTTGATCGCGTTGATGCGTTCCGCTGCGCTGGGTCCAGTGGCCTCCTTCGCTGTCGCCACGGGCACCTGCGAGGGACTTGCTGCGGCGGGCGTCGAAAGACCCAGGAATTTCTGGCTCAGCGTGCCGATGATTTCCTGGACAATCTGCTGCGTCAGGTTCATCTTGACCTTCTCGGCCACTTCCGCTTTGATCGCTGCAATCTGCTCGTCGCTCAGCGTCATCCCAGCGGTCGCGGGAACCGGTGTGGTGTCCGCTTTGACTGCGGGTGCTGCCGCGGCGAGTGGTGTCGTTTTCGGTTCGTCGGTTACGTCGCGCGCCTTGGCGGCCGAGGCGGCAAATACGGTCATGTCCTCCATCTCTACGGCCGGATGTCCGACCTTCTTCATGTAGGCCATGATCTCCTTGGGATCTGTCGCGATCGTCTCGTCGGCAATCTTGTCCAGAAGGTCAGGTACGCCCTGTTCCGCGAACCGCTTCTTCAAATCGTCTGCGAGCAGTGTCTTGAGCTCTTTGGGCATCCAGACCAGCCGCTTATGCCCGCCTTCGGCGAACAGGAATTTACGGGATGTTAAGAATACTTTTCCGACACCCATGAAACCCGGGGTTTGCTGGCCGCCGCCCACGTTCCCCGCGATGGTCGAGAACGTCATGCCCACCGGTGTCTCACCGGCGAATTCGCGGTTGACGACCATGATGCCGTTGCATTCCGGCACGTAGGCGCAGATGGCTTCGAAGCATCCGCAGCTCGTCATTGGTCGGTCCATGATCGAATACGCGCAGAACTCTTCCAACGCTTTGTGGCTGTTCGTGTACACGTAGTCGTTGATGCCTTTCCACACGCCCTTGACCGCGTCCAGACAATCGCCTTTCTTCACCGGCTGGTTCGGACCGGTCTCGTCGATCTCGTATGCGGCTTTTCCGTCGAGCCAGTTGTACGCGCCGCACAAGCCCAGCCGTTCCGGTGTGATAATGCACACGTGGTTCGGGGCAAACGACTGACACAACAGGCAGGAGTAGAACGTGTCCACCGACTCGTCTGTCATCGACTCCAATCGCCGGTTTCGCTGATCGTAGGTTTTGCGGGCAATGGCGATTCGCTTTTCCACCTCAGCGGCGTCCGTGATCAGGGTTACTTTGACCTTGTCCACAATCGCGGGGTAATCCGCGAGGAATTTGGCGTGCAGAATCTCGCCGTAATGTTTCAGCCGCAGTCCTTTGGCGAATCCGCCCTTCGACACTCGCGTCCACACGATATCGCGCTGGCCCATGTGCCAGATTCCTTCCGCACCGTTCACCAGGTGATGAATCTGACGTTCCAGGATCGGCTCGAAGTCTGTCTGCATCTTTCGGCCCGCGACTTCAACCCAGATTCCCAGTGGAAGCGCCGTACCTGGCTGAACGGTATCAATATCCGGTCCGATGATCTGAATCTCGCCGTCGTTGATATCTTCCATGTTCACGGTGGTCACGAATTCGAACGCCGGGGTCCGGTTTCCTCCGAATTCCACGTGAACATCAGCCTTGCGGATCCGTTCGCCCTCGAACGCCGGTCCGTATGGGACGGGCACGGGCACTTTGGTAACCTTGATCTTGCAGCCGCGGACTTCCAGCGCCTTTTCCACCATCGTTTCGTGGGGAACCTGGGACACAACGTGTTCATAGGTACACACACCCGTCGGCAGGATCTGTGGGATGTCCGTGTCGGCGATGACGGGGAACCCGTAGTTGATGGCGCCGGCCGCCGCTGCATATTTTTCCGCATCCACTTCGTCGAACACCAATACAAATGCGAAGATGCGGTTCTTGTTGTATTTCAGATTGCCCTTGAAGTCGCCCGGTTTGATTCCACCAAATGAGAGCGCTGCCCGGTTGGCAAATCCCAGGGCGTAGATCAGTCCGGATACGTCCTTTCCGAACGGCACCAATCGCGTTTCCCAGCCCAGCTGTACGCCTTCCTCCGCCAGTTGCTCGGCGAACTGCTTGCCCTTCGTCGCGCCGCCCATGAAGACGTAGATATTCTTTTCCTGCAACTGCCGGGCGATCTTTACCGCAATCTCGTTCGTCGGCGCCGCTCCGGTGATGGCCGCGAATCCCGGGGCCGTGCCGTCCACGAATTCGATCCCGCGTTCCCGCATGATCACGTCGCTCGCCGCGCCCAGCCAGATTCCATCGACAGGGTTCGGACCGATCAGGTATTTGCAGGCCTCGATGATCTCGCACGCAAAGAGCGCCGCAACGCCGGCATCGAGCGTATTGCCGAGGTACGGCAGCCAGACTTTCTCCGACGGTCGCTGCGGCAGCAGGTCCTTCGCCCGATTCAATATCCGCCGGCAGTCCGCCAGCGTTTCCACCTTCTCGCCGGTAAAAGAATAGATCACGGGCAGATAGTACGCCGTGTTCGGGAATTCCACCTTGCAGGTCTCGCCTTTCGCGGCGATTGCCTGGTTCAGTTTGGCTTCCGCGCGGGCGACCCATTCCACCGCGCCGTCAATCGCTTGCGTTGCTATATACTTAGACATTCAGTTCTCTCCTGTCTTTCATGTCGTACAGCTTGCGCTCGATCTTCTTGTTGATTCCCAGCTTGTCGCGCTTGGCGTTGATAAGGTCCATGATCAGCGTCACGGCCGCCAGCGGGTCCTCCGACACATGGAACGACGCCCCAAAGAGCGCCTTGGTCTCCTCGTTGAGGAACTTCGTGACGTTTTCCGAACCGGAAATGTAGAACGGATGTCCGAGCACGACATCCACGCCCGAGGCCACCACGTAGCACCCGATCGAGATCGCCTTTTCGCTCATCCATTCCGGCGCCACGCCCACGGCCGGTACGTCGCTCATGTCGTCACCCAATCCGCCTTCCGCTACGACCTCCGCCACCGCCTCCAGGATACGCGAATTATCCACGCAGCTTCCCATGTGCAGGACCGGGGGAATTCCAACCGCCTCGCAAACCTCTTTGAGCCCCGGACCCGCTTTCTCGAGCGCCGCCTCCGGCATCATCATGCCTTTCTTGCCCGAGGCGATGGCCGCGCATCCGGTCTTGACGATCAGCACGTCGCGTTTGATCAGTTCTTCCGTCAGAACGTTGGTATAGTGGTCCAGCGGCGTCTTCGGGTTGTTGCATCCGACGATGCCAACCACGCCCTTGATTCGACCCTGCATAATCGCATCATTCAACGGCCGGAACGATGCCCGGTACGTCCCGCCCAGCATGTACTTGATCGCGTCCACGCCGAATCCCGCCACCAACGGCTTGGAGACGTCGGGAATGTTCACCTTCGACTGATCGCGATTCTTGAAGTTGTCAATCGCCTTCTTCAAGATGGCCTTGGCGGATTCCATCGACCGATGCTCGTCGAACGACTCGTGTTCCGCCCCGATCGTCTTGGCCATGTCAGACGTCGAGACGATCTTCGTATGATATGCGCTCGCCACCATCGGAAGACGCGGCAGGCAGCACTCCACGTCGATCACCATGATCTCCACCGCTCCCGTGAGGATCGCCAGTTCCTGTTGGAGGAAATTGCCCGCCACAGGAATCCCATGCCGCATCAGAATCTCATTGGCCGTACAACAGATGCCCGCCAGCGTCACGCCCTCGCACCCGTTTGTCTTTGCATACTCGACGATCTCCGGGTCCCGCGACGCTGCCGCAAGCATTTCCGACAGCGCCGGTTCGTGACCGTGCACAACCACGTTCGCCGTCTTCTTGCCCAGCACGCCCAGGTTCACGTTGCTCCGTACCGGACTCGGCGATCCGAAGAGGATATCCGATACGATGGTCGCCACCCTCGAACCGCCCCAGCCGTCGGCCAACGCGGTCCGGAACGCGTGCATCATAAGATTTCGGTAGTCGTGATCAACGCCCATGTGCGTTCGGTGCATGCACTCCACTACCATCCGGTCCACGCCCTGCGGACACACGCCGGCGTTCTTCCATACCGCTTGGCGTTTCAGCGGGGCCAGTTCCAGCGTCTTGAGATTCTCATCCTGACTTGTAAATTCCTTGATGAACAGGTCGGCCAAGTCCTTGGCTACGTCTTCCTTGCTTCGTCCGATCTCCTCAATCCCGTATTTCGTTGCCGCCCGGCGAAGGGCTCCCTCGTCCTTGATCGTGTAGCTCCCGCCCTTGCCTTCCGCCACGCTCCGCAGCAACAGGACCAGGTGTCGCCCGTGATCCGAGTGTGCCGCCGTTCCCCCCGCCACTTCACGAAGGTAATTTCTCGCCACGATCGTATCCGCGTCCGCGCCGCACACACCGCGCGGCGACTTGGCCGTGATCCGGCACGGACCCATGTGACAAATGCGGCAGCAAACACCGCTCTTGCCGAATCCGCACTGGGCCGATTGGCTGTCCATGCGGGTGAAGCAGGTGTCCGCGCACTCCGCCTCCGCCTTGCGAAGCAGTTCGATCGAGGCCGTGTCCACAGCCCGATCTTCCGGTTTCCTCTGTTCTTTCGCCATTATCGTGTGTCTCCATTCTTCATAAGATGAGTCGTCCGACCCACCATCTTCTCGTCCAGCTTCAGATTCCGGTCATCACCGTTCCCAGTAGCTCATTTACCTTCTGAGCCACCGCATTTCCCTCCGCCAACTCCCACAAATTTCCGCTGTTCTCCGCCAGCCGGGCCAACTCATCGTCCTCCGGCAACCCAACCACAATATCCGCCCCCGTGGCTGTCTTTAGCCCATCTGCAATTCCTCTCCATTCTGTATCCTGCATCTGCCCCCTCACGCGATTGACCACAATCACCAGCTTGCTGTAAGCAATCCCCATTTCCTTCGCCAGATCGAACAACCGCTTCACTGTCTCCACGCCACGTTTCGACGGATCCGCCGCCATGATCATCAGGTCCACTTTCTGAACGATCCGGCGCGAGAGATTCTCCAATCCCGCTTCGTTATCGATCACTACGTAGGGATAATTCGAGGCAATTTCCTGGATCGTCTGTCGAAGCACGTTATTCGCGTAGCAGTAACATCCGGGTCCTTCGGGCCGACCCATCGCGATCAGGTCGAAATCGTCGCCTTCCACCAGGCTTTCCGCGATTTTGAGATTCAGCAGTTCCTGCTTGGCGATTCCCGTCACCTTTCCCTGGCCCGCGATCTCCCGGGCGTCCTCCCGCACCGACCCGACGGTCTTGACCGCCGTCACACCGAGGACCGCGTCCAGACACGTATTGGGATCGGCGTCCACCGCCAGCACGGGTCTGCGTCCTCGCGCCACCAATCGTGTCACGAGCAGACCCGCTACCGTCGTCTTCCCCACGCCTCCTTTGCCTGTCACCGCAATTGTGTACGTCATTTCCAAATCGGGGCGGGTCCAAAAACCCGCCCCGTCTTTCTACCTTTGAGACTTCATCGACTTGTTCTAGAAACCATATTTCGCCTTCAGCGACTTCGACGTCTGACCTAGCAGGTCAAACACCCGCTCGGCGTCGGCCACGTCCATCGAACCCGTTCCGCATGATGGCGTGATCAGCGACTGTTCCAGCACCTGCTGTTTATCAAGGCCCGTCTTGGCGAGCAGGTTGCCCAGTACCTTTTCGAACTGTGCCACCAGCGTCTCCACCGTCTGATTCTGAATTTCCTTCGACGTCGGTACCACGCCCCACGCCAGCATGCCGCCCCGGCCGATCAACGTCTTCATGTGGTCCGGATACATGGCGATCGTCTCGCCGTAGGCGAACGCGTCGAAGTTCACGATATCGACGCCCGCGTCCACCAGAATGCTCCATTCCGTGTTTCCGCAGCAGTGAATTCCCGCCAAGGCGCCGTCCTTGTGAACCGCCTCGATCACTTCATTGATAATCGCCACCACATCGCTTCGCTGAACGGACACGTAGGTCGAGCTTCCAAACGCCGACAGGATCGGTTCGTCGATGAAGCAAATCACCTTCTCCGCGAACGGCTGGAATTTTTGAATCTGCCAGCGACACTTTAACGCCAAAGACTTGACGATCATGTCGCGAAACTCTTCATTGTAGTACATCGCCCGCTTATTCTCGTCGACGATGGTCAGGGCGAACGAACAGGGCCCGGTCGTCTGCACCTTCACAAACGGCAGTTTCCTGCCGAGCCCCTTAAGCTGTTTTTCCAACTCATACAAGCCCTTGGAGAAGGCGGGGCTGATCGCGGCGAAATCCAGGCTTCCATCCGCTTCCATCGCGTTCATGTACTGCTCGTAGAATCCCGCAAAGGCTTCGGAGTAATCGCCCGAGGTATTGAAATACATGCGACTCTTTTCCCGGTCGATCACGGCGCACGGCATGCCTTCCGAATACTGAATCTCCATCTGTTCGTTCATCCCCAGTTTCGGCAGCTGAGGCCAGATTGGCGCATCCGGAATACTGGAGAGAACCACGCTTACCGCTTTTGCCGGGTCCGGGTGAGGCAGGCTCCCGATCGCTGTCGCTATGCACTTCGTCTTGATACTCATCGCATGTCCTTTCTTCTCAATATCTGTTTTGTCTTCTCTTAGTTCGTGATTATTCGCGTCATTCGTGTCTAATTCCTTCTCTCATCTCGGGTGCGGCCTGCCGCAGCCATCGCTGATCCTCGCCAACTCGTTTCGTTTCTTCGCCAATTCCTCACGCAAATCGTTCAATTCATCCGCCACCACCCTGGCGTCCTGCGGATTCGGCGAATTTCTCACCACCTCCGCTTCCTTCTCCAAGTCCGCCACCCGTTCTTCCAGATCCTCAATCTCCGCCATCAACGTCGCATATTTCTGCCGTGTCACATCCACCATAGAGCCACGTCCTCCTTTGCTTGGCGGCCGTCGGCACGACGACCCTCTTATGTCCCTTTCTCCAAACGCTGTAAAATCCCCTCAAACCGCCCCACCAATTCCCCCGCCATCCCGTCCAGTACCGACCGACCATCCCGGTCAGCCGACAGCAATGATTCAGAAAATGGAATGATACCAAGAATTTCCACGCCCTCAAGAGCACTTCGGATAAACCGCTCGTCGGCCTCCGACCCCACCTTGTTTCCTACCACACGCAGGTCTTTAATTCCGATCTCCTCCGCCATCCGGAAGACTCGTTTCGCGCAGTCGATGGACCGCTGCCCCGGCTCGACCACCACCACCATCGTGTTCACGCCGCGGGCCGTCGCACGCCCCAGGTGCTCCACCCCCGCTTCCATATCCAGCACCAGGGCCTCATTTTTGTGCAGGACCAAATCCTGCACAAGTGCCCGCAGAAGCACGCTTTCCGGACAGGCGCATCCTGAGCCCCCGCCCTCTACGGCGCCCAGAACCAAAAGTGAAACCCCATTCTTCACATACGCGTACTTGTCCGCGATATCCGACACTTCAGGGTTCAATTTGAACATCTGTCCGTATTGTTTGACTTTCGCTCCCGTTCGTTCTTCGATCAGCGCCTTCTGTTGGGCGATCGGAACGATCATTCCCTGGGTTGCATGATCAATTCCCAGCGCCGAAGCCAGGTTAGCATCCGGGTCCGCATCGATCGCCAGGACCTTCTTTCCCCCCTGCGCCATCAACAGTGCCAGTGCCGCCGCCAGCGTCGACTTGCCCACCCCTCCCTTTCCCGATATTGCCAATTTCTTGCCGTTGTCCATGCTTTCCACACAGTCTGCACACCCGGCGGGGCTGCGCTTCATGCCTGATCGGATCCATGCATATCAACGTTCTGCAAAAACAGTTAGCATCATGCCAATGACTGAAAACTCCATCCAATCATACCCAATCCGTGCTAATCTGGTCTAGCATTTCCGGTTCGTTTTTTGGTAATTTTGTGCGACTTGAGTTCTATGGCAGGGATCAGTTGATTTTTCCAAAGGAATCTGGAAAAATGGAGACTAACGAACGGCCAACCGCTGCAACGGAAGGTTTGTTAATCAGCACTAACTGTTTGGCCAAAATAGCTTTACAAGGTACGGCCTGATACCATGGATCTGATGATTTTCGCCGGTTTTCTCGGTTCAGGTAAGACCACCCTCATTTTGCCGATCGCGAAGGATTTGGTAGAAAAGGGACGCAAGCTGGTCATTATTGAGAACGAAGTCGGCAAAATTGGGGTGGACGATCGCTATCTTCAGCAGGAAGGGTTGAATGTTCGCGAACTGTATTCCGGATGTATCTGCTGCCAGCTTCGGGTAGATCTGCTAAACACGCTTTATGAAATTGAGCGAACCATTGATCCCGATGTGGTCATCATGGAGCCCTCGGGCGTGGCATCACCGGCCCAGGTGCTTCAAGGGCTTGTGGGCTATGGCGGAAATATAGATAGGAAGAGGGTCATCTTTCTTATTGATGCGATACGGTTCAAGGCGATCGAGCTTCTGAGCCTGCCTTTGGTCGAAACAGGGGTCGAGTGCGCCGATATCGTGGCCATTAACAAGATCGACGGGGTTTCCGAGCAGCACCTGGACCTCTTGCGTCAGAGAATTGAGACCATAAAGCCCCATGCTCGCATTATTTGTGTCTCGGCAATGCTGGGGACGAATATGCACGCGCTCTCTGAGGCGATTGGGGCGGAGATGTCCGGTCCCAGGCAGGAAGCTCCACCGAAACCGGTCTCCACCGAGGAAATCGACAAGCCCGTGCCGACGGTTCATGCCCGCAAGGTGGAATTATCGTTTTCGCCGCCGGTGGCGTCGGATCGATTGGCGGACGAGATCGCCGCACGGCTTGGACAGTTTTCACAGGATCTGCAGAATGGCGGCTGTACGCTCATCGGGCACATCAAGGTAATCCTTCAGCCGCGGGAAGGGGGATACCTCCTTTTCAACCTGACGAACTTCGGCGAAACACCCAGACGCCGAGGTGGTGTGTCCAAATCCGTTGCCCAAGCCACGCTGACTCTCAACGCTATCGTCTATGGTCTCGACCAGATCACGCTCTACGAAAAGGCGGAAGGCGTATTCGCCCGCCAGTGGGCCTGAAGGGTCTTGGTAACGGCATCGGGAGTTCGAACTCGGATAGGATTGTTCCATTCGGGGGGAAACAAATCCAGATAGGCGGGACGGGCGAACCGTTCGTCGATGAGGAGAACGGCTCCGCGATCGGTTTCGGAGCGAATGACTCGCCCGGCCGCCTGGAGCACCTTGTTCATGCCGGGATACATATAGGCATACTCGAATCCCAGGCTGCGATGCTCGTCGAAATATTCCCGAATGATATCGCGTTCGAGGCATATTTGCGGCAGACTGACGCCGACAATAACGCAGCCGGAGAGACGATCGCCGACAAGATCGATGCCTTCACCGAACACGCCGCCCATCACGGCGAAGCCGATGAGTGTCTCGCCGTTTTCTGTGGAAAAGGATGCGAGGAACGCCTCCCTTTCCGGTTCAGACATTCCCGGGGTCTGGCGAATCACCCTGACTT
Organism: uncultured Phycisphaerae bacterium; assembly: GCA_964563935.1. Lineage (GTDB taxonomy): Bacteria > Planctomycetota > Phycisphaerae > JAAYCJ01 > JAAYCJ01 > JBAZZQ01. The sequence goes on along the minus strand of CAZLZE010000066.1, from coordinate 13,064 downwards.
CGGAGTTCTGGGCGCAGAATCGTGAGAAGATCGCCTCCTGATATTTGTAGGAAGGCAGGTACACGAGGTAATTCGCCTTCCTGGCGGCTGTGAAGGCCGTGACGATTTCTACGATGTAGTCATACGTGTGCTGGCGAGCGTGATAGGTGGTCTTGACGTTGTCGGCCACCATGAGACAAAGATTCTCGCGAGGAAAGGGCGAGGCGAGTCGCGTCGTTGCATCACCGAACTCGCCGCCAAGGACATTGGCGAAATAATCGAGCGGCGTGAGTGTCGCGGAAAAAAAGACGGCGCACTTGCCGCGTTCCAAAGCCTCTCGAAGCAGGTACGAAGGGTCAAGGCAGAACATCTTCACCTTCACGTCGCGCGCCGTCAGTTCCACGTACGTCGAATATCGCTCGTCGTAGTACTCGGAGACGCGGATGAAGTCGAGGGCCTGGAAGTAGAGGTCCAGAAGCTCATTTCGGAAATCGGCGGGTTGATTCCTGACCAGCCAGGTCTCCGCGGCCTTGATGAACTTCTTCATCGGGGCGAACAAATCCCGGAGCGCGGCCTTCTGAACGTGGAACGGGCGCTCTTCATCCTCGCAGAGCCAGCGGGCCTTGATGAAGACGGTGTTGATCTTCGTAAGTGCCTGGGCGATCCCGGGCAGATGGTCCTTAAGCTTTCGCTTCAAGGTCAGGAACGGCCGTTTGGTCAGCTCGGCGGAAAACATCTCCCTCGCGCGATCGACAAGGTTGTGGGCTTCATCGATAAGAAAGCAGTAATCGCCGCCCTGGTCCAGGAAGAATCGTCGGAGGTACACCTTGGGATCGAAGACGTAGTTGTAGTCGCAGATAACGGTGTCAGCCCAGAGCGACAGGTCGAGGGAGAATTCGAACGGACACACCTGATGTTTGCGGGCGTACGTTTCGATGACGGGGCGGGTGAAGGCCTCCTCATGATCGAAAGTGTCTTCGAGAGCGGCATTGACGCGATCGAAGTGGCCCTTGGCGAACTCGCAAACCTCCGGATTGCATTCGGCACCGGGCTTGAAACAGATCTTTTCCTTGGCGGTGAGCGTCAGGGGTTTGATCGCGAGGCCCTGGGCCTTTAGCTGGGCGATGGCGTTCTCCGCGAGTTCCCGGCCGACGGTCTTGGCGGTCAGGTAGAAGATCTTGTCGATACGTTCCTCGCCCAGGGCTTTTATGGCGGGAAAGACGGTGGCCATCGTCTTGCCAATCCCGATAGGGGCTTGGACGAAGAGCTTCTTGCCTCGCTCCCCCGTGATGGCGCGATAGACGGCGACCGCCAGTTGTCGTTGCCCTTTTCGATAGGTCGGGAACGGGAACGCGAGGGTTCGGATGGAATCGTTTCGCCGCAAGACCCATCTGCGAATCCGCTCCGCCCAGACGAGGTAGCGGTCGATCAGGTCGGTGAAGAAACCGGAGAGTTCGGCAAAGGCGAACGATTTCTCGAAGGTGCGGGTCTGGCCTGTCTCGATATGGACGTAGATGAGATGAATATCGATGGCTTGAAGGTGATTTTGGTGGGCGTACATGAAGGCGTAGCATTTGGCCTGCGCCCAGTAGACCGGATTCGAGTCTTCCTCGATCTCCTCAAGCGACCGTGTAGTCGATTTGATCTCCAGGAGCGCTGTCTTGCCTTCTGACGTCAGGATTCCATCGGCCCGGCCGAGGACTTCCAGCACCAGGTCCGGCCTTTCGATCCGATGGGAAAGGAGCACCTCGGCCGTGGTCGCTTCGCTCCAGGTCTTCTGCACTTTCTGATGGGCCCAGGTCCCTTCCTGGGCGCGCGAGGGGGCGGCGAATCCGGAGACAAGGTCGCCGGACCGCATGACGTATTCCACGAGCCCGCGCACGGAGATTGAGACGATGTTCCTATCGGTCATATCGCCAATTTTATCTCTGTGTGCCCTGAAAGGCACGTCGATCTTGCGGCAGGGACTCAGGAATAGCTTACAGCCTATTTCGGACTGATGCTGAGGAACAGCAGGGCGGTGGCGGCGAGGGCGAGGGCGGTGATTTTGCGAGGGCCGAACCGCTCGCGGATAATGGGCCAGGAGAGCAGCGCGGTGACAAGAAAGCTCATCTGCGTAATGGGAATAACGACGCTGGCCTGTCCGGCGGCCAGGGCCCAGGCCATGAACAGAACGATGCCGCAGACAAGGAAACCACTCAATACACCAAAACGAATATTGGGCCACGTCAGCTTGACGATGCCCTCAAATCGCATAGAGGCGAACAAGCCAAGCGCAAGCCACATCAAGCCCTGGACGGCAAGAAACCAGTTGTACTGAGGTGTAAGACCGTTGGCCTCGAGACTGGCGAACTCGTTAGTGGCGAACTTATACGTCAGGCCCATGCCCGCCCGCAGGAAACTGGCGACGATGGCGAGGACCAAACCCTTGCTGATCCATGATGCATGGCCATCCGCGCCCCGACGCTTCTCGGCAAAGAGGAAGACGGCGACACAGGCGAGGGCGAGACCCACGATCTTTCGCGGCGTGAGCGGTTCGCCGAATAAGAAAATAGCGAGGAATGCCGCGACGACAAGATTGAGGCGGTAGATAGTGGCGCCGACGCTGGCATCAAGTCGTCGAAGGCTGGCGATGAGGAGATAGTTTCCGAGGACGGAAAAAATCCCCGCGACCAGGCCCCAGGTAATGGCAGCGGGGGCGACTCGTGTCTGGCCACCGGTGATGGCCAGGAGAACAAAGACGATCGTCCAGACCGCGCCGACAATGGCCATGTATTGTCCCCGCCCGTGACCGCTGGTCGCCTGCCTTTTGAACACCAGATCGTTCATGCCCGCGAAAAGAAGACTTCCGAAGGCGAAAAGAATGCTCTTGTCGACGGAGAGCGGAATCATATCCTGCCCTCCGATGCCTTGCCCGCGTTGCAGTACACGACCAAGATCTTCGCCGGCTTCTTTGTCGGATTAACGAGCGTATGTTTGACGCTCCCGCTGCTGTACGTGCTGTCGCCCTGGCGGAGACGATGGGTCTTGTCGCCGTGGACGAAATCGAGAGTACCGGCCAGCATCAACATGAATTCATCACCCTCGTGGGCGCGGGCTTCCGTTCGCTGTTTGCCCGGCGGAATCTCGACGATGAAGGGTTCCAGAAGATAGTCCGCCCGGTTAGAGAGAAGCGAATAGTATGTCCACGGGGAATTGTCGCGCTTCATCTTCTTGCGATCGGCCGCTCGCACGATCTCAAGTTCGGGCGGACCCTCCAAACCGTCGAAGAGCGTTGCCAGCGAAACACCCAACCCGCGGGCGATGGAACTGAGGGCGGGCAGAGATGGAGTAACGCGGAAGTTCTCAATCTTACAGAGCATGCTTCCCGTCAGCCCGGAACGCGCAGCCAGTTCCTCCAGCGTCATTTTCTTCGTATTGCGAATTGCCCGCAGCCGCAATGCCAGCGATACCAGGTTCATATTGACCACCACTCCACAAACATGACGGATAATCCATATCGATTTTACTCCAACCTATCTGGAATGCAACGGGGTTGTTCCCGCATTTTCGGGGAACGGGTCTCCTGAATCATCTGTCGCATATTTGAATCGCTATGGAATTTGCGTTACGGAATCCATATCATGGTCCAAATAAAGGAAATCAACCGAAGGAGTGTGCCGGTCTATGATGTCTGAACCGAATCCTGTGTCGCGATGGGTCCGGATTTCCATGGTGGTGTTGATCGCAGTTCTGGCTGTGGCGGGATATGGCCACTTGTGCACGCCGGGCCAGATGCCGTATTCACCGTACTCGGATGTGATGACGGCCCATCTGACCAACAAGACGGTCCTGTACGATTCGTGGCATTCCGGCCATGGGATTCCCTTCTGGCGCACCGATCAATTCTCGGGATATCCTGCCCTGACGGATCCGCAGTGCCTCTACACGTATCCCCTGAACTTTCTGTTTTACGTGCTGTCGCCGGCGGCGGCCGTGGGCGGGACGCTCTGGCTCCATTTTCTGGCGGCTGGGCTGGGGTTCTACATTCTTGGAAGTGTGCTGGAACTTAAGGTTGCTGCACGGCTCTTCATGGCGGTCGCGGGGCTGTTCAATTTCAAATTGATCATGGCCGCCTACGCGGGATGGCTGGCGGTGATCCCGAGTATCGTTCTACTTCCCTGGCTCTTTGCGGTCGTGCTGTACTTTTTCCAACGACCCTCTTTGGGACGGGGGCTCCTGGTGGGATTGGTCGGCGGCCTTTGCCTGCATACGGGTATGGTACAACTCATCTACTACTCGGCCTGGTTCCTGATCGCCTATGCGGTCATGCAATTCGTGACTGCTCAGAAGGCGAAGAATTGGGTGCAGGTGCGGCGGATGGGATTGTGGCTGATGTGCGGCGTCATCCTGGCGGTGGGGATGTCGGCATACTTATGGATACCGCTTCTGGCGGAATCCCGATTCCTGTCGAGAAGTGAGGCATCGTACAACTTCTTCCTGGGCAACCATTCGCTCAAGATCCAACATCTGTTCACGGTGCTGTACCCGGAATTGCTGGGAACGCCAATCAACAAGACGTACCCGGGCTCTGAACTCTGGGAAGACGTGGCCTACTTCGGGTTGCTTCCTCTGACCCTGGCCATCGCGGGAATCACGTTGGCGTGGAATCGCCGGATCACCAAGTATTTCGTCGTCTCGTCTGCCGTCTGCATTTTTCTGTCGTTCAATACACCGGTACTGCGCGTGTTGTATGAGATTCTGCCGGGGTTCAGCCTGTTTCGCAATCCCGGACGCTTCACCTTCCTGTTCACGTTTTTCGGCATTACGCTGGCAGGAATTGGGTTGGACTCGCTGCTTCCGCTGGCAGCCAAATGGCGACCTTCACCGACCGGGCCGCGAGTCGCGGTAGTCGTTCTGATCGCACTGGTTACCGCGGAAGGGATTCACTACTCGCGACGATACCTGACGATGACTCCGATCAGCCAGGTATTGCCGGAGACGGATTACCAACGTTTGTTGTCGAAGGATCGGAGCCTCTTTCGTGTGGCGCCGGCGTTTCGGTCGGTGAACTACGGCTGGTCGGGCCCCATGAAGCTTCAGTTCGTGACGGGGTATGACTCGTACAACCTGAAACACTATCAGGACTTGTTTGACCTGCTTCTGGAGGAAACACGGCAGGCTGAGCAGTCGCGCGTGTGGACGGACTTCGCGGAACTCAAACGTCTCGATGTCCTGAATGTGCTTAACACCAAGTACATCATCTCGGCAGTTCCGCTGGAGATCCCGGATTCCATTTTTGAAAAAACGGCCAGGTTCAAAGACCAGCCTGCCTTCAGATTCTATCAGGGCATGACGACGACCGATATCTACATCTACCGCAACCGTCATGTCCTGCCTCGCGCATTTCTCGTGCCGCGATTGACTCGTGCCGCCACCCGGGAGCAAGCCGCAGATCAGGTGCGCGATAGCGACCTGAATACGACCGCAGTAGTGGAATCGCAGGACAAGTTGGTGAGGGAAGGGAGTCTGTCGGTGGAAGGCGACGTGGACATCAAGGCGTTCCGGGGCGGACACCTTGAGCTTGCCACTCGCACGAAGGGAGATCGATTTGTGGTCATCAGCGAGGTGTGGCACCCGGGCTGGCAGGCCCGACTCGATGGAAAAACCATTCCGGTTTACCGCACTGATCTGGCCATCATGGGCGTGTGGATTCCTGGCGGGGAGCATCGACTGGTAATGGAATTTCGACCGGTTTTCTGGAAATCCGCGTTGGGCGTTTCCGTGGCGACGGGCATTGCGTTCGTCATTCTCGCCGGCGTGTGGCTCGTCTTCCGCAGAAAGAAGGATGCGTCAGTTGCCAGCTCCTGATGTTTTCTCGTAAATGCCGCAGACAGTGTCAAAGACAAGGTCTGTCGTGATATTTTTCATGCACTTGTTGTCCCGGCAGGGGGTCTGACGATTGTTGTAGGCGCTGACGCACGGACTGCAGACAAGATTCGCCCAGAGCACATGGTTTCGGGGCGTTTTGGCGGCAAAAAGGTCCGGCGTTTCTGGCCCAAAGAGTGTGACGACCCGGATGGGCGTCAAACTGGCGAAATGAGCGGGTCCACTGTCATTGGTGATGAGAATATCCGCCATCCCATAGAGCACCAGAAGCTGACGGAGCGTGGTCTTTCCTGCCAGGCAGAAACAGCGGGGATTGGCGATCTGCTCGACGAGCTTCGCGGCGGACGGTGCTTCTTTGGGGTCGCCGGTGAAGGCGACATAGACTTCCGGGAACCGCTCGAGAAGCCGTCGGGCCAACTCCACATAGCGATCCGCGGGCCACGAGCGAATCGGAAGCAGATCGCTGCAGTTGGCGTTAAGCAGAATAAGACGGCCTCGCGTGTCGCGCTTCATTTCCTTGAGCAGCAGATTCTGCATCTCCTCCACCTCACGAGGCGACGCATGGAATTCGGGAAGCGACTGGTCGATTTCCGGGGGCTGATGGCTGAAGGTGGGAAGTTGATCAGCCGGGATCTCGATAGCCTGAACCATGGTCTCAAACGTCTGGCTGGTATGCAGGTGAGGGTTGAAGATCATCCGATGAGTCATCAAATCGCCGCGGCAGGGACCTTCGCCGAAGAACGAGTAAAGTCCCACGCGAATCGGGGCACCGCTCAGAAAAGTGAAAATGGCGCTCGACCGGGCGAAGAACTCCAGATCGATGGCTGCGTCTATTTTCTCTTGGCGCATGCGGCGAATGGCGCTCATGCTTCCGGAGATGACCGAGCCAAGCGTCTTGGTTTTGATGGGGATGACATTCTCTTCCGGAATCAATTCCATGACGTCGAGAATGAAGCGGTTCTCTTCGAAGACAAGAAAGAACACATTCTCGCGGCCCACCCGCTGAATGGCACGACGAAGGGCGGGATACGCCAGCACGGTGGCGCCTTGTTCCGCAAGCTTAACGAAGACGATTCGCCGGATCGGTTCGCCGCGTCGCGGCCAAAGGCCGTCCCGAAGCTTCCTTATCACCGTCAGCACGGAACAGATGGGCGTTCCCACCCACCGGTCGATCTTGCGCATCGTCGAAATCTTCATCGTCCATCTTACCTCGTACAGATTAGCGATTGGCGTTTGCTTTTGTACATGCTTCCAGTCGGACTTGGATTCGGCCGACGAGATCCTGCTTTCCTGCCGCCCGGACTAACTCGACGGCCTGTCGATAGTTCAGAATGGCTTCGTCTGCCTTGCCCTGACGTTCAAGAAGTTGACCCAGCTTAAAGTAAATATCGGGATTCGCGGGTTCATTCTTCAGTCGGGACCGGCAGATATCCACATCCAGCTCCAATTGCCGCCGGAGCGACATCGCCGCATCCAGGGCCTGGCGAATGTCGGCGTCGCCAGGTTTGAGCCTCGCAGCCTCGCTGAGATGTGAGATGGCAGGATCGATCTGTCCCAGGCCGGAGTAGGTCATGCCCAGATTGTAGTGAGCGTCGGCGACCTTCGGCTGAAGTCGTACCAGCGAAACAAAATAAGGCAACGCTTCCGCGAACTTCTGCTGCCCGGCATAAAGAGTCCCGATGTTATTCAAAATGTCCCAGCCGTTGGGTTTTGACTGCAGCGCTTTCCCGTAATAATCAAGGGCCTTGTTGGGATCGCCTTTTCTCGCCCATACATCGCCCATATGATTATTGGCTTCAGGAGACGATGGAAATCGACGCAGATGATCCGAGAACCGCCGAAAACCTTCCTCCTCCTTGCCATGCACGGCGTAGTCCTTGTCCAGATTGACGTAGGCCGACCAACTTTCCGGGTTCCTTTCCAGAATGGCCCAGGAGTAGGTCTCCATATCTTTGTACAACTTTCCCTGTCGAAATGTCAGCATGCCCAGGACAACAGCGATCGCCACACCCGCGATGACGACGATCCACGAGCCGGCTCGACCGCATCGCCGGAACAAGAGAGCTAATACGGCGGCAAAGAGGGCAATCGGACCCAGACACGCCAGGTACTGCAGGTGATCGGCGACATAAGAATGATTCATGTAAACGAAATTGAGGAAGCCAAGTACGGGGAATATGTTGATGGTGAAATATAAAATTCCCGCCGCGGGTCCCTTTCCGATTTTCTTGCGAGCCAGCCACACGAAAAGAATGACAGCGAGGGCCGACGCCGCAAACACAAAGTGCCACCCGGCGATTGCGGCCAGATTCCAGCGGGGATAGACCGGAATCAGATTTGCCGGCCAGATCAGGGTGTAAAGATAGAACCACCACGCCTGCCCCGCCAGGACAATTCGCTGAACCGGCGAAAACGCCAGGGCGAAGTCCTTGCCCGTGTTGAACTGAAAGTGAATCGTCACCAGGCCGAACAAGAACGCGAGGGCCAGAAACGGAACGATCCGAAGCCAGTCCCGCCAGGTGACCTGATTTCGTTCCCACCAGACATATCCCAGGAGAACAAAGGGCAGCATGACCACCGATCCCTTGCTCAGCAACGCCACGGCGAAAACAATCAACGAGATGACGTACCACCGAAGTCGAGAAGTCTGATAGTACCGGCGGAACGCCATAAACGTCAGAAGGTAAACAATCATCGACAGCGTATTCTTTTGTTCAGCCACCCACGCCACCGAGGCCACGTTGACCGGGTGCACGGCGAAAATCAACGCAGCCAAAAAGCTGCCGGGAATGTTCAGGCCTCGAAGTATCCGCCAGACGAGGATGGCGTTGATGACGTGCAGAACGATGTTCGTGATGTGATATCCAGTTGGATTCTCGCCCCACAATCGCCACTGAATCCAGAAGAAGGAGAATGTGACCGGTTGATAGTCCGGATTCTCGTCGGTCCACCACGCTCGCAGAATTCCATCACGAGCCTTGATGAGGGAGTTATTGGTAACCAGACCGTCATCATCCCAAATGAACCCCGCGTCCATGGCGGGAATGTATGCGATAAACGTCACCAGAGACAGGAGAATCGCTCCTCCGATCCAGATGGCGACCGATCGCGTCTCCTTTACATGCTCCATTTCTATTCCTTCTTGTACTTCGAGAGTCGTTGCTCTATTTCTCGAACCAAATCTTGTTTCCCTGCCGCCCGTGCCTGTTCGATGGCCTTATGATAATGTGACATCGCCTCCTTCGGCTTGCCTTGACGCTCCAAGATCTGACCGAGCTTCAGGTGCACGGCAGGGTCTTGCGGAGCCGCCTTCAGCTTGGCCTGATAGATCTCTAAATCCAGCGCCAGTTGTCGCTGAAGGGACATCGCCTGGTCCAGCGCCTGACGGATTTCGTTATCCGATGGTTCGTACTCCGCTGCTTTTTGGAGATAGGACACGGCTTCATCCACTTTTCCGAGCCTGAAAAGCACCGAACCAAGATTAAAACAACTACCGCCCAACCTGGGCTGGGCCTTTACTACGCTTTGAAGATACGCAAGGGCCTCTTCGAGTTTCCCCTGATCGGCCAGGAGCGTTCCTATGTTATTCTGAATGTCCCAATTGTCAGGCTGAATGGCCAACGCCTTCTGATAGTACGACAGTGCCTTGTCGGCGTTCCCAGCCCGTCGCCACCAATTCCCCATATGATTGTTGGCTTCCACTGAGCGAGGGTTTCGCTCAAGGTGGTCAATAAATCGCCGCAGCCCCTCATCTTGCTTGTTGTGTGAATCGTAAAACAGATCCAAATTGTCGTAGGTACCCCAGTTGTCCGGGTTCTTCTCCAGAATCGCCCAGGAGAAGACCTCGATGTCCTTATACACTTGACCTTGATGGAACGTGAGAATTCCGAGTGGAACGAGAATCACCGCTCCCGCCGCTGCGTGGACCCACGTACCAGATCTCCCGAGTCGCCCGCAACACCATGCGATTCCCGCTCCGACCAGAGCCAACGGCCCAAGGCATGCGACGTACTGGAGATGGTCGGCGACGAAAGAGTGGTTCATGTATTTAAAGTTGAAGAAACCGAGGATGGGGAACAGACTCAACGTGAAATATAGCATGGCGGCGGCAGGACCCTTTCCAATCCGGTGCCGGGCGAGCCAGAGGATCGTGAGAACCGCCAGTGCCGACAGGGGACACAGATACTGCCATGGAGCCATGGACGACAGATCCCATCGCGGGTAGATGGCAACCAGGTTAACGGGAAACAGAAGTTTGGAAAGATAGAACCACCAGATTTGCCCGGCCAGGACAAGACGTTGTGTGGGTGAAAACGCCAGCGACAAATACTGCCCCGGATGGTCCGATTTATCCTGAAAATGCAGGGCAATCCAGGCGAAAAGACAACTCAAGGCAAAGAAAGGAATCGTCTGAACAATGTCCTTGCGGTTCGGCAGGCCTCGCTGCCACCAGATGATTCCAATCAGAATGATGGGGAGCATTACCACAGATGTCTTGCTCAGCAGGGCGCAGGCGAACATGATCAGGGAGATAATGTACCACTTGGACATGGAACTATTCCTGAACTTCACAAATCCGATTAAGGCGAGTAGATAGAAGATCAGGGAAACGGTATTCTTGCCCTCAGAAACCCAGGCAACCGATGCCACGTTGACGGGATGCACGGCAAAGATCAACGCAGCTACAAACGCCCCGGGAATCTTCAGAACCCCGAGCAGTTGCCAGACCAGGACTGCTCCCAACGCATGCAGGAGAATATTCACCACATGGTATCCGGTGGCATTGGCTCCCCACATCCGCCACTCAATCCAGAAAAGACTTTGCGTGATCGGGTAAAACTCCGGCGTCTCGGTCGTCCACCAGGCTCGCCACAGACCGCCCGGGTCCTTGACCAAGGCATTATCGGTGATCAAAACATCATCGTCCCATACAAAACCTGCGTGAATGACCGATAGATAGGGCAGGAAGGTCAGCCCGATCAACACAACGGCGCCCAGATATCTCTTGAGGACGGACATGTTCATTGTCGCCAGGTCCTCCGTGCTTCATATGCTGATCGCCTTGTCTCTATCTGGCGAACCAAATCGTTCTTCCCATCGGCCTGGGCCTGTTCGACCGCCTGCCGGGCGACCGCCTGGGCCTGGGCAAAGTCCCCGGTCTCCGCATAGGCGGCGGCCAGGGCGTCCAGCAACTCCGGCGAAGGCGAGGCCGACAGTTCCTTCGCCCGCCGGGCCAGTCTCAGGGCCTCCGATCCGTTCCGCAACTTATCATCCGAACTGGTGGCCAGCAGCCAGACCAGGCGGACCATCGACTCCGATCCCTGCGGATTATACTTCATCGCCTGACGGTAATGTGATATTGCCTCTGCTGGCTTACCTTGACGCTCAAGGATTTGACCTAGCCTCAGATGCACGGCAGGATCCTGCGGAGCTGCCTTCAGTCTGGCCTGATAGATTTCCATATCCAGCGCCAATTGTCGCTGAAGCGACAGGGCCTCATTCAGAGCCTGACGAATATCTGTGTCGTCAGGACTCAATGTGGACGCCTCTTTGAACTCGCGGACGGCTTCATCAAGTCTCCCGTCCATGCTGAGAAAGGCCATCCCTAAGTTGTAGTGAGCTTCACCTGAGTACGGGCGCACGCTCAGGACCTTACGATAGTGGTCGATGGCTGCTGCGTACTGCCCTTTCTCAAAAAGCAGGTTTGCCAGATTGTTGTGAGTGGTTCCATAGTCCGGATTGATCCGCAGGGCTTGGGTATAAATGTCCAGGGCCTTATCCTGTTGCCCATCTTTGTTATACAGCGTTCCGAGATGATTCAGAGCGTCGACGGACGTCGGATGCCTTGTCAGATGATCTTCGAATCGTCGGATCGCCTCCTTCTCGAGATTTCGATCAGTATAGTACTTGTCCAGATTGCTGTAGGCCACCCATGCTTTCGGATTCTTGTCGAGGATAAACCAGCAAAAGGTCTCGATGTTCCTATAAACTTTCTGCTGATGGAAAGTCAGAATTCCCAACAGGCCAACCGCCACCACTCCAGCGGTAAATCCAATCAATCGCCCGAACCCCGCAAACCGCTGGGTAATTCGGACAACGCCTGCTGCAACCAGGATGATGGGACCAAGGCAGGCGAGGTACTGGAAATGGTCCGCGACAAAAGAGTGGTTCATATACCCGATGTTACTAAAACCGAGAGCAGGAAAGAGAACAAGGATGAAGAACATGGTGGCCGCCAACGGGCCTCTTCCCACTCTTGTCCTCATCAGCCACAGAAGCAGGACAACCGTCAAGACCGAGATCGGGAACAGATACTGCCACCAGGAAATGGCAGAGATGTTCCAGCGGGGATAGATCGGGGTCAGATTCACCGGCCAAAGAAGTGTGTACAGGTAGAACCAGATCGCCTGCCCGGCGATGACGGTCCGTTGACCGATCGTGAAACCGAATTGAGCACCGACGGCTCCGCATCGGGTCTGCTCAACCCAGACTGTCACGATTCCCAGTCCCCCGGCCACAATCAGCAGGGAGAGTACCAAGAGGAAGTCCCGGCGAGTGAGCCTGTCGTTCTTCCACCAGAGGATGAACAGGAGCACCACCGGAAACATGCAGACGGCGGTCTTGCTCAAAAGGGCGGCGGTAAACAACAGCAGCACCAGGGCGTACCACATCCATGAAGGTTGCGTTCCGGGCGTTCTCGGAAACCAGAATCGACAGGCGGCAAGTACCGCCCCAAGGAAAAACAGTGCCGATAGAAGATTCTTCTGTTCCGTGGCCCACGCCACCGACTCTACCTGGACGGGGTGCAGAGCGAAGATGGCGGCGGCGAGCAAACCACCGGGCACTTTTAATCGGCGTAGAATCAGCCACACGAGAACAGCATTCCCGCTGTGCAGCAGCACGCTGATGAGATGATATCCGATTGGCTGAGCGCCCCATACGTGGTACTGCGCCCGAAAAAACGAGAAAAGGATTGGGTAATACTGGACGACCTTACCAGGCTCCAGCCAAATTTGCCTGAGACCGTCCGGACCCGTAACGGCAGTGTTCTGCGTTATCCATTCATCGTCATCCCAGATATAGCCGTTGTGCAGCGAAGGCGCGTAAGCAACCAGCGTCAAGACAAAGAGTAAAGCACCAAGCCCCAAGGCCTGTTTGGACGTGTTCATTGTCGCCAGGTCCTCCGTGCTTCATATGCTGATCGCCTTGTCTCTATC
>CAZLZE010000065.1:0-29139 GCA_964563935.1 uncultured Phycisphaerae bacterium | reverse complement strand
AAATGGTAAGGCCTGCGCGCCGAGAAAAACAGAAAATTCCAGTGAGAAATGCGGGCTAATATGTGCGCATGGCGAGCAGGGGCGACGACAACCTGATAGCGCGATTCGCCGGGGGCGGGTGTTTCGGCGGCCCGTGGCGCAGAGTTGGAGGAGGTATGTGTCGCGGCGGGTTTGGAAGCCGGTGCGGGCTTTTTCACTTTGTCGGGGGCCAAGAGGGCCTTGATGGGACACGTGCACGTCGGACCAGCCAGCACGATGGGCAACGCGGCAAGGATACATACATACCAGATACCTGATCGCTTCATAACCACTCTCTCCTTCAAAAGGTTGGCATTGGACAATTATTCCCCCACGATGCTGAAAGTCCAACTCCGGGGATGGAGAGTACAACAAATATATACGGCAACACTTCCTGTCATTGCTCCGCTGCGCTCGCAATGACAAGTATGCGGACAGTGCTACAAATCTTTGGTACACCCGGGATGGATTGTCCGGCGTTTATTTGTGGTATTTTGAAATTTTCGGTGTAATATGAGTGAGGAGTGCAACTCAACACCAAAGAATAGCTACAAGATCTAGCTAACGCCTTGGCGCTTTTGTGTTTCCTGAACGCATGATGATGAAAGGAGAACGGGAAATGACGACATGGCTGATCTTTCTATGCACGATTGGGGCGATTGGGGAGGACCTTTACGAGGGGCTGCGGCCGCATTCGATTGATACGCTCCATGATCCGGTGGGATTGGTGGGACTTGCGATTGTGCTTGCCGGTGTGTGTGTCCGATCCTGGGCGGCGGGCATTTTGCGCAAGAGTGAGACTTTGGCCACCACCGGACCCTATGCGTTGATGCGGCATCCGCTGTACTTCGGCTCGCTGCTGATTGCCGTTGGGTTCTGCGTTCTACTTGGAGATATCGAAAACTACTTCCTGATCCTTGGCGTCTTCTTTATCTTTCATCTCCGCAAAGCGTTTCGTGAGGAACGGAAACTCCGCCAGAAATTCGGCAACGCATGGGACGACTATACGCAACGCGTTGGATTCTTCTATCCCAAGACTCTTCCCGCGACGTTGAAGGAAGCCTGGTCCCTAAGGCAGTGGTGGCGTAATACGGAGTATGGGGCGTTTTGGAGCAGCCTGGCCGGTTTGGTGTTCGTAGAATTCTGGAGCGAAGTGCTGTTCCGCTATCCACTTTCCCAGGTGCTGGCAGGGCGGTGAAGGCCGCACAGCCTGTGAACTCAGTAAGATTCTTCCAAAGATTATCGGAACTTGCGCATGTCGCGAGCCATCTGGCGGTCCATGTCGCGTTTGCGGATCGAATCACGCTTGTCGTGGAGGGTTTTTCCCTTGGCGAGTCCAATTTCGAGCTTGGCTAAGCCCCGCTGATTGAAATACAGTTTTAGTGGAATTATAGTCAGGCCTTTTTCCTTTACTTTCCCCATCAGGCGATGGATTTCGCGTCGGTGGAGGAGTATCTTGCGCAGACGGTTAGGGTCGTGGTTGAACTTTCCCGCCTGCTCGTAGGGGGCAATAAACGAGCCGATGAGTGTGGCTTCCCCGTTTCGGATGCGGATGAAGGACTCGGCAATGGATCCCTGGCCAGCGCGAAGTGATTTAACCTCGCTTCCCACAAGCATTAAGCCTGCTTCGTAGGTTTCGAGGATGTCGTATTCGAATCTCGCCTTTTTGTTAAGAATGCTGGGCGTGGATTTGCCGCCCTTCGCGCTCTTGTCTGTCTTGTCACTCATGGTTAGAATGATATCATGCTTTGGCCACGGCTGAAAGGCGAAAGCGGATTGCCGATATAAAATGCAACCGGCAATTGAAGGGTACGTACAATACTATGGATCCATTAAAAGTAGAAAACATAACCGGACAAGGTGAAGAGAGTTCCGTGAAGGTAACCAAGGAACAGGAAACCAAGCTCATTGCTCTGGCGAAACAGGGCAACGACGCGGCCACGAGGAAGCTCATCGAGCTTCATCAGGATCGGCTCTTTGCCTTCATCTGGCGGATCGTTCGCGACAACAGCGAGACGGAAGATATCTGCCAGGAGACCTTCATGCGGGCGATCACGTCGCTGAAGGACTTCAAAGATGAATACCGGTTTTCTACGTGGATCTTCACGATCGGGTATCGGCTGGCGTTGAATTACATCAAGCATCGATCGCATCGCAGAAGCGTGGATTTCTCGAACATGGCCCGAGCGGGGCAGAGGAATCAGGTCGACGAGATCATCCAGAGCGAGCACGCGGACAAGGTGAGAGACGTGATCTGGAAGGAAGTGGACGATCTGAGCCCGGCCCAGAAGGCGACGATCCTGCTGTTCTACCGGCAGGGGTTGTCGTGCCAGGAGATTTCGGAAAACCTGGACATGCCGGTGGCGACGGTGAAGAGTCACATGCATCGGGCGAGGGAGAGGCTGCGTGAACGGCTGAGGTATCAACGGATCGACGGAAGCGATCTGGAAGTAGCCTCTTAAGGTAGTATTCAAGTGAGAGCAAGTCATATTCGGGTTTGGGAATAGACGTCGTTTGACGGGAAACGCGATAGCAGGAGCAAGGTGAAGTGAATTGTCGGCAGTTTGAACAATTTTTAGATCAGTACCTCGACGGTGAGTTGGAAGGTACGTTGAAGCTGGAATTCGAGGCCCACCTGGTGGACTGCGAATCGTGCGGTCACGAGTTCGCGGTGATGGAGGCGGTGGGTGAGATTATTTCCGCTCCCGCTCCGGACGAACCGCGAGTGAGCGTCAACTTCGCCGACCGGGTAATGGCGGATTTGTCAGCCCAGAAGCAGGTGCGTGTGAAGTTCCGCCGGGTGATGGCGAAGGCTTCACTGGCCGCCGCGGCCATGCTCATTTTGACGGGAACGGTGATATTCTCCTCGGCGCGATTTGGGAAGAATGCTCCCGCCAATACGAATCAGCCGCTCCTGGCGTCGTGGTCCCAAGACGTCGGAAATCGCTCCCGTGAATCACGCGGCGTTTCCGACCTGGTGGCAGAAACGATCGAGCAGGCGGGTTCGACGCTATGGGAGATCAAGGAGTTGAAGGCGACGGCCGTGGATCAGGTGCGTCAGGGATTGATCAAGAGCTTTGCCGGTCCTTCCGTTACGCCCATTCGGTATCCCGTTTCCGTGGAGCCGGCTGTGTTGGATAAAGCCAACAGACCATCGCCCGCGGCGCCGGAGGCTGTGTCCGAACCCGAGATTGAGATGCTCTAGGAGTCGGTTGTGAGTTGGGGATTGATCCATTGGGTTTAACGAAAACGAGCAAAGCGATTCCGATCTTCCTCGCCACTTTCCTTCTGATTATTGCCTCTTCGCTTCCCGCCCAGGAACTTGATTCGGATTTCGGTCCGGACTACGAGGATTCCGCTGCGCCGGCACCTTTTGTTCCTGAGTTCAGCCGGTATTTGCCGGTGTGGACGCAGGTGTATACGGAGGTCCGGGGGCTGGGTGCTCAACTCGATCGGTTGGGGTGGTTGAGTCGTCTTACGGAACACACTTCCGAGACATCCCCGGCTGTATCCAGGCCCGCGGTTCCGCCGCCCGCGGAACAATTCGATCGGGTGATCCGTTTCAGCTTGGGGATTTCGCTGAAAGAATTCTTGAACGATCTTCTGGGCGAACATTTTGCGCTGGGGTGGGGCGGTCCGTTTTTGCGTGACGAGTTCGGGCTGATCTGCCGGGTGAAGGTTTTTGCGTTTCTCGGGTGGCTGCTGACGGCCAGTAAGGCTGAGCCGCTGTCGCTGCCCGGGTCCGAGAGTTCACCGCAGGATCGAGTGAAGTTGTACCGGCTGGGATATCCGAACCTGCTTGCGGCGGTGATCGATAAGCGGGAACTTATTCTGGCGACGTCAGGAACGCCCGACAAAGCAAGTATGTTCTACTCCATGGTGGATCTGGCGAGGGAACGTTCGGACCGGAATCTTCGGCAGAATCCCCATTTCATGACGGCGGCGCAGTCGGCATCGCCCGACTATCGATTTCTTTTCATACTGCTGACGAGCGGACAATTCGACGCGGGCAAGCCGCATTTGGGCAAGTCGCTTTTCGATGAACTGCAGAAATCGGTCGATTTCATCTCCATTACCGATGTTCCCCGGTCCAAATCGCCGGCAGTGAAGGTTTTCATTCAGCCGAAGTTCGTGGATCCGGTGTTTTTGCCCGATCGCCCGCTGCAACTCGACCCATTCATGCGCAACATGATCTGTACTCAGACGGACTTGGCCTACGCGTCGGTGATCAGCACTGACCGGTGGTATCGGCGAATTGTCGAGCTTGCGGAACAGGGATTTCTGGATGCCAGACAGTACCGGGCGATGATCGATCTGGTTTTGCCGGATCGGAAGGTGCGGGACCGGTTGATCGAGTCGTTGGGCTCGGAAGTGCTGCTGATTGTCTCTTCGGAGACGGCGGAAGTTCCGGCGACAGCGCCCGCGACTCGCGCGGCGTCGAGGCCGGCGTCGCGTCCCTCGTCGAAACCGGGTTTGGCGTTGGTGGTTCGGACGGACGATCCGGCGCTGACGGTCGGCGGGGTAGGACAGATGTTCAACATACTGGCGGGTTTTCTGACGATCCAGAATCTTGCGTCGGGGTCGACGGACTCCGCCGGTCGATTGAGTCGCGAAACGTATCACGGAGTGGAACTGAATCATCTGGATATCGGTCGCATTCTGCCTTCAAACCGAAGCAAGAGCTCGCCCGAGTGGAACATGGAATTGACCTGGACGATGGTGGATCAGTACCTGATCGTGACGACCTCGACGGATATGGCGCATCGGCTGATTGATCGCGCGTTCGGGCCCAAGATAACGACAATTTCGGTGGGTCCGACAATCGCGGAGGGGACGGCCCTGCCGGGTCCGACGAACTGGGCGTTGTCGTTCAGGCCGTCGGCAATGGCCAGACACACGAAAGTTTTCTGTGAGATGCTGGACGAACTCTGGCCCGCGATTCAGAGTCCGTTCGGATCGACCATGGTGGGCAAAAATCCGTTCCGGGTCGTTCTGGGAATCGGCAGCCGCGTGGTGAAGATGCCGAATGAGGACCGTGCGGTGGTGCAGGTGGCGGCTGTGCTGCCGGGTTACCCGGCCTGGGACAAGCTGAGAATCGGTGATGTTATTCTCGATGTGGACGGATCTCCGCTGGACTCTGCATCACCGCAGAAGGACCTTCACCGGAAGGTGGACGGTGCGATCAACCGGGGCGACAACGTGAAGATGAGAGTGCTTCGGGCAGGTCAACCGCGGGACGTGGAAATTGCGATCAGCCGATTCAATGGAGTGATTTCGCCCCGCGGTCTGAAGATGTTGCACCGACTGCTGGACACGATTGGGGGACGGTTCGACCAAGTGGATATCGCCTGCAATTACGCGCCGGATGGTCAGATTCGTGTGCAGTTCAATTTCCAGCCTCGTGCTGCGGCCACAACCACGCGACCGGCGAAATGAACTACAGGTCCAGCGACCTGCCCTTTTCTATTTGTATTACAGAGTAATTCTAGCTTCGTCGCAGTTCGCCGAGTTTGGGATCGCCGCCGGTGGTCTTAAGCGATTCGAGGTTCGTCAGGTGCAAGTTGCGCTCGGCGGGTGAGCCGGGGGCCGGGAGAATCTCGATACCGTCGGCATTGTCGTTGATCTTGATGCGGATGCCCCAGATGGCTTGAGTGCGTGCGTCAGCGGGTGAATGTCCGCCGGAGTGGATGTAGGCCAGATACACTGTGCCGTCGGGCAGGACGGCTGGGGCGGAGTAACCGTAGACGCTCGGATCGACGCAGTAGCCCATGGTCTCGGCAGGTCCGTGCCAGGTCTGACCGAGATCCTTGCTGAGAATGACACGCACACCGCCGGTCTGGTACGAGCCGTGGAAGCAGGCGAGGACGCCGTTGGGGCACATGACCAGGTGCGGGTCGAAGAGTTCGACGCCGAAGGAGACCGGCTCGGTCCATGTGCGTCCGCCGTCGGAGGACCAGCAGATATCGTCTTTACGACGACTGATCTGCACCAGCCGCTTATCGGGAAGTTCCGCGACGGTCGGTTCGTTCATCTCGTGTCCGGAGTTGACGACGGCGGCGAGTTGGAACGATTGGCCGCGATCTTCCGAGCGGAACACGCCGATGACATTGTAGTCGGCCTTGGGATCAAAGCGACCTTCCATGATCCAGACCACCGTCCCGTCGGAAAACTGGATGATCGGACTGGCTCCGAATCCGCCGCCTTGCGGGTGAGGATTGATGGGCTTGGTCCAGGTCTTTCCTCCATCGTGGGAGAGCATGTGCCACGCGAGGTAGGAACCGGGCATGGCGTAATCGAAGAAGGTACACAGGAGCGTTCCGTCATCGAGTTCCAGGATGCTCGGGAGGCGGTCGTCGCGCTCGGTGTCGATCAGAGTTTCCGGTTTGGACCAGGTAAGCCCCTTGTCGTCGGAATACGTGATGTGAGCGCGTCCGCCGCGGGGGGCCTTGACGAACGGACAGCCATACTTTTGCATGTCCTGGAAAAACTTGAGGTTCTTTGGGTCCTTCAGGAGTTCTTCCGTCAGCGGAAAGCTCGCGTGCCAGTACCCGGAGCTGAAGGTCATCAGCCAGCGTCCGGAACGAAGGATGGTCACGGCCATCCAGCCGACGAAGCCGTTGTAGCCTTCGTATTCCTCCGGTTGATTGCACCAGGGACCGACGAGCATTCGCCGGCAGACTTGATACCGATCTTTCGGAGGTTCTTTACCTGCCACCTTGAACGTCACCTGCGTTGCCATGATCAACTCCTCACAAAGGGAAACTGTTATTGCATTGTCATGACAATCTATCGGCCAGTTTGTAATGCGTCAAGGGCCTAATTGCCTTGACGATATGGTGTGAGGATGTCGCAGGCGGACAACACGCAAAGAAGAAGGGCGGGTCTTGAACCCGCCCTCAGGCGAGAATCTGCATTTATTCCAGTACGGTAATGGCGATCAGGCCGTAGATGCACGGCGAGCCGTCGGTGACTGTGATTTCGACGGCTTCAATGGGGATCTCCGGCGATGGATTTGACAGGGGAGTGTAGGTCAGGCCGATACATCCCATTGGGTTGCGTCCGGACCAGGCCTGCACGGCGCCGGTGTAGTTGAACGGGGTGACCGTCCAATCGCAAATGTGTATTCCTGGGGTGAACGTGAGTTTCCTCTTCACTCCGCCCGCATAGCAGATCACGATATCCAATCGCGAGAGTGAGTCCATCCAGGCGCCGGTGTGGAGGAAGGTGACGACCTTGGCCTTGCCGCCGATGGGGACTCTGGCTTGGGCCGGGACCTTGGGGCCCGGACGGCGGCTGAGGACCAGCATGGACTTGTTGCCGTTTGTTGCCGGATCGATAATGTCGAACGGCACGCCGTTGAATACCTGTCGGCCGACGGGGAGCGGGGACAGGTCCTTGTCCGGTCCCTGGTCTGACCATCCGCCTTGCCCATCGTCAGCAACTTCATCGGCGAACGCGCGGTTGACGACGGATCGCAGATCGATCATTTTGACCGGTTCCCGCGTCCAGTCCAGAGGCATAAGGGGCGGGTTCTTCGTATTGAGTCCGCAATTTGTATTGGTAACGGGTTCGGCGAGCACAATCACTTTTTCCGGTACGGGGGTCAGTGTGAATTCGGTCCACCGCGACTGATTGATTTGATGCTGCTTTCGAACAGCGTCCTGAGCTTGGGCGTCGAGTTCGGCGATGCGTTTTGTGTCGGACGTGTCATATTGTCCGCTCTCGCTGTCCGTGGGTTTAAGCCAGACGAGTCGCCACTTGGTGAAGTGGGCGTTTTGGCGTTCCTGGGTGGCCTGGGCGACTTGCATCGCCTGGTCCCACAGCGGGCCGACCATGGGTTTGCTGAGATTGATGCCTGCGGACAATTCAGCCGGCGTGTAGACGCCCAGACTGCAACCGTCGATGGCCACGTCGTACGCCTTGTCCGTCAGGCCTGAAATGGTCAGCGTGTCGTTGTTGATCTCGTCGGCGAAATCGGACAGATCGAGATTGCGTCTGCTCAGTGAGGACAAATCTTCAACTGGGCAAGGCAGGGCTTCGGTGAGTCGGGAGAACGTGATCTTTCCATCCGCCATCAGATTTATATTTTTCGTCTGGCAGCGGAAGGAGTCTGCAACGGTCGCCTGTTTTCCGGACACGTTGATGGTCAAAGACGCGAGCGTCGCGGGTGCGTTCATGCCCTTGAGGATTATCTGGGCCATGATCGTTTGCCCGGTGGCGTTCGGATGAATGCCGTCGCCGCTGAGGACATAATCGGGATAGACGATTTTTCCCATTCCCATTTTTTGCGCATAGCCGGAAAAAAGGTCGATGAACTCGGTACCCAGTTCCGAAGCGAGTTGCCGTTTGGCCTGGGAGAAGCATCGGAGCGTTTGAGCGTAGCATCCGTCGGCGAATTCGGCGACGCCGCGAATGTTCTCATACGCGATCGCCGAGATCAAGGCGATGCGAATGTTGGGATTGGCCTTTCGCAGCAGGGGGATCATTCGGCGATAGGCATCGCAGTAGATGTTGAGTGTGTCGAGTCTGGGCGGGAGGTAATTCGCGTCGTTCATACCCATATTGTCGGTGAAAACGGTGGGTTTGACGGGCAGCACGTCGCGTTCGACTCGAAAGAGATTGCAGGCGCGGTCGCCGCCCCAGCCGAGATTGCAAAACGTTACTCGCCAGTTGGGAAATCGCGTCAGGACGAAATTTTCCAGTGTACGGGCGTAGACACCATTCTCGGTGATGCTGTCGCCGTAAATGACATACGTGTCGCCGTCGCGGAGGAAGAACTCACCCGTGATTGTCGGATTCTTGATCATGCTATTCCTTAAATCAACTCCATATTATTCCAAAGCTGTGATGGCGATCAGGCCATAGACCCACTGAGATCCCTCGGGGGCGGAGATTTCGACCGATTCGATCATTGCATCGGGCATGAGATTGACCAGCGGCGTGTAGAGTACGCTGATGGCAGCGCTGCGATTGTTCCCGGACCATGCATTGACAGCGGCGGCCAGGAGTTTGGGCGTGTTCCACCAGTCATACAACTGGGGTCCCACGTAGAACGCCGCTTTGGTGGTCAAGCCGCCCTGGTAGTGAATGGCCACATTGAGTGGGGGCACGCCGTCACCGGACCACGCGGTGGCGTGGAGGAAGGCGAGGGTCTTGGCCTTGGCTCCGACGGGGATGATCATCGAGGCGGGGGCGTTCTGTCCCGCACGTCGGCTGATGACGAGCATGGATTTGCCGTTGTTCTTGGCTGGATCGATAATGTCGAAGGGAACACCGGCGAGGACTTGCTTTCCAACCGGCAAGGGAGAAAGATCATTTGCCGGTCCCTGATCGGACCATCCGCCTTGTCCGTCGCCCTCGACCGCATCGGCAAAGGCGCGGTTGACGACCTTCCGCAGGTCGATCTGTTTGACCTTGGCCTTGGTCCAGTCCAATGGCTGAAGGCTTGGTGGAGTGATGGTCGCCCCGGCCTTGGAGAAGGTGACCGGTTCCGGGAGCACGACTGTTTTTTGGGCAATCGGGGTCAATGTGAAGGTCATCCACTTGGGTTGATTGAGTTCGTGCTGCTTCTTGATGGCGGCCTGGGCCTTGGCATCGAAGTCTTCAATCCGTGCCTTGTCGGACAGATCGTACTGACCGCTGCCGGCGCCACCGGCTTTCAGCCAGATGTGTCGCCATTTGATGTAATGATTGTTCTGACGTTCGAGTGTGGCGTCGCGGACGGTATTAGCCTGATCCCACATCGGTCCCTTCATGGGTTTGCTGATATTGACGCCGTGGAGCAGATCCTGACTTGAGTAGGTGTCGATCGAAACGCCGTTGATCTTCAATTCGTAAGCTTTTCCGGTCAGACCCTTGATCATCAGGATGTCGCGGTTGATTTCGTCGTTAAAGTTGGTTACGTCGAGGAATCGGGCGGCTTGTTCACCGGTCGCTTCGACGGGGCAGGGCAGGGCTTGGGCAAGCCGGCTGAAGCTGATCTCGCCCTTGTCGGAGATGACCAGGTCCTTGATCTGGCAACGCGTGGTATCGGCGACTTTGGGAGTCTTGCCCGACGCGTCGATCGCGGCGAACGCCACCAGCGACGGCGCGTTCATGCCTTTCAGAATCACCTGGGCCATGATTGTCTGACCGATGACGTTGGGGTGAACGCCGTCACCGCTGAGGATGAAATCGGGGTAGACGATCTTGCCCAACCCCATTTTCTCCGCATATCCCATGTTGAGGTCGATGAAGCCTACCCCCATCTCCCGGGCCACTTCTCGCTTGGCTTGAGCGAAGCATCGCAGGGTCTGGGCATAGCAGCCGTCGCCGGCGCCCGTGAAGTTCTTGTTTTCATAGGGGATTGCGGAGATCAGCATGATACGTACGTTGGGATTGGCCTTCCGCAACATGGGGATCATCTCACGGTAAGCGCCGACGTAGACATCAAGCCGGTTTTGATTGACGGCGGAGTATCCGGCGTCGTTCATACCCATGCATTCGGTAAACGCCGTTGGTTTGATCGGCAGGACGTCACGCTGAAGCCGGAAGAGATTGCTGGCGACGTCGCCGCCCCAGCCGAGGTTGTAGAATGTCACATGCCAATCAGGGAAACGCGTCAAAACGTAGTTCTCAAGCACACGAGGATACACACCCCCGTCGGTGATGCTGTCACCGTAGATGACGTAAACATCACCATCGTGGAGGAAGAAGTTGCTTTCTGTCGGCGCATCCCCGGATGTGGAAACCAGGCTGCAGCACTGCCCGAACGTAACTGATGTGCAAATCATGATAGAGAGGAATCCCAGCCCCATTTTCCAGAGAGAACGCTTCATGAACGACTCCTTTGCGCTAACTGATACATGACGATCCAAACGACAAACATTCGGCAAATCATATAATATTGGGGTGTGAAATGTAATCTCTTTCCCTGGGAACGCAGATTTTGTCGGAAGTAAAGCATTTGTTAACTGTTTTCTGCTATTGACTATTAAGACCCTGCGTAATATCCTTAAGTAGGATTAAACGGTCGTAGGAGATGATCTGCATGAGTAAATTGGGTAATAACGAGTTCGGTGAAAAGATTCGTCGGCTTCGGCAGTCCAACCATATGTCCCTCGGAGACTTGGCTGAGAAGGTGGATACTTCCCGGAGTTTCCTGTCTCAGTTGGAGCAGGGCAAGACGCTGCCTTCTCTGGTTACACTCAAATCGATCGCCGATGCCTTCGGCGTGACGGTTGGTTCGCTGGTGGATGAACCCCAGGTGGATCACAGTCCGGTTGTCAAGGCAGAAGAGCGGCCGAAGATAAGCCATCTGCAGTCGGGCATGTATATCGACGCCTTGACGTTCCGGGACGTTCATAAGACCATGCAGCCGCTTCTGGTGCGCATGGAGCCGGGCTCGAATTCGGGCCATGAAGGCTACACGCACAAGGGGCAGGAATTCGGGTTTATTCTCAAGGGGCAGGTGACGGTCGAGTTGGACAGCGCGAAATATGAACTAAAGACCGGGGACAGTATTTACTTTGACTCCAGCCGTCCGCATCGTTTCTCGAATCAAGGCGATGAAGATACCCTGCTATTGTGGGTGGTCACTCCGCCAACGTTCTAAA
Source organism: uncultured Phycisphaerae bacterium (assembly GCA_964563935.1). Classification (GTDB taxonomy): domain Bacteria; phylum Planctomycetota; class Phycisphaerae; order JAAYCJ01; family JAAYCJ01; genus JBAZZQ01. Next base: position 17,527 of record CAZLZE010000065.1, on the reverse strand, counting down.
TGGTAACACGAGATATCAGCCCGGCCGCGTGAGGCCGGTTATTTGAGACAAAAATGATCGACATAAAGACTCTCGAGACATTCGATAATCCGTATCCCAACCGGGACTATGAAATTTTCATCTCTCAGCCGGAATTCACCAGTCTGTGCCCGAAGACCGGCCATCCGGATTTCGCCACGATCGAGATCCGCTACATTCCCGGGCCAAGATGCGTGGAGCTCAAATCGCTCAAGATCTACCTTCAGGGATATCGCAACGAAGGGGTTTTCTATGAGCGGCTGATCAATCGAATCCTCGATGACCTCGTGCAGGTCGTTGGCCCGAAGAAGATGGAAATCGTCGGCCGATTCACGCCCCGCGGCGGGATCGCCACGACAGTCACGGTCCGGCATCCGTAGACTGTGTAAGTCAATATTCCCTGGTTTTCCGACGCTCGTCCCATGTAGCTGGACGAGCGTTTTTTAATCCGCCAATCCGGGCGATCGCATTCCATCTGTTTTTTCGGCCAAACGCTTGGTAAACCTGACCTTCGGTCAGAACCACCTGCCCTACCAACTGCGAATGTGCGGTATAAAGATTTGAACCTTTTCTTGTTAGCAGCATCTTTATCGGACCCTCGTAATTCCGAACGCGGCCATTCGTGATGGTAAGTCCTTTGGGTGTCACTGTTTAAGGACCTGTAATTTGATTTTCCTTTCACTTTACTTGCCTGCCCAAAACGTCCGATAGGATTATGTAGAAATAGTGAGAGGATACGACTATGAATCATCCCGAGACTGGTGAATACATTCCGACGCTGGGTGTGATTATCGCTCGTTCCGGAAGCAAGGGATTGCCAGGCAAGCACACGAAGATGCTGCTGGGTAAGCCGCTGGTGGCGTATTCCATTGAGGCGGCGCTACAGGCGAAGAGGCTGGACCATATCATCGTGACCAGCGACGACGCGGAAGTGCGGCGAATCGCCAGCGACTACGGTGTCTGGTCGGTCGGTCGGCCTTCGGAACTGGCGAGCGACACGGCGACCGTGGATGCAGCGGCCCGATTCGGGACCGATCGCGCGGAAGAACTCTACGGGTTCCGGGCTGAGATTATTGTGCTCCTTTACGGGAATATTCCCATTCGTCCCAAGGGTCTGATCGATATGTCCGTCGAGCATCTGGTGAAGTACGGCGGGGACTCGGCCCAGAGCTATGCCCCTGTGGGTAAACACCATCCCGACTGGATGGTCAGACTGGAGGATGGAGACAAGGTCGTACTGAATTGCAAGAAGGCGATCTATCGCCGTCAGGATCTAACGCCCATGTACGTTCCCACGGGCGCGGTGCTGGCTATACGCCGCGAGTCCCTCTATCGAAAACCCGAGCATGCGGAAGATTTCCACTGCTTCCTCGGGAAGGACCGTCGTGGCTTCGTCCATCCCGATTCCGATTTGATTGTCGACGTCGATGGGCGCAAGGACCTGTACGTGGCAGAGGCGATTTTGAGAATGATGCAGGAGAACCAGGAACATGCAACGAAGCAGGATTCGTCCGTACTGGTCTAGTTCGTCGACGATTCGGATCGGCAGCCGAGAGGTTGGAACCGGTCAGCCCGTATACATCATCGCGGAAGCGGGAGTCAATCATAACGGACGGTTCGACCTGGCGCTCAAATTAGTCGATGCCGCCAAGCGAGCCGGAGCCGACGCGGTCAAATTCCAGGTGTTCACCGCGGAGAATCTGGTCATTTCCAACGCGCCGACCGCCAATTACCAAAAACAGCAGGGCCATGTCGACCAGCGTCAGATGCTGCGTCAATTAGAGCTTACGCGTCAGGAATTTACGGATCTTTTCCGCTATTGTCACGATGTCGGAATTGAGTTTCTCGCCACGCCGTTCAGTATCAACGATCTGGAATTTCTGCTGGACCTGGGCGTATCGGCGATCAAGCTGGCTTCCCCGGATCTGGTGAATTTTCCGCTTCTGGAGCGGGCCATTGAGTCTCAGTTGCCCGTGATTGCCTCTTCGGGAGCGTGTATTATTGAGGAGATTGACAGCGCCGTTGACTGCTTCGCCAATCACGGCGCACTGTCGCATCTGGTCTTGATGCACTGCATCAGTTCTTATCCCACGCCGCTTTCGGAAGCCAATCTCTCTGTAGTCTCAAATCTTGCTCAGCGTTATCCGGTTCCGATCGGTTTTTCCGATCATACCGCCGAATGGATTACGGGGGCGCTGGCGGTGTCGGCTGGGGCCACGATTCTGGAAAAGCATTTTACGATTGACCGTTCACTTCCCGGTCCGGATCAGGCGTTTTCGCTTGAGGAGATCCAGTTGGGGCAATATGTGGCCGCCGCTCGAGAAGCTCAGACGGCGATGGGGACGCCGAGGCGCCAGCTCCTGGATTGCGAGCATGAAGTGCGAAGGGTTTCCCGTGGAAGCGTCGTGTCCGCCCTGGACATTCCGGCTGGGACTGTGATCACGCCGGCCATGCTGACGGTCAAGCGTCCTGGGGGTGGGATCGAGCCGGCGAGGATCCGGGAATTAGTCGGGACCAAGGCGATTGATGATATTCCCGCCGATACGCGAATCGAATGGACCATGCTCCAGCCGCTTGCCGTTGAGACGGTGTGTCTTAACAGATAGAGGGCAGGGCTCTGCATCCTTTTTCTTCAGTTCTCCGAAGCGGCTCAAACCTCAAGAAACGCATGGAAATAGGCGTTTTGAAAGGATTTCTTGACGGTCATTTTACTGTCGTATAGAATGAATCCTGTAACAGGGGTGGGTATTCCACATGAAGTCCTAAACAGTTTGTGAACAGATTCCTTTTATTGGAAGGGGGGAAGTAGGATGATTAAGTCATAAACGGTATGGTGGGGGCTGCCTTTGATGGCGGTTCTCGGACTCGGTTTGATGGCTGTCGTCCAGGCACAGGACATGGCGAAGTCGGATCAAACGGGCCAGCAATGCCTGCCGAGCGGACCAACCAAAGTGACCATTGAGGGGCGGAACATTAATCTCAGTTGGTTCTCCTCAATGCAGCGTCCGGGGATGTGGCAACGCGGCGGGAAACAGCAGATGGATCCGAGTGGTCAGGACAGCGGCATGGGTGGAAGTCTGGACGGTACGAGGGGGATTCTGGACCTGAGTAAAGACGTGCATATTATACAGATTTCCGACACTGGCGCGGGCAGTGCCGTTTCCGATCAGAAGGACGGAGCCACTGATCAGAGCGGAGCGGCCAAGGACCAGGGTACGATTGGTGACGCCGCCAAGGAGCAAGGCGAAGCCGCCAAGGATAAAGCTCAAGATGTCGCGGGAAAGGCCGGTGAGGATCAGGGTATAACATCGCCTTCCGATGGCGCCAAAGATGGTGCCACTGACCAGGGTGATGCGGCGAAGGATCAAGGCGAGGCTGGTGACGCATCCAAGGATGGCGGGACCTCCGACAGTGGTACAACCGGGGGGGGTGCGCATGATCAGAGTGACGCAGCCAAAGATCAGGGTACAGCCGATGAGGCTTCAAAGCATGATGGCGCTGCTCACGATCAGAGCGGGGCGGCCAAGGACCAGGGCACGATAGGTGACGCCGCCAAGGAGCAAGGCGACGCTGCCAAAGACGGGGCTCAAGATGGCGCGGGAAAGGGCAAGGATCAGGGCATAACATCGCCTTCCGACGCCAAGGACAGCGGCACGCAAGGTCAGGATGGAGCCACGGGCGGTCATCAGGCGACGGATCAAAACAATGCCGGCAATGGCGCTACCGACCAGAAGAAGACCGATCAGAAGGATGGTTCGTCCTCCGATGCTAAGGTTATACTGGTGGCAGACGACGCGAGCGGTGCAAAGGGGAGTGATTCTGGAATGAGCGGCGACGGCAGCACTCGTGACGGTGACGCGGCCGAGAATAACCAGGGATACGACGAGAGCGCCAGTATGAAGGATCGCGGGACTGACGAAATGGACCAGGGTAACGGTGGGAGTCAGATGGACGGCAGCGGCGAACACAAAAATGCCGATGTGAATCGCGTTGCCGCGGACGAGAACATCTACTCTTCGCCCGGACAAGACGGCGCCACTCAGGGCCAGCAGGATATGAGCGGACAGAGCGGAGCGGCCACGGGACAGACGCAAAATGCCCTGAAGGTTATGCGCGTTCTGGATGAGAACGGGAAGGAAATCCAGGGCATGAGTGGGTGGGTGCTCTACTATCTGGAGACGGACAAGAGCAAACCGCTGATTACGAGCCATCAGGGGCAGTGGGTCACGGTGAAAGGTACGCTATATCCCAATCAGCGGACTATTATGGTGGACTCCTTCCAGCCTTCGCCCCAGATTGCGCAGCACAATATGATGCAGGTGACTCTTGAGGGCAAGAACCTGAGTCTCTGTCAGGCCCTGCAGAAAGAAGGAGCCAGCGGCTGCGACCGCTCCCAGGATGTGGTCCTGCAGGTGACCAAGGTGATTTCTGCGGGAACGGGCGCTGGGATGAAGGAAGGCGGAGCGGGCGCCGGCACTACGGACATGACCGGTTGGGTTCTGCACTATCTGAAGAACGACCAGATCCAGCAGCTTCAGTCGCACAAGGGTCACACTGTCCAAGTGACTGGGACGGTATTCCCGCAGAGCCGTCTGATCATCGTGAACTCCATAAAGCATATTTCCGGACCGGAGGGTACATCGGGGGGCCAAACAAGCCCATAGCAGAAACCAGCAGCAACAGTCACTTGAGAGGGGAAAGTGACGCATACGTCGCCCTCCTGGAGATGGCCGAATCTTCGGGAGGGCTTGTTCTTTAGGGGATGTGAGATGATCGGATCGCAAGGAACGCGTACTCCATTCCGGCGGGCATTCTGATGTCCACATATTCCCTTCAATTCCCTCTCTTCAGCGGGGCGATCAGCGTGACCCGGGTTCCCTTTTCCGGGACCGAAGTGATTTCCATGTGTCCACCGAGGTGAGTCAATCGTTCCCGGACATTGAACAGGCCGAATCCGCCGGCGCTGCCGGTCATTACCTTTCGTCCCGCATTGGGGAAGGCTTTGGCGGCTGAGAATCCTACTCCGTTGTCTTGAACTTGTATGTGAACGTGATTCTCCTGGCAACAGATCCGTATATCGACACGAGTACATTGAGCATGCTTGACAATATTGAACATCAATTCCCGCACAGCCTGGAAGAGTACCACACGGATGTCATTGTCAAAGGGCGTCGGAGTATTGTCGCTCTGAACTCGAACATCAAGTCCATGCTGACGACGGATCTGATCCGCCAGCCATTCCACGGCCGTTTCGAAACCGCACTCGTATAATACCGGTGGACTTAGCTCGAACGTCAATGTCCGAATCTGCTGAATCGAGCTTTCGATCAAATGATAGACCTGATCCAGCGACTCGGTCACCTGTGGATCCGTCACGTTTTCTTTCAGGGCCAGCAACTTGAGCTTGGCTATCGCCAGAGATTGACCAACGTGGTCGTGAAGCCCGGTGGCGATCTGGCGGCGCTCCCGCTCTTCCGTAAGCGACAGTTCCGATGCCAGTGACCGCAGGTGTCCCTGGTAGATGACCAGTTTCTCCTCCGTCGATTTTCGTTCCGCGACCTCCTGCCGGAGTCGCTGGTTCGCGAGTTTCAGTTCCGCGGTACGCGTGGCCACCAGTTCCTCCAAGTGGGCCTGATGTTTCCTCAGCTCTTCATCCATCTGCCGGCGATCAATAGTCAGGGATATCAATCGACTGAGAATATTGAGCCTTTGTCTGTCTTCGTCCGTAAAGCCCCCGTCTTTATTGGCAAGGATCAGGTAAGCCTGCCCGCCTTTCACTTTGACCCCGAGAGTCAGCAAATTCGTGATTGGGATGTGGCCGGGAGGAAACTTCTTTCCACTCATGTTGTTGTTGATGGTGATTCCGTTCGCAATGTTCTCCATCAGATCGGGACACTTGTCACCGATTTCAAGAGAAGAGTTGACTTGGCAGGTGAACTGATCGGTGTCGTGTATCTGAATGCCCTTTGGACCTGCATTCAGACGAAGTCCGGCTGATCCGACGGAGGCTTTGACCAGTCTCTTGCCCGTAGCAAGAAGAAACTCCAGACTCTTCTCCATGGAATCGCCGCGGAGCAAACCTTCCGCGAACTGATTCACCATCCGAAGCGCATCATTTGCCTCGCGGAGTTTCTGGAGGTGTCGTTTCAGTGTCTGCTCCAGCATTTCCTGACGACTTACGACAGCGTCTGTCAAATGCTCCATATGTGAATTGTTTTGTGTCTGCGGAGGACCGGCGGCAGTGACACTTGCTTTCTCCAAGTGGGTAAGAGCATCGGGCACGGTCTTGGATTCCGGCGTTGCGGACCGGTAATGCCCGATCTTTTGCTGTCGCGTCTTGTCCGTGTCGGCCATCGATACCCCCCATGTGTGTTATGCGGTGCCTATTATGTTCATCCTGGTGAAATCACCTTCTGAAGCACGCCTTTAGGATGCCGGGTTAACCGTTACCGTTATAGCACAAGAACGCTGAATCCCTCTTCCACCAGAAAGATCTACAAGAAGTTAAATTGTATTATGATAGCTTTTTGAGAATTGTCAACATATTTGCCTCTAAAATGAGAGTTAAACTTGATTGTTCACTGCATGCTACACTTCGTGGATATATCGGATATAGTTAATAACATAGGTCGTTGGTGACAGTTGTTATCAAGAGAGAATTACCATGAAAGCTGTGGTTATTGACGCGGTAAATCGCTATTCCTTTAAGGACTGTTCGGAACCTTCAGTGCATGATCACGAAGTTCTGGTGAAAGTGGCGTGCTGCGGGTTATGCGGGACGGATTTGCACATTCTCAAGGGCGAATATCCCGCCCATCTGCCTCTGATTCCCGGGCACGAGTTTTCCGGAGTGGTTACGGCTGTGGGATCGGCGGTTTGTGATGTCAAAATCAGTGATCGTGTTTGTATCGACCCGAACATCTACTGTCATCGTTGTCGATTCTGCCGTGACGGTAAGGAGCACTTGTGCGAGAACCTGCATCCGATTGGCGTTCGGCAAAATGGAGGGTTTGCCGAATTCTGCTCGGTTCCGCAATCGCAAGTTCATGTTCTCCCGGAATCGGTGGACTTCAGTGAAGGCGCGATGGTGGAACCGCTGGCCTGTGTTCTGCATGGAATCGAGCAGGCGCAGATCAGGCCGGGCCACACGGTTCTGGTCCTCGGTGGGGGAGCGATCGGAGGACTTCTTGCCCAACTTGCCCAGATTGCCGGGGCGGCCAAAGTCGTTGTGTCCGAACCCTTGTCCGATCGTCGGAAATTCCTTCTTGATATTGCGGCCGACGTCGCTATTGATCCGAACGCGGAAAATGTATCCGAAGCTATCCGCAAAATCGATCCTGGGGGCGCTGATGTTGTTTTTGAAGCGGCTGGGCTCGCGATCACGGCTCGCCAGACATTTTCTGTCGCCAAACGGGGCGGAACGATTATCTTTTTTGGGGTCGTTCCTCCGGATAAGCGGATTGAAGTGTCGCCTTACGATATCTACGTCAATGAATGGACGATCCGAGGTTCGTTCATCAATCCCCGGACGGTGCAGCATGCAATCAATCTGATCGCGTCGCATCGAATCAACGTTAAGTCGTTCATCAGCCACCAGTTTCCGCTTGACGAGTTCGGCCAGGCGTTGGGGAAGTTCGGTCAGCCAGACAGTCTGAAGATACAGGTCACTCCTGGCTAGCATCAAGGCCAGAACACGGCGATCGTCACCATGATCCAGATGATGACGCCAACGATGAATTTCGCACTTGTTCCGAGGAATTGTCCTATCCCCGCGCCGACCCCGGATCGGACGGATTCCTGAGTGGTTCTTCCGCTGGAGAGCTCCATGCCCATCGCCCCGAGAAAGGCACCCACACAGGCGCCGAGGATGGACCCGATTCCAGGAATTGGAACCATCGCTGTTCCTATGATCCCAAAGACGATGGCTCCGAGGATCGCCCCTACGGTTCCCCGTTTTGTTCCTCCGGATTTTCGGACTGCCATCGCGCCGGACAGGAATTCCATCAACTCACCGAATGCCGCCAGCGCGATTATTGCGATCAGTACCGGCAGGCCAAAGAGGTGCCGGTCCCACTGCCACCACGCCAGAAGCCATGTAAAGGCAACCATCAGCCAGTTTCCCGGCAGACCGACCAGAACGATCGCAAGGGCTGCGGCGTTCAGCAAGACAAACAGCGTTAATCCAAGGTAGAGCATGATTTGGGTCCTCAAGCCTGTGAAGATCAATTATTCCACGAGCTATTGAGTATATCCAGGGAATTCCGCTGCGGCTCATTTCTTGTCTTGACATCGCAACCGGTTTAGGTTACAATCTAAACCGGTTGTGGAAAGCATATAGATGGAAAGCAAGCTGAACATCTCGCAGATCGCCCGCCAGCTGAAGGTGTCGAAGACCACCGTGTCGCGAGTCTTTAATAACGCACCCAACTCCGGTATATCCCAGGCTACCCGGCAGCGGGTATTGTCAGCCATTCGGGAGTTGGGGTACGAGCCGAATCTGTCAGCCCGCGCCCTGGCCAAGGCGCGGACGCACATCATTGGCGCGATGTTCATCAATATTACCAGCCGCTTTGTGAACTCGTTTGTCTCTACCATGGAGGAGCTGGCTGGGCAGAACGGCTACCATGTGATTCTCTGTAACTCTCGGGGCAATCCGCTTCGGGAAAAAGAGGAATGTCGAATGCTTCGTCAGCGAGGGGTCGAGGGGCTGATTGTCGAGCATGTCGGTTCGGGTGAACACCTGGTCGAGATGATGGAGAAGAACTACCCGGTGGTCCTGACAGGGTTTTGCGCCGATGCGCCTCAGGTGGACTATGTCGGGTTCGATGAGGTGGGCGGCGGAATGCTCGCGACGCGGACCTTGGCTGAGGCCGGACGCCGTCGCATTGCCTACATCGCCGGTCCGCCGGATGCCGGGGCTATGGAGATGCGGACAGAAGGATATTGTCGGGCGCTGAAGGAACTTGGCCGATCGGTGAATCCGGCGTGGATCATTCAGTCAGCTCGATACGAAGATGTTGCCGCCGGACGGGAGGCGATGGCGAAGCTGCTGAGTCTTTCTGATCGGCCGGACGGTGTGTTTTGTCATGACGATCTGATTGCCGTTGGCGCGATGCAAGCCGTGATGGCGGCGGGTCTGCGTGTTCCGGAGGACATCGCCATTATCGGTTACGGTAACAACTATAGTACTCCCTGGTCTGAACTTCCGCTCCCCTCGATCCAGTTGGACACGGCGAAACTTGGTCGGGAGACCTGCCGACTGCTGCTGGGAAAAATCGATAACAATCTTGCTCCGGACGAACCGCGTCAGATCAAACTTGCGCCGTTTGTCGTTCGTCGCGAATTGCTTGGTATGAAATGACTGAAGGAGTCCGTATGATCCATAGGACCTCATTGTGCTGCATCTTGATGTTCATGATGGCCGCCTCGATATCGGCGGACCCGGCGATTCTGAATCCATCGTTTGAAGATGTCGACAAAGCGGGTCGTCCCCTGCATTGGAAGATATGGAACAATGTTGACAAGGACATCGACAAGGCGTGTGCTATTGTGGAGTCGGCTGATGCGCCCAACGGAAAACGAGTTGCACAACTGGCTCCGACGTCGCCTCAGATTACCATCTTTTCTCAGAATCTCGAGGGGCTCATTCCGGGACAATGGTATGAAGTCTCCGGGATGATTCGATGTAAAAATCTGGCAGGGAACGGCGCACGCCTGGGAATCGAATACTGGCATGGCAGTATCGCCTACGGAAGCATCGATTCCGAAGCGATTGTCGGAACGACCGGCTGGCAGACCGCCCTTGTCCGATTTCAGGCCCCTTCGAAGATATACCGGGTCCAACTGGATTTCATTCAGACCGGGTTTTCGGGCACGGCGTGGGCGGACAATCTGCGGATTCGGGAAATTTCTCAGCCGTCGTTCGACGTCGGCAAACGCCGCGTGCTCGATACGCCGTTCTGGGGTATCTTCACCTGCGATTCGAAGTACTTTCTCAAATACGCCAAAGACATGAAGGACGCCGGCGTCCACTGGCAGCGGATGGGACTCGGGTCCACCGCCCCGAACGTACAAAAACTGGCCAGAGAATTGGGCATCGTCTTTGCCACCTGCATCGACGGCATGCCCGGGGCCAGAGATACCAACGACCGCAGCTATCCGGTCACGCATACGGGCGATTTCCTCGGATACATCAAACCGTTCATCGAAAAGCCGGCCCCGCAGGTTCGGATCTGGGAACTGTATAACGAACCGAATCTCAAACAGGACTGGACGCTGGAAGGTTATTCCAATCTCATGAATGTCACCGCCAAGGTCATCAAGGACACGAAAACAAACATCCTCGTGGGTACCGGAGGATTCGGCCTGCCGTATACCGGATTTCTTGAAGCATGCCTCAAACGCGATAAGGACAAACTTGTCGATATTGCTTTGATCCATCCTTACTGTGTGGATGAGGCTTTGGACACCCATCTGTGGGCGGTGACTGAGGCATGCAATCGGGCGGGCCGTCCGGACGTGGCTGTGGCCATCAACGAGACCGGCTGGCCGACGTGGGACCCCGCCACCGGGTACACAGACTACTCTCAATTTGTCACGGAAGAAACCCAGGCCCGGAATATCGTCAAGATGCACATCCAGGGTCAGGCCCACAAACTCAGTTTTATAACGTACCTCGGGTGGAACGATTTTACCGAGCCGTCGGACCAGGCGCACAACATGGGCCTGATCCGCGTGGACGAATCACCCAAACCCTCCTATCACGCCTATCGGTTCATGACGAAGACCATCGGGTCTCGCCGTGTGAAGGACTGGAGCTATCAGAGCAACGGCACGCGAATTTACCGGTTCACCGGCGACAAGTCGCTCTGGGTGGTATGGAATGCCCTGCGGGATACGACGATCACGCTGGATACCGGCGATACGACGGTCCTGCCCTGCGACATCTACGGCGTCAAGACAACAGTCACGCCGATCAAGTGAAAGATCGAACTAAGTGTGGACGATAAACCCATCTATCTTGTACCGGTCGAACTTTAGAGGATGACGGACATGACGAATGTAAAAACGCATCGAAACGCATTTACGCTCATCGAACTGCTGGTGGTGGTGGCGATCATCGCCGTGCTGATCGCGATACTGCTCCCGGCTTTGAGTTCCGCACGGGAAGCAGCCAAGAAGACCGTCTGCCAATCGAACATTCATCAGATTGAAATCGGGTTCATGATGTACGGCGAAGACTTCAACAACGCGCTGCCGACCGTCAATGCGTGGTTCTTTCCCGACTCATCCCTCCATTCACTGGCCCTGCTTGTGCCGAAGTACGTCGGATCGGAGAAAATATTCTATTGCCCCGGCGGAACCGAAGAAAACCTGAATGAGATCACGTTGGGCGACGGCGTAACGAAGTTTCACAGTTCCTATGCCTATCAGGACAGCGGTACGCCGGCGATAGGGGGGAATCCTGTACTCAAATTGAACAAAGAATACACGGATGTTGTAGGATACGGAATGCCTATCTTATGCTGCGATAACACTGGTTTTGTGGAACCTCTCCCTTCGCGAATGAACCACTATTCACGAGGCGGCATCGCTTTCAATCAATCCGGCGATAACTTTCTCTGGATAAAGGATGGCCGACTGGAAATCCGTTTTGAAAAGGCAAAAGACGACTGGCCGGAGTTTGGAATATTTGGGGCTTATGACTGGCCTTATTTCCCACATTTTGTGACGAAGACCTGGCGGGGATGGAATCACGGTCAGCTAAGAGCGTGGCAATAGCGGCAAAGATATAGAGAATCGAAACACTGCACCTAAACACGTAAAAAAGGCATGAAAAGTTACGAAAGGAACACGAATGCTGAATATGCGAACACTCTGTGCGATTTTTCTGATCGGTTTATCCTCTGTGCTGGCTCAGCCGGTGATCTCGAGCCCGTCAGAGAAAGATCTGCTTGATAACATCAAGACGGAAGATGTCACGAAGGATGCGAAGTTGCTCCGCATGGTCGAGGGCAAGTGGAACAAGATCGCCTGGGGACATCCCCAAGCATCGACCAAGGCCTGTACGATTGTAAAAGTCTCCGACGCACCCTCCGGGCGGCCCGTCGCGCAGATTGACGCCAAAATCAATCAGATCAGTTGTTTCGCCTATGCTCTGACCGGTCTTGTGCCGGGACAGTGGTATGAAATCACGGGCTGGCTCAAAACCGAAAATGCCACTGGCCAGGGAACGCTTCTGCAGGTGGAATACTGGACCAAGGGATACGCCAGCGGGACGATCGATTCGGAACACTTGATCGATACGACCCCGTGGACGAAAGTCACGATCCGATTCCAGACCCCGGGCAAGGAATATACGAACCTGTTAAGCTTTTGGCAGTTCGGCGGACCGGGCAAATCCTGGCTTGATGACGTGAAGATCCGGAAGATTGAAGCCCCGAAGGTCGACCTGTCCAAGCGACGGGTGATCGATGGTCCGTTCTGGGGCATGTTCACCTGTTTCGCGAATTACCTGCATCAATATGGTAAGGACATGAAAGACGCCGGGGTTTACTGGCAGCGGCAGGGGTGTTCGGCGCTGGCCCCGGAGCAGCAGAAAAAAGCTGAGGAACTGGGCATGGCGTTTGAGATGTGTCTCGACGGCATGCCCGCGGCGAAGGACCCGAACGACGCCTGCTATCCGGTGACCAACTCGCCGGAATACAAGACCTGGGTTGAAAGCTGCCTCAAAATGGCCGGTCCGACGATCCGCATCTGGGAAGTCTTCAACGAACCGAACACCAACCATAATTGGACGCTCAAGGCCTACGCCAATCTCCTGTGCCTGGCCGGCAAGACCATCAAGGACCACAGTCCCAAAGCGGTCTTTGCCACGGGGGGATTCACTTCCCCGGAGATCGGCTACACCGAATCGTGCCTCAAACGTGGAGCCGACAAGTACCTCGATATTGTCTTGTCGCATCCGTACGGTGTGGATGAAGCTCTGGACAGTCGCCTGGTTGCCTTCGGCGAAACGTTTGCCCGGTGCAAGCGGCCGGACCTCGCCATCGGAATCAACGAGACCGGATTTCCTACCTGGGATCCGCAGACAGGTATCGAAGTCAACGACTGGTTCGTCTCGGAAAAGGATCAGGCGGTCAAGGTGGTCAAACTCCACATTCAGGCACTGGCCCACAAGGTCAGCTTCGTGACGTACCTTGCCTGGAACGATATCACCGAGCCGAGCGATCAGGCCAAGAACATGGGACTCGTTCGCGTCGACGGAACGCCCAAGCCGTCGTATCACGCATACAAATTCATGACCAGGACCATCGGCCATCGGCGCGACGTGGAATGGACGTACGATCGCTATGGGACTCGCGTCTATCGATTCAACGGCGAAAAGCCGATCTGGGTCGTGTGGAATGCACTGCGGGAAACCAAGGCGACGGTCGACACGGGCAAGACGCCGGTCTTTCCCTGCGATATCTGGGGAACCAAGCTCACGGTATCGCCCGTGAGCGGGAAAGTCGAGCTTGCCGCGGGAAAAGAGCCGATATATCTCGTGGCGGAGAACAAGTGAGAAGAATTTTGGATTTTAGGTTTTGGATTGAAGAAGGAGAATATTATGAAGAAGACATTGAAACCGGCGAAATTCTTCAATCAACAATCAACAATTAACAATCACCAATTCCGAGCCTTCACCCTGATTGAGCTGCTGGTCGTGGTGGCGATCATCGCCGTGCTCGTGGCATTGCTCCTTCCCGCCATGAGTGAAGCCCGCGAGATGGCGAAGCGTTCCACCTGCGGATCGCAACTTCGGCAGATGGGGCTGGGCGTGGAGATGTACGCCAACGAGAGCGCGGGTAAATTCCCCGGCGGGTTCGTCGGCCAGGGGTTGGGGCTGTGTGTCGGCTCGGCCTGGGGCGGCAGCGGGGTGCGTCCTTATCCCCGAACGTTCGGATGCCTGATCTATGAGCTTTACCACAGTCAGCACATCAGCGGCAAGACGTTCTTCTGCCCGAGCCGTCAGAAGAGCTACACGCCGGCGCAGTTTGAGAAGGATTTTGCGAATCCCGGCGGGTACGTCGATTGTGACTACTATGAGCGCATCGATTATCCGCTTCCCGGATGGGATATGGCCCAACCGTGGCGAATCGACATCTTGCGGCTTGACGATCTTCGCGGGAACGCGATCATCGCGGATGTCTTTTGCGGAAGCTGGTCGTGGAGCGCTCATCCCCGGCTACTGGCCCATCCGAACTGGGGCTTCGAGCCGGCAGGGGGGTGGAACGTCCTCTACGGTGACGGTGGGGTGAGCTACGTCAAAATGAAAGGTGATTTCCTGAACGACAACGGTTCACTGGGCCTGTGGTGGCCTCAGCATTTTCTCTTCTGGACGTTCTTTGACCAGAACAGGAAATGAATCCATCCAACATGACGGAAGAGAACCTGTTCGTTACAGATCAAACTGTGGCATGAACCAAAGACGCGAAGCTCAATGCTGAAAGCCGAAGGTTCAACGCTCAATTCTCACGATGCTGTTTTTTCGCGGGTGGTTATGTTCGGGAATCGGGTGTCGGCGGTTTCCTCTTTTGCTTGCGCTCCCGTCTTGAGGGAGCGAAGCAGGGCCACGAGGTCAACGGCTCCATATACGATAATGAGGGCGGAAAGAAATGAAAATACGACCAGTGCGACAAACCACAGGGCAGTCCAACAGTAGATCCAGATCTGCATGATCTACGCCTCCTTCCTTGGATTTGGAAACACCAGGGACAGGACAATCATCGTCGTCATCGCCAGTGCTGCCGTCGCCAGTCCCACGTACTGTCCGGGCCAATCCACGTTCAGCCAGTTCTGAACGGGTTTCAATCCTACGATCATCAGGAATCCGCAGGCGAACGCCCCATACGCCCCCACTTTGTTCGCCCGCTTCCAATAGATACCGCACACCAGCGTCGCAAAGGCGCCGGTGAAATAAATCGCCCCGGTAATGGCCATATAATCCCACAGCCGTTCCTCGAGCGGATACCACAATCCCCACACCAGCAGGAATACCGCGATCAGGCACATGATGACCCGGGCCACAAGAATTCGCGACTTGGAGCCCATCGGTCGCCGGGCCAGGGGCGCGATTACGTCCTGCGTCAGCACCGCGCTCCAGGTGTGGAGATAGGTGTTATAGGTCGACATGGCCGCCGCCAGCATACCGGCGGTGAGTAGTCCGATGGCTCCGGCAGGCACAAGGTAACTCAGGGCGATGGGCATGGCCCGAAGCTGCGTGTCCAGTGACGCCTCGCCTTTGGCAGGCAGGAAGATCTCCTTGAGCGTCGGGGTCTGGAATACGAAGATCAGGGCACAGATACCCCAGAAGTAGGGGATGAGGAATCGGATCAGGAATCCGGTCTCGCCCCAGGAATAGGTTCCGCGGACGACCAGTTCGCTTTCGGCTGAGGTTGCCCGCATCACCGCCGTCTGCCAGACGCTGGCGCTGATGAACCCCAAAAAGACCATCCAGAGCAGGTACGACGGTCCCAGACCGCTGTCGGCGTGGAATGGGTTGAAGCCCGCCTCGCCCTTGATTGCCGTTACCGTTTGGACAATGTTATTCCAGCCAGAGTGTCCCATCAGGAGCACCGAAATCGCCACCAGCCCGATGGCCATAACCGTATACTGAAGATAATCGGTAAAAACGACCGAAATCATTCCTCCGAGCATTGTGTAGAGCAGGACCAGGGCCAGGAGGATGGTCATGGCCATTTTGAGCTCGAAATCGGTGTTCATCCCCATGACGCTGGTAACGAACATGGAATCGACCTTGAGGAACATGCCCATGTTGAGGATGCCCGACATGGCGAGGATGAATCCGCCCGCGAGCCGTACGCCCCGGCTGAATCGCCGCTCGTAGAATTCGGGAATGGTCATGACTTCCATTCGTCGGAGAGGAACGACGATGAACCCGGTCTGGCCGACGATGAATCCCGCCGAGGCTGCGATGACCGC
Source organism: uncultured Phycisphaerae bacterium (assembly GCA_964563935.1). Taxonomy (GTDB): domain Bacteria; phylum Planctomycetota; class Phycisphaerae; order JAAYCJ01; family JAAYCJ01; genus JBAZZQ01. The sequence goes on along the minus strand of CAZLZE010000065.1, from coordinate 1,525 downwards.
GATACTGAACGACGCGAACGCGGAGGAGAACCCCATCTGGGCCGAGTACATTACCGTTACCAATCCCAGTTCGGCGGCAATCATCGATGCCAAACCCAGGTACGTTCGAACGCCTCGCCCCGCGACGACGTAATCCTCCATATTGCGGATATACTTCATCGCCCAAATACCGACCAGGGTGGAGGCAACGAGAAAGACGATGACAATGGTCCAGTCAAAGCCCCCGAAGTTGGTTGGTATCCCGATCTTGTCCAGAGATGCGTTCATGGTCCTATTTCAATATGTGTCGGGCAAAATTTCAACTCTAAAATTGGTCGAAAAGCCCGGTTTGGTGTGTCTTGGTGCTTTTGGAAGGGTCGGAGACCACTTTTCGGGTGAAGAGTTGCGAGTGACGGGACTTTAATCTAGAATCGGGTTCATGCATGGATGGAGTGTTTGGGAATTTACGATTGTCGTGTGGGCAGGATCGCTGACGGCCGGCTTTTTGGGAGCACTGACCGGGTTGGGTGGTGGTGTGGTCATTGTTCCGCTGCTGACGCTGGTTCTCGGGGTCGATGTCCGCTATGCGATCGGCGCCTCGCTGGTATCGGTGATTGCGACGTCGTCCGGGGCGGCGGCCGCCTATGTCCGGGAAGGCTACAGCAATATTCGGATCGGCATGTTCCTGGAAATTGCGACTACGCTCGGCGCGATTGTGGGGGCCTATCTGGCTGCAAAGATCCCCACCGGAGCGATAGCCGTGGTCTTCGGTGTCATTTTGATCTTCTCGGCGTGGATGTCCGGCCGCCATCGGCCGCAGGATCAGGAATCCTCGCAATCCCATCCCTGGGCGGAGAAATTGAAGCTCAATTCCGCTTATCCGACCCCCGAGGGACCCCATGCGTATACGGTTCGCTACGTTCCTGCGGGATTCGGCTTGATGGGTGTTGCGGGCGTGCTCTCGGGTCTGCTGGGTATCGGCTCCGGCGCCTTCAAGGTGCTGGCCATGGACCAGATCATGAAGATCCCTTTTAAGGTTTCCACCACCACCAGCAATTTCATGATCGGCGTGACCGCGGCCGCCAGCGCCGGCGTCTATCTGAACAAGGGCTATATTGACCCGGGACTGTCCATGCCCGTGATGCTCGGCGTCCTGGCTGGGGCCATGCTGGGAACCAGGGTACTTGTCCGGGTCGACACGAGAATCCTGCGGTGGGTTTTCAGCGGAATCGTGCTGATCCTGGCTATTGAAATGATCTATCACGGTCTGGTCGGGAGGATCTGATATGCGGGCACCAACGTCCATGGATGACAAACGAATCGAGATCATTATCGGCGGCCTGCTGCGGATCGGCGTGCTGTTGGCGGCGATCGTGGTTCTGGCGGGGGGGCTGCTGTATCTGTATCGTTTTGGAAATACGCAAGCTCAGTTGTCCATTTTTCGGAGCGAACCGTCGAACTTGCGCACGGTCCCGGGGATTGTCGACCGATCACTGACGTGGAGTAGTCGCGGACTGATCCAGGAGGGAGTGGTCGGCCTCTTCGC
>CAZLZE010000064.1:0-29351 GCA_964563935.1 uncultured Phycisphaerae bacterium | reverse complement strand
CTGAAGTCGCTGGCGATCGGTCGGACAGTCATCCACGACAAGGACGGGAACATTTTTGAGGCACAGCGGTTCGGCGGGCTCCGTTTCACCAGTGGTCCTTTCCTGCGGTTTGAACCACAGGACGAACTCGAGAACATTTCGAAGACCCTCTGGCGGTGGGCTGTCCGGCACCTGGCGATTTCGCTGTATCCGGACCTCGCCGCCCATCAACTTGATGATCTGCAGCGTCATGGTCAGTTTGATGTCCTCGCCCTCGAACTTAAGCGCAGAACTGGCGCCAGAGAAAAATATTGTATTTTCGCTCTGACCACTGCCCGGCGGAAAACCTGTATCGCCAATGGTAAAGTGCAGGCCAACCTGATCGTCCGTTTGCGACTCCAGACTGATCCCCAGATATACTTCGCCCTCCATTGTCGTCTGTATTTCGTGTCCGAGCAAGTTGACAAGGATCTGCCGCAAACGCGTCGGGTCGCCGGTCAGTGCATTGGGCACATTGTCGTCAATCCGACAGACGAACCGCAACCCACTGGCTTCAGCCGTGCAGGCCAGAGTCTTTAGCGGGTTCTCCAGGCTGTCACGCAAGTTGAAGTTGATCGCTTCGGTTTGTACATCGCCGGTTTCAATCTTGGAGAAATCAAGGATTTCGTTGAGCAGATCCAGCAGGGAGTTCGCTGCGGACTTCATCACCTTCAGATACTCGTCCTGCTCCTCGGTCAGCGGCGTGGCCTGAATGAGTTCCATCATTCCGATGATTTGGTTCATCCAAGCCTGGATTTCCCGGCTCATTGTCCCCACAAACTCGCTCTTGGCGTGAGCGAAGGTCTTGGCAACCGAGCCGTCGTCGGATACGCTCGCCGACTTGGCGATTGGAACTTCAGAGCACGGAGAAACCTCTGTGCCGTCAATCGACTGTCCTGTCAAAGACTGGATTTCACAATCCATCGCACGTTTCCTGCATATTGCACAGTCATTGCCTATTTTTCGGCAATCCGACCGGGCTTGTCCACTCAAGGACATCGCCATGACTCCGCTGGCCGCCTCAAATGCCTTTCACAACCCTCTGAGGCCCTCTAAAATGCGCAAACGTGTCGCTATAAATTACACTGTACTCGATAAGGACCGATAATGAGCTCTTGGAGATCGTCCATGAGTAGGCTCGATCCAAGGAGCATTCCCAAGGGGTTCGGCACCATTCCGTGGTGGATATGGAATGGACGCATGGACGTGGCCGAAATGCGCCGTCGACATCTGCCGCAAGCTCGTCCCACACGCAACCCGCCCCGCCGACTCCCGAGCCCCGGCGATCGCCGGCAGCAAAATGGCAATCAGCACGGTGATAATCGCGACCACTACCAACAACTCAAGCAACGTAAAAGATTTCTGATTGCTGATTGCTGATTGCCGATTATCAGAGCTACGCCCGCCATACACTGCATTCATTATTCGTCTCCTTCTTCGAATCAACAATTGGCAACTCTTCCCGTCGATTCCCTCACGATCAATTCCGGCCTTACCAGATGGTGCAGAGCGCCGTTCCGTTCTCCGCTCAGCCGGCGATAAATGATCTTCATGGCCTCGTGTATCTTCTCCTCATTATCGATCCCGATCGTTGTCAGGGACGGATGATAGAATTCTCCTTCCGAAATACCATCGAATCCGACCACGCTCACCGCCTCGGGAACCTTGATATTCAAGTCGTGGAACGCTTTGATCGCCCCCAGGGCACTGGCATCGGACAGCACGAATACGCCTGTAAAATCCAGGCCCTTCCGATCCACCTGCACCATGAGGGTTTCATACGCCTTGCGGAAGGATGACTCGCCCGACGCCGTCCGGCAGTCGATCCTCGACACGTTCTCAGCACGCAGCAACTGCGCCTGTCGAACGAATCCCCTTTCCCGTGCCTCGTCAACACGCGGTTCGGAAAGCAGCATCGCCAGGCGTCGATGACCCAGCTTGACCAGATGCTCGGCCGCCATGGCTGCACCCAACTCGTCGTCCGAACACACGAAATCAATCTCCAGATCCGTCAGCAGGCGATCCAGGATCACAAATGGAATATTCTGTCGCCTGACACGGTACAGATCAGCTATATCCACCTTCCCCGCCGACGGTACAATGATCAATCCGTCAAACCGCTCGCGAGGCACGCTTCGAATAACGGTTTCCCGCCAGTCATAACGCACGATTCGCGTTCTGCATCCCGCATTTTGTCCCACCTCGGCAAAAAGACGCGCGTACGCATCATAGTTCGGCGATGGATAATCCGGCAAGGCGAGAACAATGCTGTAATTCCTGTGCGCCCCGAGCTTCTCGGAACCATCAGCCACATACGTTCCCTTCCCCACCCGCTTCACGATCAGACCTTCGCGATATAGACGCTCCATGCCCCGGCAGACGGTTCCCGACGCAACACGAAACTCATCTTTCGCCTCCCGCACTGACAGAACCCGCGATCCCGGTTCTTGCCTACGGATCCGCTCCTTCATGACCTCATAAATGTCATCGAACTTCGTGTTCACAGCCATTGATACACCTGCGTTGATACACCCTAGTATACCAATACAATTCGGTTTATAAACCAATTTTTCGAAAAGTTCTGATTTTCCTATTGAAATGTTCGACATAACGAACTATATTTAAAAGAGTGAACTATATTGCACTCGCAGGTCAAGTGACTAATGATAAACTATCAGAAACGGAAACCAGGCAACCCGAAATCGCTTAGTGCGTCCATGGAGGACTATCTGGAGGCCATCTTCTGGCTTTCGCGAAAGCACGGTGTGGCCCGCGTCAGTCATATCGCCGAACGCGTACGGGTAGGAAAATCCTCCGTCACCGCCGCGTTGAAGCACTTGGCCGAAATGGGGCACGTGAACTATGACCCTTACCAGTACATTTCCCTGACCGGAGAGGGTGAGGAGCAGGCCCGCCAGATTGTCCACCGCCATGAAGTACTCAAACGATTCTTCATGGAGATCCTCAATATTGACGAAGAGCTGGCCGAGGAATCGGCGTGTAAGATGGAACATAGTATCGACGAGGAAGTCCTCGATCGATTGCTCAAGTACGTGGAATCGGTCCAGTCCGACACTCTGAAGGAGTAGAGGTTTATGAACGTGCCCAATGCTTCATTTCCCGAGGCGATAAGCCTGGCCAAGGCCAGACAGGGAATGCAGTATCAAGTGGTGCAGATCAACGGCGGCGGCAGGGTTCGAACCCGCCTGGCCAGCCTTGGCGTGCTTCCAGGCCAGAATATCACGATCATGCAGCCCGGCGGATTCGGTCCGGTCATGATCGCCGTGAAGGGAAGCAAATTGGCCCTTGGACACGGTGTGACGCATAAAGTCATGGTTCGCCCGGTTTCCATTCAGGATTAAGTCTGACCACAGATAGGCGACTGACCGTGACAGATGGACAACTTTTCAAAATCGCGCTCGCCGGAAACCCCAATTGCGGGAAAACGACGATTTTCAACGCTCTGACCGGCGCCAACCAGCACGTCGGAAACTACCCGGGCGTTACCGTGGAAAAAAAACACGGATACTGCCGGTACAACGGCTGCCGGTTGGAGATTATCGATCTTCCGGGAACGTATTCCCTGACGGCTGTCTCGGAGGAGGAGATTGTCTCCCGGAACTTCATCATCGAAGAGCGTCCCGATGTCGTCGTGAACATCCTCGACAGCTCGAATCTCGAACGGAACCTCTATCTGGCTGTCCAACTCCTCGAACTCGGCGCTCCGGTCGTCGTGGCCCTGAATATGTACGACGTGGCTTCGCGAAACGGCGTGGTCGTGGACCCCGAGAAACTGGCCAGAACGCTGAACGTTCCGGTCGTCACCACCGTCGGGCATAAAGAAAAGGGTATTCCCGAGCTTCTGGAGACGGTGGTCAGATACTCACAGAAAGCGAATCCGGGCGGCACAGACGGTGCGAGTCGTCAGATCGACTATGGCGCAGATATTGAGCAGGCCATCGCCAGCCTGGAGAAACACATCCACCTGCCCGGACCAATCGGCGAGCACAAACGATGGCTGGCGATCAAAACGCTTGAGAATGACTCCGCCATTCACGACCGCCTTCGTGAAACTTTCGCCAGGGATCACCCGCTCTGGACAACGCTGGACCAGGCGAGGCAGCGTCTCCAGAGGCTTTATGGCGATACACCGGAGATCCTCATCGCCGACCGCCGGTACGGATACATCTCCGGAATTTGGCAGGAAGTGGTCAAGACGGGCGTGGAGTTCCGACACGATCTGTCGGACCACATCGACGCGGTCCTGACACACTCAATCCTCGGGTTGCCCATCTTTCTCGCCCTGATGTACCTGGTTTTCTATCTGACGTTCACCTTGGCTGCCCCGCCCATGCATGCCATTGAATGGGGCATCGGCCGGCTCGGAAACTATATCAGCGGACTCTGGGACCCTGACACCATGAGTCCGCTTCGGAGCCTGATCGTCGACGGTGTCATCGGCGGAGTCGGCGGCGTGATCGTATTCCTGCCGAATATCATGCTGCTCTTCCTGGCGATTGCCATCCTGGAGGACAGCGGTTACATGGCTCGCGCGGCATTCATCATGGATCGCTTCATGCACCGCATCGGCCTGCATGGAAAGAGTTTCATCCCCATGCTCATCGGGTTTGGATGCTCGGTCCCCGCGATCATGGGAACCCGAATTCTGGAAAACAGACGCGACCGCATCACGACGATCATGATCATTCCCCTGATGAGCTGCGGGGCAAGGCTCACCATCTACTCGCTGTTTATTCCCGCCTTCTTTCCACATAAGTGGCAGGCGCCCGTTCTCTGGCTGATGTACATCATCGGCATTGTCCTGGCGGCGGGTCTGGCACGCATTCTCCGCGTCTATATCCTGCACGGGGAGAACGAGGGCTTGGTCATGGAACTGCCCCCCTACCGTCTTCCGCGAATCCGAGGACTTCTCATCCACATGTGGCAGCGAGGCGTACTCTACCTGCAAAAAGCGGGAACCGTCATCCTCGCTTTCTCCGTCGTCCTCTGGGCCCTTTCCGCATTTCCCTCGCTCCCCTCGTCGCAGCGGGCGAACATCACCGATCCTGTCGAGCGGAAGGCGGCAGAACTGCGATACTCCGTGATCGGGCGCGTCGGCCACGCGATCGAACCGATCATCAAACCACTGGGATTCGATTGGCGCATCGCTACAGCTGTCATCAGCGCCCTTCCCGCCAAGGAAATGTTCGTCTCACAAATGGGCATTCTCTTCTCCGTCGGTGACACCTCCGGGCATGCCGATGCCACCATCACCCACCGTCTACGGACCAATTATTCCCCCTTGACCGCTTTTTGCGTCATGCTCTTTTGCCTGATCGCGACCCCTTGCCTGGCCACCATCGCGGTAACACGCAAGGAAACCGGGTCCTGGTTCTGGGCCCTTCTGCAATTCTTCGGCCTGACCGCTGTAGGCTACTTGGTGACGCTGATCGTCTACCAGACCGTTTCCCTCGCAATTTGATTGCACCATGTATACTCCGTGCGTACAATATCAGCAACAGGCTCAGCCGGATTCAACCTGACTCGGCCCACAGACTGGTTTTGAGGCAATACATCCCTAACGTCGGAGCATGCGAATGAAGACTACCCATACCCTCACGTTCCTGATCGCTACCCTTGCTCTTTCCTCTTTTCCATTCATTCATGGTTGCACTCCCGGAGGAACAACGAGTTACAAAACGTTGACCGTCAATGTGACCGGTTCCGGCACGACCACACCCTCGAAGTCCACCTCCTGGCCCTTCGGTACGACCGCGAAGATTCACGCGATGCCCGCCACCGGGTGGAAGTTCGATCATTGGGAGGGCGCCATCAGCGGTTCGACCAACCCCGTCAGCATCAAGATGACCACGGATATCGCGATAACCGCGGTTTTTGTCACAGGCAGCACGCACAACGCCCCTGTCGCCTACAACCTGACGGTGACGTCGCCCAAAAACACCCCGGTCAGTTTCAACCTCGCGGGATACAGTCCTGACGGCAATCCGCTGACGTTTGTGCCGCAGGGAATTCCGTCGCACGGGAACATTTCCTTCGCCTCTCCCGTAATGACATACATTCCCTCCGTCGGCTACACCGGTCCCGATGGTTTTGAGTACAAAGTCTCCGACACCTACGGCAGCAGCCAGGCCGCGAAGGTCAATATCACCGTTCCTGACACGGGACTTTCCGGCTGGACTCACTCTTTTGGTTCCAGCGGCGACGACGCCGTCAACAGCGTCAATATCGATACGCATGGAAACGTACTCGTGGCAGGCAAGTTCTCCGATAACGTCGATTTCAACCCCGGGGCTCCAAACGAACTTCACGCCTCGGGCGGGAAAACCGATGCATTCGTCTCAAAGTTCGACGCCAACGGTCAGCTCTTGTGGACGCGAACTTTTGGCGGAAGCGAAAATGATCTGGCCACAGCCGTCACCACGGACGGCAGCGACAACGTCTATGTCGTCGGTATCTTCTCAAAGACGATGATCGTCGACCTGGATTCTGAAACCACGCTTTCCTGCCAGGAAACCACAGCCGGATTCATCTGCAAATTCGATTCAACCGGAAAATTCGTCTGGGCCAAGGCCATCACCGGCGACACGAACGCCGGAGCGAACTGTGCCGCGGCCGACGCTTCGGGGAATCTCTATGTGGGCGGCGGATTCACGGGCAAGGCGGCCTTTGACGACGACAAACCGTCGGATGATACGTCTTCACACGGACAAATTGACGGATTCCTCGCCTCTTACAACTCAGCAGGAGAACTGGACTGGGTGAGGGTTTACGGCGGGCTGATGGATGACGAGGTAACCGCGGTGGGCATCGAGGTCGGGGGCAGCATCTTTGTGGCCGGTACGTTTTCCTCAAACGCCGACCTGAGCGGTGACGCAGCCGATTCGCACGGAAGCACGGATATATTCCTGATGAAGGTCAACGGTTCGGGCAACAGGCTCTGGAGCAAGATCATTGGCGGTAACGGCACGGACCGCGTCTACGGATTGTCGCCGGATACGACGGGAAACTTCGTCGCCATATGCGGAGCTTTCGAGCAGACGGTGAACTTCCGCCCAAGCGGCGTGATCGACAACCACACCTCCCAGGGCGGCCCCGATGCGTTTGTCAGCTACTACAATACGGCAGGCAATTACCAATGGACCCGGACGTTCGGCGGGTCCGGCAAGGATCTCTGCAAGGACGTCACTTTTGACACAGGCGGAAATATGTACGTCGTGGGCGCCTTTACCGGAACCGTGGATTTCAGCAAGAGCTTTGGGACGGTGACGACCCACAAGAAGACGTCGGCCGGAGAGCTTGACGCCTTTGTTACGCAGATCCTGCCTGCCGGCGGATACAGCTACACCTCCACCGTCGGCGGAACCGGGGACGATATCGGCAACTGCATTCTCCAGAACAAGAGTTCGCTGGTCACCTACTGGGGCGGGTCTTTCCAAAACACAGCCAACCTGTCCCCCGATGAGAATCACGACGAGGACCATACATCCTTCGGACTCGACGACTGCTTCCTCATCGACATGAACCCCGACGGAACGTGGTAAGACTCAAGAGCTGCCGGACGGCAGATTCAACCGATCAGCCCGTCGATGATCCGTCCGTCTGTTCCACGAACGTTGCCCGGCGCGAGCTTTCCGCTGATCGTCGCGAAAATGTCCGTCGGGCGAATTTCCTCTTCGCTTCGACTCCCCTTCTGAATCCCCGCACCAGTCGCGATCAGAACCTGGCGACGAAGAATATCCGACTTGTCGCCCCGTTCGCCAATGATGTAGTCATCATCGCCGATCAGGACGCCGTGATCGCTCATGACGATCAGCGTGATACCTTCCTGGCGGAGTCTCCCGATCAGATGATCCATGAACAGGCAGCTATCCGCGTACGATCGGCGGAGAAAGTTCAGCTTCTTCTGAATATCGCTATCCCTGGTATCGATCGGACCTGCCACAGGCCAGGCAAGAGTTTTCAGATCCTCAACGCTTCGATAGCGTGAGAACTCGCCCGGCGCGTCCCACGGCGGGCCCAAACCGTAACTATCGACCAGAATGAACCAGTCCCGCTGATCCAGCGAACGGGTGTACTCTCTTACCGCGTCGAACAGCCGTGAGGCCGGATGTCCCACATGGGAGTACAAAGCCCTGTTTCTCGCGTAGCTCGCCAATGCCTGATCATTCGGCAGACGGGACGTCCCGCTCACAATCTCGTTAAAGCCCGATGCCTCCAGATCCACGGACACTGTGGGGAAAATGGCAGGAACGTGCGGATCTGCGCCCTGGCCGGGAACAAAATGCACCGTCCCAAATCCGCTGAGATTCTCGTACAAACTGGAATGTGAGAAGTTATCATAAAATAACGCAGTCGAACACCCGTCAGCTTCCAGCCGTCCCGGCAGGCACCACTCAGGTCGACTATTGGCAAGCACTTCCCCCACGCTTTTCCATCGGCGAGCATCAAGTCCCGTCAGAAGCTCCGTTCGCACGCCGATCGGATCAATTCCCCGACCTCGCGCCCCGGTAAAGACTCTTCCTGTCTTGCCCAGATTCTCAACATTTTCCATCTTCAGCCAGCGGTTGCCGTAGACGCTTACGTGGTCCACGCGCAGCGAACTGATAATGGCCAGAATGATCTTCAAAACCCGCTCCTGCAAAAGTCTCTATCGAACACCTTCTTTCGCTGGCCCTATCCTACAAAATTCCGTGGAGCGAGACAACCTCCGACAGGAAATTCCGGCTGGAAGACCAGGAACGTGCCTGAAAAGTCGTCATCATATATGCGACAGATCACTATGGATTCACCGTCACCACACCCGCTGGTCCGCAACAGATATAGATTGTTCCATTGGCGGACGACACATCGGACACAGCCGGGGGCAGGTCGATGACCTTGCTCAACGACAATGCCTGATCATCGCCGACCTTCAGGATCAATCCCTGATACGAGGACCATGCCTGCCCGATCACGTAAGCATCAGCCACACCCGCGATACACCCGAGTCCGGCATATTCGGTATCCGAGGCCAGTGCGAGATTGGCCGGGTCGGCAAGGTTGACGCTGACAACCCGCGTACTGCCCATGCTGCATTCGGTTTCCTTGGCCACCGGCGAGGCAATGGATTCCGCCTCAATCGGATACGGACCGTACCAGTAGGACTTGGTCAGCGTGACGATGGCCGCATCCGACACAAAACGTACGGGTGCGGGTTCGCCGACGGGCAAGTCCACGCTGCTGATCAGTTGGGCCTGACCGCCGCTGATCTTTACGGAGCAGAACCGGGTAAATATCTGATCCTCGGACCACTGCGGGTCGATGGTGAACAGATAATCGTCGCGTAATCCGATCGTGATGCCGGGGACGTTGACCGGGTCCTGTGTCTGCGGGTTGGCCAGATCGCTGCAGTCGATGAGGCGCACACTGTACATGACATTCAGCCTGGTGTCACGGTTCGTCAGAAATTGCCAGAGCGAATCCGGCATCACTTGCCCCACCGTGTTGAATACGGTCGTTCCGGATGCCCCGATCTGGAGGACCATGTCAAACTCGCCTTCCGTCACATCCACCTGGCTGACAACCTTCGGATCGGTCGGGTCGGCCAGCGAGACGATGTTCAGCTGTCTGGTCGATGATCCGTACGACTCCGTCTGGGGGACGCCGATGAACACCAGCCCGCGATTCGACAACACCATCGGGTTGTCCTGGTTGTTCTGCCACAACGGCATCGTCCGAAGCATATTGACCATGGATGTCAGATTCGGGCCATTCATATAAGCCATGGAGTTGTACATGTAATCCATGCCGAAGTATCCATAGAAGTTGCCCAGATAGACATCCAGCGTCCTCTCGGCCCGAACCCGAATCTCCGGCAAGGCGGTCGTGTCAATGGTAATCAGCTTGGCCTGTCCTTCACCGGTCACGCCGGTAAGAACGGACAGTGAATCGTCGATCACGATAAGCCGCGTATTGTAGAATTGCATGTCGAACGTCTGGCTGGCAAGGGTCTGGTGTCCGTTGGGGCTATCGGCTGAGAGCGTCTGGAGTTCCACGGCTGGGTTCTGCCAGTCTTCCCTTGCGGTAATCACACGCAGTCCATATTGTCCGAAGGCCCGCCATGCGAGGACGTTCTCGGCCATCGGCAGGACGGCCAGCGACTGCGGCGTGTTTCTGTCCTGAATATTGAACGTCTGCAGAACCTGCTCGCCAAGCACCCATAGGACGTTGCTCGCAAGGTCCACATTGGACCGAATGGCCGACCCTCGCTGCTCGACGGCGGCCAGTTTGACCAGTTGGTTGTTCGAATAGTCGAGCATCTGAAGCTGGCTGCGGTATTCGCCGTTGGCCCAGGACTCGAAGGGAACCAGGACCAGTTTGGCTTCCGGAACGACCTTGAAGGCCTTGTCGTCGTAGGTGGCAGTGGAGTACGAGTAATTCCCGCCGAGGGCCTGGCGGTCCAGTTCCACCGGGTTCTTCGCGTCCGAGACGTCATACAGCATGACGCATGCCCGCCAGCCGTCCTGGTCATCGATACCGACGGCCACGAGGAGATTTCCATCCGGTTCCAGAAACGTAGAGTATCCCGGGGCCTCAAGATACCCCGTGATCGCGGGATTGGATGGATCGGATAGATCGATCACCCACAGAGGATCCCTCTGTTCGTAAGTGACGACATAGGCTTTGGCGTCATCGAATTTGACCGCCTGCAGGGACTCGTTCTTTATGATGAATACCTCGCCCAGCGATTGAATACTGTCCGGGTTGCTGATGTCAAACGTGTAGAGCCGGACCCCGTACTTCGGTTCGCCCTCTTTCGCCTGGTTTGACGAGGAAGTCTCCCCGCCTTCAGACTCCTCCGTCTGCGGAGCGTCGTCGGACCACCACCAATCTCTGTTTGCCACCACGCGCAAGACACCATCCTGGGCATCGAGGGCAAATCGGTTGAGCACAGCCCCCGGTACCTGGCATGTTCCCCGGAGCGTGATGGTTCCCGCAGGGTCGCTGATGTCCACGTATTGAACGGTGGACATTCCGTTGCTCCAGTTCATTCCGGTGACAAAGATCGCGTTCTGCGTGGCATGGATGATATCGCCGATGCCCGGGAACGTCTTCTGGTCCACCAGTTGGACTTTGGTCGGATCGGCCACATAGACCGAGGCGACGAACCCCTCCGGGGAGTAGTTGGAGTAATATCCCATGTAGGACCAGGATTTGAGACCGGCCAGGTAGACCACATCGCCCACGCGCCGGGTTTCGGATACGGAGCCGTCAATTTCGAAGGTCCCAACGACCTGGGGCGCATCAGCATTTGACACGTCCACCGTGTAGACCATGCTTCCGGTTTGCGGTACGGGCTGGCCTTGGGCGTCCAGCCGACACAGGCTGTTATTCACAGCTACAATGGTCGCCACGCCATTGTTCACGTACATTTCGAGCGGGTTGCCCTGAATCGCAACCGTTCCCCTCATCGTCGGCCTGGACCAGTCCGTAACGTCAACAATTCGAAGCCCGCGGCTGCGATTCAGTACAAAGAGCTGGTGGTCGATCAACTTGACCAGATCCGCTTCCTCAATCTCCCGGGAAACATCCGATGATTCCGTCTGGCCCGCGATCGGTGCATCGGCCATCGCCCCTCCGACCGTGCTCAGGTAGTCCACATTGCCAGTTCCATTTGTGGCCGATTCGATGTTGGCGGAGACGAACTTCTCCGAATCGCCGCCCAGTGGCCAAATACCTTGGCACCCAAGGACAAAGAGAGCAGAAATACCAAGAAGGATCAGAGAAAATCGGCGTCTAACCATGTTCCATCCTCCATGTTACTGGACCAGGCAGGTAAGGCGTGGGGCTAACTTCGTTAAGTTGATTATATCACGCGATTTAAGTAATACAAGCATTTTCAGGGCAGGAATATTTGCATCAAGAAGATTTTTGGAATATTTGTGGATAAAAATAGTATTTTTGTTGCATTGTGACGCCCGAAGTGCTTTAATTTGACATTTATACGGGAGCTGTGATAGAATTCACAGAGTGAATTTAGTAACAGCTTCCCTTTTTTATTTTATACTGAACGTACTTTTATGAACTTTATCTCGGACAAGACGATCGGTCGGCTGAGCCAGTATCGCAGGATGCTTGCCAACCTCCGTGATCAAGGGGTAAAGCACCTGTTCAGTCACCAGTTGGGTGACGGTACTGGTTTGACGGCGGCACAGGTCCGGCGTGACTTGATGGTGATCGGATTTACCGGCAGCCCGTCAAAAGGTTACCATGTCGAGGATTTGTACAACAAGATTTCGAATTTTCTGGATGGCCACGAGCGTCAGCTTGGCGCTATATGCGGGATTGGCAATCTTGGCCGCGCGATTATGGGATATTTCAGCGGTCGCAAGTCGAGCGTTGATATTGTTGCAGCGTTTGATGTGGATGCGACAAAGGTCGGGCGAGTCATCGTCGGTCGCCGGTGCTATCATGTGGATGAGATGGAAGCGGTCTGTTGCCGACTGGGTATCTCGGTCGGGATCATTACCACGCCCGCAGACAATGCGCAGCTGGTTGCGGACAGGATGGTACATGGGAATATCAAAGGGATACTGAACTTTGCCCCGGTTGTCCTCAAACTTCCGCCGGATATCTATGTTCAGAATATGGATGTGTCGATGATGTTGGAGACGGTGGCATTTTTCGCCAGCCAGAAGAAGTAGAAGTCTCGGATCCTGCCCTCAGTGGTCGGTCCTTTATGGATAGAAGGTTGGTTTGTTTTTTAAATTTGATTTCAGGAGCGAACGTACATGATTGCCTCAAACCCAACAGCTCAAGTCAAGGTAGACATTACCGAGATCCTGGATCGCTACCGGGGCAGTTCCCGGGAAGCATTGATCCCGATTCTTCAGGATGTCCAGGATTGCTACGGATATTTGCCCGCCGAAGCGGTTCTCAAGGTCGGCGAATTTTTGAAGCTACCGGCCTCGAAGGTCTACGGGGTGGCCACGTTTTACAACCAGTTCCGATTCAGCCCCGTCGGCCGGTTCCACATCCAGGTTTGTCGCGGAACGGCCTGCCACGTGAAGGGTTCTGCCCGGGTTCTGAGCGCGATCGAACGCGAACTGGGCATCAAGGCAGGTAACACCACCCGAGACGGGATGTTCAGCATTGAAGTCGTCGCGTGTATCGGCGCGTGCGGACTGGCGCCGGCCGTGTCGATCTCGGGCAAGGTCCATGCCCGCGTGAACCCTGATGAGATCAAGTCGTTACTCACCCATTATCGAAAGATAGTTTCTATTGAGGATAAGGATAATGCTCACGCTGGAAAATAACTTACGCTGTTGCGAACGCTGCGGTCACAGTTCTGACAAACCGTGCCCGAAGTTTATTCATTGCCTGACCGAGGGTCCGTTCTGTCATGAGGATCCGAAGTGCAAGCAGATCCGTTCGGATCGAATCACGTCGTTGCGGCGTGAGAAGATCACGAAACCGGTGATTTATGTTGGGGCTGCCACGTGCGGTCTGGCCGCCGGCGCCGATGAACTCCTGGTTGGAATTCGCGACTATATTCAGGAAAAGAAGCTGGATGTGGACGTGATCGAGGTCGGATGTATCGGTTTCTGCGCTGTTGAGCCGATCATGGACGTTCAGTTGCCGGGCAAGGCCCGCGTTTCGTACATGCAGGTGACGGATGAGAACATGAGCCGGATTCTGGACACGGCCATGGCGGGAAAGGTCGACAAGGAGAACCTCCTGGGACAGTTCAAGAGTTCCGGTGTTGAGGCTTACCCGAACGTTCCGTCGATCGACGAACACCCGTTCTTCGTCAAGCAGACGCGGTGGGTGTTGTCGAACTGCGGGGTGATCGACCCGACGAGTATTTCGGAATACATTGCCCGGGGCGGTTATCGCGCGTTTGCGGCGGCGATTCGCGACAACACGCCGGCCGAGGTGTGCGACATGGTGGAGCGGTCCGGTCTTCGAGGTCGTGGTGGTGGTGGATTCCCCACGGGCAAGAAGTGGAAGTTCGCCCTGGAAGCCGTTGGCAAGCAGAAGTACGTGGTCTGCAACGCGGATGAAGGCGACCCCGGCGCGTTCATGGACCGAGCGGTGATTGAAGGCGATCCGCATCGCGTTCTGGAAGGTTTGGCGATCGCGGCCTACGCCATCGGCGCCGATCACGCGTATCTTTACGTTCGCGCCGAGTATCCTCTGGCCATTCAGCGTTTGGTGAAGGCGATTCAGCAGGCGCGGGATTGGGGTCTGATCGGTCGGAATATTCTCGAGAGCGGATTCAACCTTGAGATCCACATCAAGAAGGGCGCCGGCGCATTCGTATGCGGCGAGGAGACGGCCCTTCTGGCGAGTATTGAAGGTCGCCGCGGAATGCCTCGTCCTCGTCCGCCGTTCCCGGCCCAGAAGGGTCTGTTTAACAGTCCCACCGTGATCAACAACGTCGAGACGCTGGCCAACGTGCCGCACGTTCTGGCCAACGGTTGGGAGGCCTTTGCCGCGATCGGCACCCAGAATTCCAAGGGTACCAAGGTCTTTGCTCTTTCCGGCAAGGTTGTCAACACCGGTCTTGTTGAAGTGGCCATGGGGACGTCCATTCGCGAAGTCATCTTCGACATCGGCGGTGGAATCGCCGACGGCAAGAAGTACAAGGGCGTTCAGATCGGCGGTCCGTCCGGCGGATGCATTCCGACGAAGCACCTGGACACACCCGTCGATTACGAATCGCTCAAGACGGTCGGCGCGATGATGGGCTCGGGGGGACTGGTCGTCATGGATGAGCAGACGTGCATGGTCGACGTCGCGAAGTTCTTCATGCAGTTCATTCAGCGTGAATCCTGCGGAAAGTGCATTCCCTGCCGTGAAGGTACGCGGCGTATGCTGGAGATTCTCAACCGGATCACCCACGGTCGTCGCGGGGAAAGCGCGCAGCAGGCTCTGGAGCGATTCCAGAGCATCATTTACCTTGATCGGTTGGCCAACTCGATCAAGGACACGTCGCTGTGCGGTCTGGGGCAGACGGCGCCGAACCCTGTACTCTCGACGCTGAACCACTTCCGGGAAGAGTACGAGGCGCACATTTACGACCGCAAGTGCCCGGCCGGCGTGTGTAACGAGATGCTCAATTACCGCATTGTGGCGGAAAAGTGCCGCGGATGTACGCTCTGCGCGAAGCAGTGTCCGTCAGGCGCCATCATGGGCGCACCGAAGAGTCCGCACTACGTGGTTATGGAGAAGTGCGTTGGTTGCGGAAACTGCGTTCAGGTCTGCAAATTCGGAGCTGTGGTCAAGGAATAACGTGGTTGGAAGCTGATCGCCGACAGCCGATAGCTTAGAAACAGGAGATTATCGTGATTACAATAGAAATTAACGGTCAAGCGGTTCAAGCGAACAAGGGAGAGATGATTCTTCAGGTCGCTCGACGCGCGGGGTTCAAGATTCCCACTCTCTGTTATTTGGAGAATTTTACTCCGACCGGTGCATGCCGTATTTGCGTCGTCGAGGTCGCAGGAATGCGGAACCTGGTTCCGTCGTGCGCCTACCCGGTGTCGGAAGGCATGAAGATCCAGACGCACTCCCCGCGAGTGATTCTGGCCCGCAAGACGATTGTGGAGCTTCTGCTCGCCAGCCACCCGAACGACTGCCTTTACTGCGTGCGAAGCGGGTCATGCCAGCTTCAGGAACTGGCCGAGGAACTCGGCGTTCGTCAGCGTCGGTACCAGGGTGAAAAGAACAACTACAAGCCCGACATGTCGAGTCCGGCCATCGTCCGCGACCCGGCCAAGTGCATTCTTTGCGGCAAGTGTGTTCGCGTTTGCGAAGAGGTTCAGGGCGTGGGCGCCATCGACTTTATCAAGCGAGGCGCCGCTGCCCGCGTAGCGACGGCGTTTGACCAGGGAATGAACGTGTCGTCGTGTATATTCTGCGGTCAGTGCATCAAGGTCTGTCCGACGGGCGCGCTTCGCGAGACGAGCCATTTGAAGAAGGTTCAGGACGCGTTGCATCACCCGGAGAAGATGGTCGTGGTCCAGCATGCCCCGAGCATTTCGGTGACCGTGGGCGAAGAGATGGGCATCAAACCGGGCGTGGACGTCTGCGGAAAGATGCACGCGGCGTTGCGTCGTCTGGGCTTTAAGAAGGTATTTGATACCTCCTTCACCGCCGACCTGACGATCATGGAAGAGGGCAGCGAACTGGTCGACCGCATCAAGACCGGCAAGCCTCTCCCGCTTATGACTTCCTGCTCGCCGGGTTGGGTGAAGTTTGTTGAGGAGTTCTACCCCGATTTCATTCCCAACATTTCCACGTGCAAATCACCGCAGCAGATGATGGGCGCGATTATCAAGTCCTTCTTCGCCGAACGGGAAAAGATCGATCCGCGGAACATCTTCAGCGTCTCGATCATGCCCTGCACCGCCAAGAAGTTCGAAGCCGCTCGACCCGAGATGAAGCAGGACTCGCTTCCGGATATCGACGCGGTCCTTACGACTCGCGAACTGGGCCGGTTGCTTCAGTTGTACGGAATCGATCTGGAAAACATGCCGAACGAGCAAGCCGATTCGCCGTTCGGTCAGCGTTCGACCGCGGGCAAGCTCTTCGGAGCGACGGGCGGCGTGGCCGAAGCGGCCGTGCGGTCCGCGTATTTCCTGCTGACGGGCAAGGAGCTTCCGATCCAGGAACTCAAACCCCTGCGTGGGTTCGACCCGATCAAGGAAGCGCATCTTGACATCAACGGGATGGAAGTCGGTATCATTGTCACCAGCGGTCTGGGCAACGCACGAAAGGTCCTCGATCAGATCCGCGACGGCAGGAAGGACATTCACTTCATCGAAGTCATGACCTGTCCGGGCGGTTGCGTCGCGGGCGGTGGTCAGCCGATTGCCAGCCAGGACGATGTGTCCAAGCGGATGCAGACGCTGTACAAGATCGACCGGACCGAGCAGCTTCGCGTCAGCCACCAGAATGAGGAAGTGCAACGGTTGTATCGCGAATATCTCGGCGAACCCAACAGCCACAAGGCGCATGAACTGCTCCACACCCACTACGCACCGCGCAAGGTGGTCATTTAGGCGTTGGTACCGGAAATACGGCAATTTAGTCAGGAGATGACAGATATGGCGAAGACAATATTACTCGTTGATGACGATATCGACTTTGTGACTCCGAACAAGCTTCTTCTGGAGCAGGCTGGGTATAATGTGGTTCCGGCGTTCAGTCAGAAGGAAGCGTTGGAACTGCTGGACAAGCAGGCTCCGGACCTGGCCATCGTGGATATCATGCTGGAGAACCCGGACGGTGGGTTCGCCGTGTCGTATCATATGAAGAAGCGTGACCCGAAGATCCCGATAATCATGGTAACCTCGGTGACGCACGATTTCGGCATCACGTTCGACGCCGACACGGACGAGGAACGGTCGTGGGTCAAGGCCGACATGGTCGTCGACAAACCCGTTCGATTCGAGCAGCTCCTGAGCGACATCAAGGTGCTGCTGAAGGAGGATTAGCTCGCGTGTACCCTGCAGGGGCGGTCCACGGGTCGCGCCCCGGTGTTTACAGGAGATGTCTATGCCCGGTGATGGGAACAAGCAGTCGCCCGCTCGGCTGATCTCCATAGCGGCCCATGAGCTCAAGGCTCCTATCGCCGCCATTGAAGGTTATCTGCGTATCATCCGTGATAAGTCCGCGGGTGATAATCCCAAGGCATACGAGGAGATGATCGATCGGTGTCTCATCCGGGCGGGCGAGATGCGGAACCTCATTTCTGATTTTCTCGACCTCGGGCGTCTGGAGAGCGGACAGGCGCGGCGTGAGGCGATCCGGATCGACGCAGCCGAGTCGGTCCGGTACATTCTCGAAGCGATGGAGCCGCTCATCCGTGATCGGAATATCACCGTTACCCTCAATGTGGGCAACGACGCGTGTCTTATCGCTGACCCGCAGGACATGCAGGTCATCCTCCGCAACCTGCTCTCCAACGCCGTGAAATACAACGTGGACGGCGGACGGATTGACATCGACATCCATTCTCAGGATGATACGATTATTATCGTCGTGACCGACACCGGCATCGGAATCGCGTCGGACGACCAGAAGCAGATCTTTCGGGAGTTCAGCCGGGTTAAGAATGGAAGCACCCGGAATATTCCCGGTTCCGGTCTGGGTTTGTGGATTGTCAAGCAACTCGTGGAGCACTATCGCGGGCGAATTGATTTGACATCGGCTCCCGGCAAAGGGACGGCCGTTACGGTCGTCCTTCCCCGGAACATGGATACTTTCAAGAGAGGATAGGAACGATGACGATGGATCCGCAGGAAAAAGCAAAAGCGATCAAAGAGATTCTTGGTCAGAAGGTGGCGTCGGAACCGACGAGGGTACGTGATCTGCTCGCGAAGGCCCGGGAACTTAAAGGGCTTTCCCTGGAGGACACGGCGGTACTTTTGAACGTGGAAGACGACAGCCTTTTGGAGGAAATGCTCCACGCGGCCCGCGAGGTGAAGGAAACCATCTACGGGAACCGCATGGTGATTTTTGCACCGCTGTACGTATCGAATGAGTGTGCCAACGGGTGCCTCTACTGCGCGTTCAGACACGACAACAAAACCATCCGGCGGGCCACGCTTAATCAGGCGGAAATTGCTGAGGAAATCCGCATTCTGCTGCAGACGGGACAAAAGCGTGTTTTGCTCGTGGCGTGGGAACATCCGACCCGGTGCAGCATAGACTAAATAGTGGAATCCATCGCCACCGTGTACGCCACCAAGGTGGGGCGCGGAGAAATCCGCCGGCTGAACGTGAATGCCGCGCCGATGAGCGTGGACGATTTCAAGCGTCTCAAGGCGGCGGGTATCGGCACGTATCAATGCTTCCAGGAGACGTACGACCCGGATCTTTATAAGATCATGCATCCGACGGGCCCGAAGTCCGATTACCTCTGGCGGCGAACCGTGATGGAACGGGCCATGAAGGCGGGCATCGACGATGTCGGCATCGGCCCGCTGCTCGGATTGGGCGATTATCGCTTTGAGATCCTGGCCACGCTTTCTCACGCCCAGGAACTCGACCAGATGTTCGGTTGTGGTCCGCATACGATTTCCATTCCGCGGCTGGAGCCCGCGACGGGAACTCCGATCGCGGACAACCCGCCGCATCAAGTCAGCGACAAGGACTTCAAGAAGATCGTCGCCGTCCTGCGTTTGTCCGTTCCGTACACGGGGATGATCCTCTCGACGCGTGAATCGCCGGCCCTTCGTCGCGAGGTGTTCGGTCTGGGCATCAGCCAGATTTCGGCTGGGTCGCGTACGGATGTAGGCGGATACAAACACGGCGATCCGAAGGACGGTCAGTTCTCGCTCGGCGATCACCGCCCGCTGGAAGAGGTCCTCTACGAACTGCTCACCGATGGGTTTATCCCGAGCTTCTGCACGGCCTGCTATCGTCTGGGACGCACGGGTCATGACTTCATGGACCTGGCCAAGCCGGGCGTTATCAAGAATTTCTGCCAGCCCAACGCCCTGCTGACGTTGAAGGAATACCTCGAGGATTACGCCTCTCCGAAGACCAAGGAACTCGGCAACCGAGTGATCCAGGCGCAGCTTGACAGCATCCCGTCGCCCGAACGCCGGCGGAACGCCATCGACAAACTCAAGCTCATCGAGTCCGGCCAGCGGGATCTGTATTTCTGAGGCGCCACAGGCGTCGTTCACATCAACATCGAACAACGGGTCAGCCGCTCAGGTCGCCTCGACTCGATTTGCGTCATAGGGTGGACCCTGGTACGCGATCTTCTTTTTTCTGTATTATACCAAGTCCATTTACTGTGTGCGCGGGGGCCCATCCTGCCGTTGGTCCCGTTGTGGCGGTTCCTGCCACTGCGAATGGTCTTGAGGGTTTGTCCGCCGCGCAATCGATAAATCAACTCCGTATTAGGAGGGAATTGGGCGAAGGACTATACTTTGACGCCTTTGGCGAGGCGTTCGGTGAGGCGTCTTAAGGCTGGGGAACAATCGTCGGACTGCAGACGCACGTCGAGGATACAGAAGGTGTCGGTAGTTCGTTCGGCCTCCTGGAGGGCATGTTCGAATTGGCCTTCGGTTTCGACGAGGAACCCCCGTCCGCGGCCCAGGACGTCGGGAATCCTGCTGAACTGCCAGGGATGCACGTCATTGAAGGGACCATCGAGCATTCCTCGCTCGGTAAGAAAACCTTGATTGTTCAGGACGACAACGACGGGGTTGAGCCCGTATCGCGCGATGGTGGACAGTTCCATGCCCGTCATCTGGAACGCGCCGTCGCCGACAAGGACGAGGGGTCTGGATTTCGGGTCCGCCATTTGGGCTCCAACGGCGGCGGGGACGGCGAAACCCATGGAGGCGTAATAGGCTGGCGAGAGGAATTGCGTTCGTCGGTGGATGTAGAGGTCTTCGGCGCCGAAGAGCGAGTCGCCGACGTCGGCGATGACAATGGTGTTGTCCTTGAGGAAGGCATTGAGGCGTTCGAAGACCCGCTTGGCGGTAATTGGTGCGGCAGGGTTGCTGATGCAGAACGGCTGGGGTTCAGCGGGGCGTGGGAAGTTATTGAATGTTCGCCGGGGGATGCCTGCGGCGAGAAGACCGCCGAGAAAATCCTCGAACGTGACATCCTCATACGCATGGTAACGGATGGAGATTCTTTCGCTGGAGGCGGAGATGGATCGGGCCTGGTCAATTCGGGCGGTGTAGACGCCGAGGTTGATATCGGTCATGAACACGCCGAGCAGAATAAGGCAATCGCTCGATTCGACGTACTCACGGACGGCATCGAGTCCGGTGACACCTCCGTAGACGCCCATATAGAAGGGCAGATTTTCGGCGACGACGGATTTTCCGAGAATGGTGGCAGCGACGGGAATTCCCGTAGCGCTGGCGAGGGCAATGAGGTCGTTCTGGAGGTTGAAGCGATGGACCTCGGCGCCCGCGAGAATGGCGGGCTGTTTGGCGGAGCGGATCATGTCGACGGCCTCGGTGAGAGACTCGCGGAGGGCATCGGGATTGCTCTCGGCGACGACTTCAGGGTGTGTGTGCTGAGTAATTCCGTGGGCATTAACCATATCTCGGGGAAGCTCGATGTACCCCGGGCGTTTGTAGCGGAGAACGGTGTGAATGACGCGGTCGATCTCGGCTTGGGCGATTTGGGGATCATCGAGGACGGTGGAAGCGACCGTGAGTTGCTCGTAGACTTTCTTTTGTGTGTCGAAGTCTCGGACTTTGTGGTGCAGGAGTGCGTGTTTCCGGCGTTCATGGATTCCGGGTGATCCGCTGATGACGATGACTGGGGATTTTTCGGCGAAGGCTTCGGCGGTGGTATTGACGGTCTTGAGACCGCCGACGCAATAGGTGATGCAGGCGGCCCCGAGCCCCCGGACGCGTGCATAGGCGTCTGCGGCATAGCCAGCCCCCTGCTCGTCGCAGGTATTGATGACGCGGATATTGCTGTTGGTGAGTTGGTCGTAGAATCCGAGGACATAATCGCCGGGAATGCCGAAGACGTGCTCGACGCCGTGGGCATAGAGCTGCTCGATCAGATACTGGCCGATGGTGCTGAGTTCCGCCATGTTTTCCTCCCGTTTGAAATCACATGCTTCACTATACCGCGGGTTGGGCTGCGTGGCAACAGCGAAGGGATTGCAGTAGTGGCCAGAATTATCGGGCGTATTGGCTTGCGAGCGATTTGAATTATATATTTAAAAGGCGGAGTGCGGGAAGCCGACCGGCTTGGCACTTCATGTGTGTGTGCAGGATTTGATGCAGGAGAAAACAGGATGAACGGAACAACCATCAGCGTGATTTGCATGTTCACGATTTTTGTGTGCGCCGCAAGCACATATGGCGGTGCGGTTCTCTCCTCCGATCCCCTGCCCATTTCCTCGACGGACCTTGATTGTTCATTGTCAAGCACGCCCGTTCATGCAGACCTCGGCGGTCCTGTTCCCGAGCCGGTTACGATTCTCCTCTTCGCCTCGGGCGCCATTTCACTGTGCCGGAGTCCTCGCCGCCGGTAAGAGAGCGTTCCAGTTGACAAGCCACGCGGATTTCGCTGGTCACTGGCTTGCAGTCGTGGCGGGTAACCCGTCCGAAACGGCGCTGGGTGCATGGGCTGATCGGCCTGCGATTCGTATGCGACGAGCAATGACGGTCAGGGCGATGGCGAGGACGAGGATGATGCCCAGGTAGTTTCCATAGGCCCGGGCACGGACGCTTCCGATGAGTGCACATCCGACGACGTAGAGCCCGACCAGCCAGCGGAGTGAGTTTAGAGCAGGGACTTTGCCCAGTGCCATCTCCACGACGTACCAGACGAGCATTGCGACGGCAGGCATGAGGATGGTCATGTAATAGCTCATGACGTGCGGGCAGAACCAGACCATGGGCAGGCAGACGAAAGCGAAATGGGCCAGTTCCAGGGACGGCGGATCGTTTTTTGTCGGCCAGAGCAGCCAGACCCAACACACGCCGCTGAGAATCACGACGGCGATCCAGATATTGCGGATCGTCGTCCGCGAGAGATCGGCGATGTTGACAAAGAAGGGTTTGTCGTGATGTCCCGCGCTGACGGGGCTGAGCGTATGGAGCAGGACATTTGCCAGGGACTGGTTGATATAGGAAATGCCCCGCGACTCGAGGATCATGTAATTTCCCGTTCGTCGCGCGAGAGCGGAGTCATTCCACGTTTTCCAACTATTGATGAATTGCCCCGCGCCGAAGATCAGTATGCCCGGAACGAACGCGATGACAATCGTGGTCGTGACGCTTCGCCAGAAGATATTCCATTTTCGTTTCAGGATGTAGAAGAAGATGAGGAAGACGGGAAGGAATTTGACGGCGATGCCGACGGCGAGGACAGTCGCGGACGTCCAGAGCCAGCCGCGGCGGTACAGGACGTAAGCTACCACCACCGAGGCTAACATCACGGGGGAGATGTTACCCCCGGACAAGTCGCTGACGTACCAAGGCAGCATGGCGAAAACGATGAGCGTCATGAGCAGAAGCGGATCGGATGCTTTCGCGGGAAGCATCTGTTGGACAACAAGGATGAGGCAGAGCACGTGCAGACCGGCGCTGACAAGCCACCAGACGATGGGCGTGGCGGGCTGAGGAACCAGGGAAAAGAGCATAAGGATCGGCCGTCCGCTGGGCGGGTAATATCCGAGGGATTCGGCGTCGAGAGTCCGCGTTTTGAAGGCATGGACGGAGGCTTCATGGAGGGCGCTGAAGTCGCCTTTGCCGACCTGCGTTTTGACGTAGAAGGAACAGAAGGCCCCGATGACCAGGGCAGCGATGAGTACCATCATGGAAGCGATCAATATCTTTCGTTGCAGTTTCGTCATGGAGAGGATGATACGTTGAAACCGGCTGATGGTCAAGCGGACTGAGCAAGCAGATATGGGTGCCCCGGCCTTGCCTTCGGGTGAGGCATGCCTTTGGATGCGCGTTTCCGGAGGCGTGGTTACGGAGGGTCGTAGCCCGGGCACCCACCTTTTGGCCCACCACGGGGAGTGTCAGTTACATTTTAATTGACATTTTTTCACGTCAGGAGTATGTTCCTCGGTAATGGTCTGGACATCCTGTTTCTATTCACGGATACACCTATGCTGTCGAAATACGCAGAGACATATCGCAAGGATCTTACCGAGTCGGTTATCCCCTTCTGGTTGAATCACTCACTGGATCGCGAGCACGGCGGGTATTTCACGTGCCTGGAGCGGGACGGGAAGATCTACGACACGAAGAAGTATGTCTGGCTTCAGGGGCGTGAGATCTGGACATTTTCGCGTTTGTACAATGAGTTTGATCGTAAGCCGGAATATCTGGAGGCGGCGAAGCTCGGGGTGGATTTTATTCGAAAGTACGCCCAGGATGCGAACGGGCGGGTGTATTTCAGTCTGACGCGGGAGGGTAAGCCGTATTTCTACCAGCGCAAGCCGTACGGCGCGGTGTTTTACATGCTGGGACTGCTGGAATATTCCAAAGCCAGCCGAGACGGTAACTGCTACGAGGAAGCGGTGGACATGTTCTGGCGAATCGTCAAATGGATCAAGGACCCGACGCTGATGGACCGTCCGACCCTGACGGGACAGGTTCCGACGAGCAGCCTGGCGCAGGTGATGGTGCTGGCGTCGATGGCGATAGAACTGGCGAAGGTGGATCGCGACCCGCGATACCTGGAGATCATGCAGGAAGCCATCAAAGGGGTGGAGAAGCATTACGACCCGAAGCGGCGGATTCTGCTGGAGAATGTGCCGGCGAACGGGATCGATATTTCGGATTGGCCCGAGGGGCGTTTTTTCAACCCGGGACACTCGATCGAGGTCGCGTGGTTCCTGCTGCACATGCTGGAGTTCTTCCCCAACGGCGACCACACGCAGATGGCACTGGACGCGTTGGAGGGCTCGCTGGAGTTCGGATGGGACGAGAAATACGGCGGACTGCTGTATTTCATGGACATCGCGGGCAAGCCGACGCTGCAGTTGGAGTCGTCGATGAAACTCTGGTGGCCTCACACGGAGGCGATTTACGCGTTGGTGCTGGCGTATACGTTGACGAAGGAACGGCGATGGGTCAAGTGGCTCAAGAAAGTCCACGACTACTCCTACAAGCATTTCGTCGACCCGGAATACGGCGAATGGTTCGGATACTGCGACCAGCGGGGCAATCTGACGCACACGTGCAAGGGCGGAAATTACAAGGGATGCTTCCACGTTCCGCGGGCACTGCTTTTCAGCATCCAACGAATCGAGCACATTCAGTAGACGAAGGGTCGGCGATGAATCTTTTTTTCAAGTGCGGCAAGAACAATGACCTTCTACATGTTTTGAAGGGCATGGGATACACGTATCCACGCCACAACAGCCTGTCGCAGGCGATCGAGCAGGCGAGCGAAGGCGGCGCGGTACTGTGTCTGGCGGACGATTATCCCCGGGCGACGGAAAAGGTGGACGAGAAGCTTCTGAATCGCGCGGCGGCCAAGCGGCTACGGCTGTATGTTGAATATCCGCTCGCAATGGCGGGTGTGGAGCTGGGTGAACCGCGGCCGACGTTGTGGGAGCGAGTGGTAACGACGTCGGATTTTTTCTCGCCGGAGCTGGCGCGAGAATCGATCGTGGCGCTGCACGGGTGCTGGTTTTTGCCGACGACGGCGGCGAACCCGCACCTATCGTTGGCGAAGTTGGCGGGGTATCGCAAGTCGGCGTACGGACTGCCGCCGGAGACGCATCCAATTTTGTTTGAACTGCACGGGCGGGAAGTTTTGGTGGCAACGAGCAAGCTGAGCCAGTTCGTGACAGCGAGGTACGCGCCGAAGGCAGACTGGAAGGTGATTTGGGAGAAGATACTGATGTGGCTTGACCGGTCGAATCAGATTCCATCGTTGACGTGGATGCCGACGGTGACCATTGAGGCGGACGCGAAGACTCCCCTGCCGAAACGGGCAGAGGTTGAGGCCCTGTCGCGATCGACGCAGTGGTTTCGGGAACAAGTGGTCTACAGTATCGACCAGAAACGGGGCGCCATCGAGGGATTT
Source organism: uncultured Phycisphaerae bacterium (assembly GCA_964563935.1). GTDB lineage: Bacteria > Planctomycetota > Phycisphaerae > JAAYCJ01 > JAAYCJ01 > JBAZZQ01. The sequence goes on along the minus strand of CAZLZE010000064.1, from coordinate 3,782 downwards.
GAATCTTCGATCGACTATCTTGGTCGGCAGAAGCGACGAATTTGGGTTCGCGGGGATTGCACGGCCGAGACAGGAATGGTACTCGCGTATGATTGGGCGAGGACGAAGAACCCGGATAGTCGCCAACTGGCCGGCCAGGTCTTCGATTACGTCTGGTCCAGCCCCGACTTCCGTCAGGATGATCCGAAGAGCCCCGTGTATGGTCTGAATAACTGGGCTGAGCGTCTGCCCATTTTCTATGGGGACGACAACGCCCGGGTAATCCTTCCGACCCTGACCGCGGGACGGCTGCTGGAGAATGATCGGTGGGACGTTCACGTGTTGAGGTGTCTGCTGGCGAACTTGCGGACGACGGGTCCGCAGGGCTTTCGGGAGTCGTCGCTGAAGTATCCGCATCATTTCCAGGACGGCAAGGACTGGCGATACTATCGCGACCATGAGTTCACTCATTTCGCCCCCCACTATCAGGCGTACCCGTGGGCATGCTACCTGTGGGCGTACGCGATGACCGGATATGAGGAGTTTTTGAAGAAGTCGACAATTGCTATCCGACTGACGATGGACAAGTACCCGAATTGGCGATGGACGAACGGGATAACCCAGGAAATGGCGAGAATGCTGCTTCCGCTGGCGTTTTTGATTCGGGTGGAGGACACGGCGGAGCATCGACACTGGCTGGATCGAATTATGACAGACCTTCTGGCGCAGATGCAGCCGTGCGGTGCGATTCGGGAGATGATGGGTCCGATCGAAAACGGGAGTTACCCATCTCCGCGATCGAACGAGGCGTACGGGACGAATGAATCGTCGCTGATTCAGGACAATGGCGATCCGGCCTGCGATCTGCTGTACACGATGAACTTTGCGTTTCTCGGGTTGCATGAAGCCGCTGGAGCTATCGGCGACAAGCGGATCAAGGACGCGGAAGATCGGATGGCGGATTTCTTCTGCCGGATTCAGATTCGGTCGGCCGCGCAGCCGTACCTGGACGGGGCATGGATGCGGGGATTCGATTACGATTTGTGGGAATACTGGGCAAGTTCGTCGGACCTCGGATGGGCTGCGTGGTGCGTGGAAAGCGGATGGACGAACGCATGGATCAACTCGGTGTTGGCCATGCGACAGATCGGGGAGACATTGTTCGATTTGAGCACCGCGGAGCGATTCCGGAAGATTTGCCCCGGGTTGATACAGGAAATGATGACGTAAGGAAACTGGTGGGCCAAGGCCCACGCTACGACACGAAGGAGAAAGATCATGGAGAAAATCGAGTACAAAGGTTGGCCGAACTGCTATCGGTTGTCGAACAAGGTGGTGGATCTCATCGTCACGACGGACGTTGGTCCGCGGGTGATTCGATACGGGCTGGTGGGTCAGGAGAACGAATTCAAAGAGTATGCGGAGACACTGGGCAAGACGGGCGGGGATGAGTGGCAGTTGTACGGCGGGCATCGGTTGTGGCATTCGCCGGAGGCCAAGCCGCGAAGTTATTTTCCGGACAATTTTCTGGTCAAGGCCGAGTCGCTTTCGCAGGGCGTGCGGCTGATTCCGCCGCTGGAGACGACGACGGGGATTCAGAAGGAGATCGACATTACGCTTTCGGCGAATGACTCGCACGTAACGGTTCGTCATCGTTTACGGAACAAGAATCTGTGGGCGATCGAACTGGCGCCGTGGGCGCTGACGGTGATGGCTCAAGGCGGAAAGGTGATCATTCCCCTGCCGCCGCGCGGATCGCACGAAGGCGAACTTCTGGCGACGAGCCTGATGGCGATCTGGGCGTATACGGACATGGCAGACCGTCGCTGGACGTGGGGCACGAAGTATATCATGCTGAGTCAGGATCCCAAGGCGTCGAAGCCGCAGAAGATCGGTCTGATGGACACGGACGGGTGGATGGCGTATGCGAATCACAATCACCTGTTCGTCAAGAAGTTCAAATATATCCAAGGTGCGACGTATCCGGACTTCGGGTGTTCGGTGGAGACGTTCACGAACGCCGACATGCTGGAAGTGGAGACGGTGGCGCCGTTGGTGAAGCTGGAACCGGACCAGATGGTGGAACACGTGGAACATTGGTTCCTGTTTGACGGGGTGGCGTCGCCGGCGAACGACGCGGACATCGACAAGAACGTGCTGCCGAAGGTGAACGCCGCCCAAGTCGATTTTTTGATGGGATAAGAGGACGCCATGGACCAGCCGAGAATTGTCGTTGTCGGGTCATCGAACACAGACATGGTGGTTCAGTCGGATCGCCTGCCACTTCCGGGTGAAACGGTTCTGGGAAAGGACCTGATGGTCGCAGCGGGCGGTAAAGGTGCGAACCAGGCGGTTGCGGCGGCAAGGCTTGGGGCGCAGGTGACGTTCATCGCCAAGATCGGAACTGACATGTTCGGTCAGCAGTCGCTGGCGAACTTCCGGGCCGAGGGCTTGGATACGCGGTTTGTGCTTCAGGACGGAGGCTCGCCGAGCGGAGTAGCGTTGATCGTGGTAGGTCCGGGCGGACAGAACATCATCGCGGTGGCGCCCGGGAGCAACAACCGGCTTACACCGTCGGACATAGCGGCTGCGAAGCCGGCGTTCTCCGGGGCCAAGGCGGTGGTTCTTCAGTTGGAGACACCGATTGATACGGTCGTGGCGGCGGCCAAGTTGGGTCGTGAGGCGGGCGCGACGGTCATCTTGAACCCGGCGCCGGCCCCATCGTCGGGTCTGCCGGAGGAGCTTTATCAATGGGTGGATATCCTCATTCCGAACGAGACCGAGGCGGAGTTGTTGACGGGCGAGAAGTCGCCGGAGTCGGCGGCGAAGGCGCTGCTTGGTCGCGGGGTGCGAACGGTGATCATCACGCTGGGCAAGGAAGGTGCGCTGCTTGGGGCGGGTTCGGCCCCGATGCGCCGCAGTCCTGGGTTCCGCGTACAGGCAGTGGATTGCGTGGCGGCGGGCGATGGATTCTGCGGGGCGTTGGCGGTGGCATTGGCGAACGGCAAGGCGATGGATGACGCCATTCGATATGCCCATGCGGCGGCAGCGATCTCCGTTACGCGGGCAGGCGCTCAGCCGTCGCTTCCACGGACGGACGAAGTGGCGGAGTTTTTGAAGACGTGACAGTCGGAAGCTTTTTTCACCCGGCGTACAACGAACGCTAGGAACTTGCTTCTTTGACTTTGATGAGGATGGTTTCGGCTTGGGCGATCATTTCTTCGACTGTTCCAGGGGCGAAATCCTGGGGCACAACGGCGCGTTGTCGTTCGAGGAAACGCGCGATGCGGGAGTAGATGGCTTCGACTTCGTTTCCCTGGTATGCCCACCATTCCTTGTAGATGAAACCATCGTCAAATCGATCGGTGGGAAATATCTGCGTGGGTTCGACGCCGACTTCGCGAGCGATTTCCTCGCAGATTCGGCGGGCGAGGGCGCGGCTTGGTCCAGCCTTTCCGTAGAACGCGGCGTACCATTCATCGAATGAGAGATTGGGGCGAGACGCGAACCTGGCTCGCCGGCGTCGATAGGCGAAGTAGCGCGTCGCCTCCGCACCAAGGGGAAGGAGGATACAGAACGCCAACCCAGCCAAGATAAAACACCAGAGGCACTTACTCATCGCAACTCATCGCCAATTCAGCTATGTCTCCACTCTATTTTCTACGTTCCGCTCGGGGAACGGTTCATCGTCTGCTGTTCCATTATTTTATCATAATCCGCAAGTGGGCCATTTTCAACCCGGGGATGGCCTGACTCATCCCCAGTTTTCCTCCACCAATTCCTCGGTTAGGGCGGCTCGGAGT
>CAZLZE010000063.1:0-29610 GCA_964563935.1 uncultured Phycisphaerae bacterium | reverse complement strand
TACTTGTCGTCGGCGGCCCAGAGGCGGACGCACCGATAGGCTTTGCCCGGCGGCGATTGGATTGTGATGGTCGTATGAGTCGAGTACGGCTGACGAGAAATATCCTCATCGTAGTTCGTCAGGACGATCCGAATGGACTGATCTGGCATGACGACGGCAATACCATCAATCGGATCGTTCGAACTCGCGAATCCCAGGCGCTTTCCGCCCTTGAGTTCGTTCAGAAAGACAAACGCGTTGTAGACGGGCTTCGGGACGGGGATATCGAAGCGGGTGAACATGCCCATATTATCGCCGAGGAAGAGCGCGGGCGGACGGGGAATTTCCGGATGATCGACCATGCCGAAGTAGGTGGCGTAGTCGAGTCCGGCGTCGAGCATGATCTTCACCGCCTTGACGGCGAAAGAGGCGTTCCAGGGCACTTCAAAGAGCGGGCTGGGCATCGAATTGCAGTTCCATTCCGTACAACCGATCATGTACTTCTTCATGGCCGGAAAACGCTTCTGATAATCACGCATACCGTCGAGCCACTCGCGAAACTGGCGAATAGACGACGAACCGCCCGCGTAAATGTGCGTCGAATAGTGGTCCACCTGATTCAGCAGTCCCAACTTTTGAAGGCGGGGAAGCATGACCTCGTTGGCCTCGTTCGAGCCGCTGGCCAGGCCGATCTTGAGGTCGATTCCATGTCGCTTTTCCACTCGCCCGGCAGCCAGGTATATCTGCGCGGCGATCTCGGCGAATTCCTCACGCGTTCCCGTATAGTACCCGCTGGGAAAGCCAGGTTCGTTCCACACTTCCCAGAACCACTTTTCCGCTTCGGCCTTGCCGTAGCGCTGAACGACATGTTCAAACATGTCCTCGATGAACTTGCCCCACTTGACCATATCCTTCGGTGCGCCGGTGTTGTTGTAGCTTGGGCGGGGTACGCCGGGTTTGTCCAATGCCTCGGGGGTCGTCTCGATCGTCTCGATGGGAATCATGCCGTTTTTGACGTATAGATCGTGAATACTGTCAAATTTCGTCCAATCGTAGACAGGATTGCCCTTTTCGTCGTCACGGACGTATGGTGCGGTCCCGTTGATGATCTCGTGATTGCGAATCAGCTCGAAACCGGCCTTCTTGAGGAGCGGCATGATCTGTCGCACGTCGTCGCGCAGCCACCAACCCATGGTAACGCCTGTATCGATCCCGGCCCAGACACGATTATTGATCACGGGCCCGACGGCACCGGCATCCACAGTCACGGACGCCTTCTGAGCGTCAAACGGAATAACATTGGCCAATGGGACCCGCTGCAGCCGCACGTCGTCGAACCACGTCGTCCCCGTCGCCCCTTCGAACATGCGAATCCAGACCTGAACGTTCTTCACAAGGACGGGAAAGGAATATTCCCCGCAGATAAATCGCCAACCGTTCGTACCGGTCAGGATACCCGGGCCCGGGTCGTGATGGCAAAAGTGCTTGCCGTCGGCGCCAAGTCCGACGAATTGAATCCCTCCTCCGCCCCAGGGTGCATTTCCCTTCGTCACCTTGTCCGTGCGAATCCACGCGGAGAGGATCAACTTCTCTCCGTGATACGGAAACGCCTTGCTGACCACGGTGAACGTATCGGTGAGTTTCAAGGCGCATTTTCCGTTGACCTTGATCTTCGAGTCGCTCATCGCCTCACCGGGCGGCACCCACGTCTTGAAATTGTCCCAGTCCGTCCCGCTCTTGACGAAGTACCAGTGGTCGGCGTTCAGAGTTCCTTCGAAGCCGAAATCGCCGATCAAATCCTCAGCGGCAGGATCCTTTATCGCAATCTCCAGGTTCTTGTAGAGGACCGTACCCGCGGACCCGGCGTGATTGAGGTGAACGCGGAAGCTCCGTACCTGGGAACTGAACGTGAACTCGCCGGAATAGGTTTTCCACGGCTGATCACCCTGAATGAGGAGGATGTCGTGATGATTGACGCCCTGGTTGCCCGCATCGTAACCGGTAACGGTCGCCCAGCCGATCTTGTATCCGGCATTGCCGGGCTTGACGCCTGTGCACCGGGCCTGAACGCTCACGAGGATCCTCGTTCCCTGTTGGTACGGAAACGAGGGCGACTCGAGCGTAGCGTCGGGCGACAGGATCGCCGCCCCGTTTGCCACCTTAACCTTACCACCGTGAACGCTCATGAGCTCCGACCACGTCGACGAATTGAAATCGACCGTCAGCAGGGGCTTTTGGGCCAAGCTCATCGCGTTTACTGACAGCAGACAGAAAAAAACAAGGACCGACATTCTCCGCCGAAATTGCATCATTGCAGGGGTTCTCCGTCTACCAGGTTATACCATACCGATACCACAGCCAGAATCCCGGTTCCCACGTTCCGTCCTGTCCGGGAAGTTCACTGCGGTCCATCCAACTGACACTTCCGTCCCACCAGAGGATATTGAATCCAGCCCGATGGCGTTCCAGGTCATATCGCCCCCACCACCACGGGGCCAGGCTGTGAATCGCATCGAGATGATCCATCCACATGATGGTACGACCCGGACGATCGATCTTGCTGGTCGCACCGCCGAGGTACCTGTTGTACGGATCCTCGCTTCCCCAGGGCGGAATACTCACGGCGCCGTTCCAACTGTAGCTCTCGCCGATCCAGGGCCAGGACACGCCAAGCCATCCGTCGGATCGTCCGTCGGGCCACGGGGGCGAGGTGTAAGCTTTGGATGCAGGGCACCGGAAGATCCCGCTTGCATGGCCCGTGCTGTAATTGAACGGATGATAGGGACCGTACGAACTGGAAGCGGGGTCGCCGTTTTTCAGGTCCGCCGCTTTCGCAACCAGCGTCATCGCGGTCCATCCGTAGTTGCTCGACGGATCAAACGGCGTGGTGAATTGCTCGTTGAACTGATCAAGATACATTCGTGTGGCCATATGCAGCTGCTTGAGGTTACTCATGCACGCCACGTCCCTCGCCCGCTGGCGGGCCTGATTGACGGCGGGCAGAAGCAGGGCCACGAGCACGGCAATAATCGCCACGACGACGAGAAGCTCGATCAACGTAAAACACTTCGAATATCGAATTGCGGAGAGCTTCGCCGGTTTCTGAGTCGTTCTCATGATCGTCTCCTTCTTCAAATCCGAAATTCGAAATCACACATCCGAAATTCTTCTTACCGACTCCCGCTCCATTAGTATCCCCGCGGACTCGTGCGTATACGTTCGCGGCTCCAGCTCCCGCACGCCTTCCACATGATCCAACAGCAACCTCGCCGCCATGCGTCCCAGTCCCGCCATGTCCTGCCGCACGCACGTAATCGCCGGTTCGGTCAGCTCGCAAAACTTCGTGTCCAACCCGCTGATCAGGCTGATATCCCGCGGACACTCCAGACCGTGCTTATGCATCTCCTTCAGAAGCGCGAGGACAATCTGGTAGTTCGCAAAAATGGCAGTGGGACGGTCTGCCGGGCGCATGGTCAGCCAGGACGTCAGAACCGGCTTGGCACAATCGTAATCCGCGCCCCGCTGCGAGGTCGTCAGGACTTTGATACTGCAGCCGGCCAACTCCGGATCCTCGGCCGCCATTCGAACGTACACATCTGCAAACTCCAAGGCCCGGCGACGAACAGGCGAGTGGTAACCGATGCACCGGTGACCAAGCTTGGCCAGATACCGGAAACACATCATCGTATGCCCGATACAGTCGCTCACAACGGCCGGAATCTCCTGCTTCACCTCTACATCATCCCCGATACATACGAACGGGAGACCAAACTCGCGGAATTTGGTCAGTACCGCCGCCTCGATGCAGTCGCCCAGGATGAGTCCGTCCACAGCCCGCTGTCCCACCTTCGGCGGAAAGACAAACGAGTCGATATTCGAGAGATTATATAGACTGATATTCAAGCTGTAGCCGCGCCGCCGGCAGGCATCTTCAATCCCGGCGAGGCAATTGGCGTAATACACATTGGCCAGTCCGTCGGCGATCGTGTCTGACAGAATGAATCCGATATGGCCTGTGCGACGGGTCGAGAGCGCCCGCCCGACGGCATTGGGATAATACCCGCACTCGCGAACAACGCGGAGCACTCGCTCACGCGTTTTTTCAGAAACCTTCACCGACTTGAAGTTCTCGTTCAGTACCGCCGATACCACCGGGTGCGACACCCCCGCCAGACGAGCTACCTCACGCATCGTCAGACCCGGTCCACCTTTAATGTTTCCGAACTTCGCCATGCCCACATATTACAAGATTAACCGGGTAATGTCAACAATATCTTTCCCCTTTCACTGTCCTATCAATTTCGATCCCCCTGGGCTGGCCTTCAATCCGCCACCTCGCTACAATATCCCAACTGGTATGAAGATTACAGAACTCGACTACAATCTGCCCGACGCCTTGATCGCCCAGAAGGCGATGGAGCCCCGGGACCATTCCCGTCTGCTCGTGGCCGACCGCAAGACGCACTCCCTCACCGATCGCCACTTTTACGATCTGCCTGAATACCTCCAGGCAGGCGACGTGCTCGTCGTCAACGATACCAAAGTCATCCCCGCCCGCATCCAGCTCTCCAAGCCCACGGGTGGAAAGGTCGAGGGGCTTTTTCTACGCGAACTGTCGCCCGGGCGATGGGAGATGATGTTCAAAGGCATGGCCAAGCTCAAGACGGGCACCGAGCTCCGCCCCGCGGAGGGCGAGGCAAAGTTTTCCGTTGGTGAAAGGCTCTCGCCCAAGACGTTTGAGGTTCGGACCGATGGCTCATTATCAGCGGTGGATTTCCTCGAACAATTTGGACAGGTCCCGCTTCCGCCGTACATTCACCACGGTCAGGCATCTGCCGAGGATCGGCAGCGTTACCAGACCGTGTTCGGCCGCCTTCCCGGCGCCGTCGCCGCCCCCACCGCGGGACTGCATTTCACGCCTGAACTCCTGTCGAAGATCAGGACCATGGGTGTGAACGTCGTAACCGTTACCCTGCACGTCGGCCTGGGAACATTTGAGCCCGTGGTCGCCGAAGAACTTGAACAGCATCAGATGCATAGCGAGTGGTACCGTATCGGTCAGGACGCAGCCCAGACGATCAACACCGCGCACGCCGCGGGAAACAAAATCGTGGCCGTGGGAACAACCAGCGTGCGCGTCCTGGAAACAGCGGCATCAGCGGACGGAGTTCAGCAAAGCGAAGGCTGGACGAACATCTTCATCTATCCCCCCTACCAATTCAAGATTGTCGATCACCTCGTGACCAATTTCCACCTGCCGCGAACCACGCTCCTGGCCATGATCTTCGCCCTCGCGGGAAAAGACTTCGCCCTCCAAGCCTACCACCACGCCATCCGCGAACGATATCGCTTCTACAGCTACGGCGATGCTATGCTAATTCAATGATCAGGCTGCCTATCAAGAGATCTCTCAGGTCATACACTTTCTTGAAAAAACACAGGTATTTTATCCTTGACTTAATGTAATCTATACATTACCTTAGGTCATGTATAGATTACCATTTTACAAATGAGGAGTTATCCATGCCAAGACAACTGAAAATCGCGTGGTACATTGTCGTTGTCTCCCTGGCCAGTTTTCTCACCGTTGGAGTACTGGCGACGGTCCTTGGTACAGCCAAGGCCTTGCCGGGGTTCGCGCTATTCGCCTTTGTAGGCTTGAGCCCCTTCCTGTTCCGCGAAAAGCGCCGACCTGGCGAAGTGGCATTCGATGAACGGGATAATGTCATCAACCGGAAAGCGGCTCTGGCGGGAGCGATGGCGTCCTACCTGTGGTTCGTTCTCTCCTGCATGATCTTCTGGGCGATTTTACGCCACCAGGGACAGACCACTGTCTCCATTAACCTTCTGCCCGAGATTGTCGGCATCGGTGGGATGATTCTATTCTTCAGTCACGCCCTTGCCACAATCGTTCTGTATGGGAGGAGAACCGATGACGCCGGTATATGAGTTGAAAAATCTGATACGCCGTTTACGGTTTGACCACGGCGAGATGACCCAGCAGGAGTTGGCGGTCCGCACCGGAGTCACCCGCCAGACAATCATCGCGATCGAGTCGGGAAAATATACGCCTTCCCTGCTACTGGCTTTCCGAATCGCCGCCGCATTTAACGCCAAAATTGAGGAAGTCTTTCAGTACAGGGAGCTACCTTCAGACAACGCAACCTGAGAACCGGACCAACTCGCTGCCTATCGCTGAACCAGTGCCAACTGCTCAGCGGTCGGCGGCTTGTTGGTCTTTATCATCTCCATGAACAGGTCAAAGAGATAGCTCGCGTCGTGTGGCCCCGGCGAGGCCTCCGGGTGGTACTGCACCGCCAGGATGGGCAATTCGTTGTGGACGAAACCCTCAACGGTATTGTCATTGAGGTTCACGTGCGTCAGTTTGATATTGGCCTTCGCCATCGAGTCGATATCGACGGCAAAGCCATGATTCTGGGAAGTAATCTCAACTCGTCCGGTGAGTGTGTTTTGTACCGGCTGATTCGCCCCCCGATGGCCGAACTTCAGTTTGTACGTTTTTGCGCCCAACGCCAACGCCAGGAGTTGGTGCCCAAGGCAGATCCCGAACATCGGAAGCTTTCCGACAAGCTCGCGGAGCGCCTTCTGTACGTATGTCACCGGCTCCGGGTCACCCGGACCGTTCGAAACAAACAGTCCGGTCGGATTATAACTCATGATTTCCTCAGATGTAGCGGACGCAGGGACGACGATCACGTCGCACCCGACATCGACCAGATGCCGCAGAATGTTCTGTTTGGCCCCGCAGTCAATCGCCACGATCCGGCACGAACTGCTCTTCTCGCGGCTGTCGAACGCAAACGGACAATCGAATCCCTTCTTCCAGTCATATGCCTTACTCGGCATGACCTTCTGCACCAGGTCCGCCCCCTTCATGCTCGGAAGAGCAAGCACACGCTGCATTAATTCCTCATCCGAAATCGATTCCGTCGTCAGATATCCGTTCATCGCCCCCTGAACACGCAATTTTCGGGTAATCGCTCGAGTATCGACTCCCGTCAAGCCGATGATATGATTGTCAGCCAAATATTGATCGAGCGTCTTGTCCGCCCGGAAGTTACTGGAGAGCGGCGATAGCTCCTTTACGATGAATCCCTCGACCCAGGGCCGATGTGATTCAACGTCTTCAGGGTTCACGCCGTAGTTTCCGATTAGCGGGTATGTCATCACAACGATCTGACCCGCGTACGAGGGATCCGTAAGGATTTCCTGATACCCCGTCATCGAGGTGTTGAATACGACTTCTCCCCCCTTGGACTCCGTCCAACCGAACGCCGAACCCGTAAAAATCGTCCCGTCTTCCAGTGCGAGTCGCGCTACCATCTTGTCCTCTGTGTCTTTCATCGTTCTCTTCGCTCGGGATTAAAGCTCGCCGGTATTTTGGACGATATTACAGACGAGGCTGTAGACGACTGCTCGAAAGAGCGGAACAGCCTGGCTTGGAGGGTCCGGGTACCGGCGAGCTCGGATCCTCTTTTTTATTTGTTAAACAGCCACCAAAATTCTAGGACAGCTTAACGATCGCGACCGGGAAAATCAACAAAAAGCCGGTTCTCTTCCGCAAGCCCGCCAGCATTCACGGTGATGGTCGGGATGCGTTATCCCCTGATGTCGGACCGAACACTAAGACAACGCCAGGTAGTTCACGACCGAATCGACGATCACGGACAGGCTGCGAACCTCGAACGGCTTGCTGAGCACGTCATCCATCCCTGACTCCATGTAGCGATCCCGCTCCACCTCGGAACCGTTCTCCGTCATCGCAACCAGCGTGATGGGCTGACCCTGAGCTTTGCGACGAATAGTCGCTGCCGCATCAGCCAAGTCCAGACCGGGCATCTGCGTATCGATAAATACCAGTTCAAACGTCTCCTGTCTGGCCAGACTGAGCATGTCTTCCATACAGGTCGCCAGAGTGACCCGATGTCCCAGTCGTCGCAGCGTCTTGGCCATCATCTTCCCCGCGATCATGTCGCTCTCCGCCACAAGCACCCGCAACGACATCTCGCTCCCGGCGGGATCTGCGGAATCATGGTCAGAACTGCCCACTTTCGATTCCTTCACGCTCCTTCCACACGACTCCGCCAATTCGCGAATACCGAACGGTTTGGCAAGCCAACTGGAGACAATCCCCTCACGAACAAGCAAATCATCCGCCGATCTGGCCACCGAGGTCAGCAGGAGAATCGGCAGATTGCCTCCGCCTATTCGCTTTTTCAGGCTCCTGACGAGCGATGCCTCGCTTCCATGCCTCATGTCCATATCTACAATCGCCAGCGAAAAGCTTTCGCCCGCGCCCTCCCAAGACTCTGCCAGACCAATGGCCTCCTTGCTCCCCTCAACCACCGTCGGTCTGGCCCCCAAACTCGACAACATCTCCCCCAGGATTCGTCGCTGAGTCGCGTTTGCCGATACTACAAGCACGGGCAGGTCTCTAAGTTCCGGATACTCGCTGGTCATGGCGCACGGTGAGGCTTGCTCCCGAATCTGCAATGGAATACTCACTCGGAAGACGCTTCCCGGTCCACCGGGTCCCACCTCAGACCGCGAATTCGGGCTTTCCATCTCGATTCGCCCTCCCATCAGTTCAATAAGTCGTGAACTGATCGCTAATCCCATGCCCGTCCCGCCGTAGCGACGCGTGCTTGATGAATCCACCTGCGAGAATGCTTCGAAGATCTGTTCCTGTTTGCCCTCGGGAATTCCGATCCCCGTATCTGCCACTGCCACGCAGATGTCTATGCGATTGTCGAAGACGTCCAACGGCTCAACCCATATCGATACTTCACCTGACTCGGTGAATTTGACCGCGTTGCCTACAAGGTTCATGATGATCTGCTTTATGCGATCCCGGTCGCCGATCAGCGCATCCGGAACTCCCGGCTGAATGTGGTACATTACTTCCACGCCCTTTTCATGGGCCTTCAGCGCCCATGGCTTCACGGCACTGCTGATACACTCGGACAAGCTGAAATCGACCTTGCGCAGTTCCAGTTTCCCCGATTCAATCCTCGAATAGTCCAGAATATCGTTCAGAATACTCAGCAACGAATCCGCCGACTGCTTCACCAGTCCCAGGTATTCTCGCTGTTGGTCGCTCAGATCGGTACCCAAGGCCAGTTCCGCCATTCCGATGATCCCGTTCATCGGAGTGCGGATCTCGTGACTCATATTCGTCAGAAACTCGGATTTTGCCCGGGTCGCCGCCTCCGCCGCCTCCTTCGCCTTCCGCAGCTCTTTCTCCGCCTGAACACGCTCAGCAATCTCCGCGTGAAGCGTCTCGTTCGCTTCCGCCAACTCCATCGTCCGCTCTTTGACCCGCATCTCCAGTTCTTCATGCGCTCGACGAAGGGCTTCTTCCGCACGCTTCCGCTCCGTAATGTCCCTCGCCACCACGCACACCACGCGACGACCGGCCACCGTTACCGACGTCGCGCCCACTTCCACGTCAATTATCGATCCGTCCTTGCGTTTGTATTGCCGTTCACCCGTCAGCGGGCGTTCACTGGAGAGAATGGCTTCGTTATTCGCCATCAGCTCCTCCGGAGACAGCACGACAAAGTCGCCTATCGTCAACCCGGCAATTTCCTCCGCCTCATATCCCAACAACCTCCGAAACGCGCCGTTCGCCTCGAGAAGCCGTAAATCCCTCGCCTCGCGAAGATATATCGCATCGTTCGACTGGTCGATCACCGCGTGGTACCGCGCCTCGCTGTCGCGCAACTCTTGGTGCGACTGCTCCAGGGACGCCAGCATCTCGTTGATATGGTCCGCCAGGTTCGCCAGTTCGTCGCTTCCATCCACCGTCACCCGCGATGAAAGATCCTTCTTCTCGCTCAGCAACGTAATCTCTCGGCTCAGGCGAAGCAGACGCCAGAGAACCGATTTTTCCAACAGACCGATGATCACCACCCCGAAAACCAGTCCCACCCCAAACAATGACATCACGAGATTCCGCCGGCTGGTCAAACCTTGCTTATACACCTCACGGGGAAGTTCAACCCGCACCAACAGGCACGGTTGACCATAGATGTCCGACAGTACTTGATAGCCCAGGATCGTATCCTCATCCCGCGAAAATACGGCGTACGTTCCTCCCGTGGACAGCTCTGATTTCGCCAACTGGTACTCCGGGTCCATGTCCATGTCATTGATCGGAACGATCCCCACATTGAGGTGAAGAATTTCCGACAATCGCTGAATTTCGTCGGCGTCCAGCGAACGACCGAATATTACTGTCCCTCGAACCGGACCCTGCTTCTTGCTGTTCAGAATCGCCTCCGAGGCCACCAGCATGGGTCCGTTGGAGAGCAGTACTATCCCGCTCCTGCCGGAAATGTCCTTCTCGTGGCGGAACAGTGGGCTGTCCATACCGACAATTGACTTGATGTCCGCCGCCGGCGCGACCGGCGAATCTGAACGCCAGCCATAGCTCTGACAGAAAGCCACCTCACCCGAGGTATCCAGAAATGCGACCAGGTTCAGCCGAAGGCTGGTGAAGCATCGGGAAAGACTGGACTTCGCAAAACTCTCATTCCGGTCCTGGATAAAATTGTAGGCATCATCCCAATGCGCGTAGTCTGCGCTTGACGCCTTCAAATTCGTCAGGTTCTCCGCAATTGCATTGCTGACCCGATCGATGTCCCTACAAACGTTCCTCTTCTCCACCTCCGAGAAACTCGTCATCATAATCGTGGAGGCAAGAATGTACATCACTGCGATCGTGATTGTCCCCGTTAGGACGATGATCTGCGCTGTCTTGCGTCGCAAAGTCATAACCATCCCCTGCCAATATGTACCTGAGCACAAACTCTCGACTTACAGCCTATATCGGAGGAAACGTCGTCGGAATGAACCAAGGGGCGCTTCACGACTGTCCATCGTCCACTATTACTTTACGTTCCATTCCTGTTAAACACCCTTCACACCGTAAATCCCGCCGTTATAATGATCAAAGACAGGAGACGACACATGCGACCGTACGACATTAAATATCTCAGTGCCGATAATACCCTATTTCCAAAGCCGATTACCGCCTTCGTCATCGAACCCGATTCTATCGGACCTCAAACCGGCCTCATGCTCTTCACCCACGGCTGGGGCTCCAACCGGTACCGCCACCAGGATCGCATGGAGTACACCTGCGAGACCTATAATCTCGTCTGCGTTTCCGTCGAATATCGCCAGAGCGGGTATGATTTCGACCCCGCCAAAGGCATCGGCGCATACAGCCACTGCAACGCCAATATCATTACCTGGAAATAGAGGAACCTGACCATGAGACTTCTCAGCAAGGAAATCTTTATCCCCGAAACCAATGGCCGCAGCATTATTCCCGGATTCGTCACCTACATCAGCACGACCGAACCCATCCTCATACAGCGGATCGGATGGGTCGATGCCTCCGACACCTACGACGACTACGAGGACATGTTCAGCTACGATAACGGAAAGACCTGGACCAAGCCCGTCCTTCATCTGAAGGGTACAGAGGTGCCCGAAGGGCGAATGCGCTATACGGAGCCCTGCGCCTTCTTCGACGCCGACACCGGCAAGCTCGTCACGCTCGTCAGCAAGCTCCTCTACCCCAAAGAAAAGCTCGACGTCGATCAACCCTCCGTCCTTGAAATCCAAACTTACGATCCGACCACCAACACGTGGAGCCAACCGATCGAGACGATGCTCGGATACCCGGAGGGCGTCTCGACGAGTTTCACACACCCCATAAAAACCTCTCGCGGCCGAATTCTCTTTCCCGTCTGCAAGCCCGGCGTCGACGAAAACGGAAAACCGATCCACCACCGGGGATTCTGGTCGCCCTACTACATGGCCTTCCAAGCCATCGGCCAATACGCACCGAACGGAGACCTCACATGGCACGCCGGCGGACTCGCGGTCATCGATATCGAGACATCCTGCCGCGGCATCAGCGAAAACACCGTCGTCGAACTCAAGGACGGACGAATCGCCCTCGTCGGGCGCGGCGACAACGCAACATTGGATGGCAAACCGGGATACAAATGGGTGTTCTTCTCCACTGACGACGGCGAGACCTGGTCCAAACCCGCACCCTTCGGATGCACCGACGGCGACCCTATCGAATCCTCCGCCACCGGGTCCGCCATCTTCCGGTCCATCAAAAATGGCAGACTCTACTGGATCGGCAACCTTGCCCTCAATGGCGAACGCGCCAAAGGCAACTGGCCACGAAGTCCGCTGGTAATTCTCGAAGTGGATGAAGACCGCTTCGCCATGAAACGTGACACCATCACCGTGATCGACCAGCGAGGCACTGGCGACTCGCCTCGCGTACAAATGTCCAACTTCAAATACTACCAGGACCGCCAGACCGGCGATGTGGTCCTGTTCCTCTCCCGCTACGGCGAGCGCAGCGAGGAACAATGGAAATTGGCGAATTATTACCGTTATCGAGTGGAAATCTAGTTCCCCCGCGGAGGTTCTTCCCCTATCTGCCCACCTGCCTACAGACTATCTGCCTTCTTCTAATCCCTTCCCGTCTTCTGCCGGATCATCAGCCGGATCGGAATCTCCTTGTACGGCAGAATCTCCCGCATCCGGTTCATGATGTACCGCTGATATTCCACATCGAACGACTCGGCGTCGTTGACGAACATGACAATGCTCGGCGGGCAGACGTCGATCTGCGTCGCGTAGTAGAATTTCGGGTAGCGCTTGATGCTGGCCGAACTCGGCGGCTTGGCGCTGCGGATGTATTCGATCGCCTTATTCAGTTCGCCGGTCGATACCCGCGTCTTGGCCTGCTGGAACAGCTTCTGCGCCAGACGGATCGTCGCACGCACGTTCGTCCCATCCTGCGCACAGGTCAGGCTGATCGGGGCATACGGCAGACCCGGCAGCACCTTCTCGACGTACTTCTGATAATCCTCGATATCCGCCTTGCCCTGCGCCAGATCCCACTTGTTGATCACGATCACGCACGGCTTGTAATTCTCCACAATGTACCCGGCGATCTTCTTGGTCACATGGATCACCGGCTCCGCCGCGTCCAGCATCAGCAGCACCACGTCAGCCCGGCGAATCGACCGCTCCGCACGGTGCATGCTGTAAAAATCCACGCTCTCCTTGATCCTGCCCTTCTTCATCACCCCGGCCGTGTCGATCGCCAGGAAAGTCTCACCTTCGATCTCAAAACGCACGTCGATCGCGTCCCGTGTCGTGCCCGGCATCTCGCTGACGATCACCCGTTCCTCGCCCGCCAGCGTATTGATGAACGTGCTCTTGCCCACGTTCCGCGCGCCCACCAAAGCCAGCTTCATCCCCGGTTCCGGCGGACTCATCTCCACTTTTGGCAAACGCTCGATGATCGCGTCGAACAACGCATCCTTCCCCAGGCCGTGAATCGCGGAAAAACACAACGGAGCGTCGAATCCAAGGCGATGAAACTCCGCCGTCTGAATCTCCAGCGACGGATTGTCCGCCTTGTTCGCCACCAGCAGCACCGGCTTGCCCGACGCACGCAGAATCTGCGCCAGCCTCGAATCCAACCCGGTAATCCCCGTCTGAGCGTCCACAACCAGCAGAATCAGATCCGCAGCCTCGATGGCGAACTGGATCTGACGCTCCACCTGGTCCGACAACGCATCCAGTTCCTCCACCCCGAACCCGCCCGTATCCACCAGTTCAAAGTAGTACGAATCCACCTGGCAAAACGTCGACAATCGGTCACGGGTAATCCCCGGCCGATCGTCAACAATACTGATCATCCGCCCCGCAAGGCGGTTGAACATCGTGCTCTTGCCCACATTCGGGCGTCCGACAATAGCTACTACGGGTAAAGACATTACATTTCCTCAATTCGCGTTTGATCGCAGAGCAATTCTATCCGCTTCCCCACCGAACGCAAGCCGTAACAGACCAATGTGTGCCTGTCCAAGTGGAATTGCCCCGTCCGCGGCGCTAAAATTGTCTGAAAACCCCAACCGACGCAGACTACGCATTTTGACGGCGTTCGGACAAACTTTTGGGGGGAAGGTTTGTCCCTGAACGCCGGATATGGACATTAATCATTTCAAAATTGCATTTCCACGACTGAACAAGTAAGATTTGAAAATCCTTTATACTGGTAGGAGTGACCCATGGCAGCAAAACAGAAATCGGAAGAAGCCCACGCAACTCAGGCTGAGAGCAAGAAGGCCGCCGCCGAACGCGATGGAAAACGAGAAGAAGTGTTGAAACACGCCCTCCAGCAAATCACCAAGGTCTACGGAAAAGGCGCGATTATGCGAATGGACGAAGAGGGACTTGCGGGGATTGAAGGCATCAGTACCGGCTCGCTGGGACTCGACCTGGCCCTCGGCGGACAGGGCATTCCCAAGGGCCGAATTACCGAACTCTACGGTCCCGAGGCCTCTGGAAAAACCACCCTGGCTTTGTCCGTCGTCGCCCAGGCGCAGAAAGCGGGCGGCGTGGCCGCGTTTGTCGACGCCGAACACGCACTGGACCCCAGTTGGGCCAAACGCGTGGGAGTGAACCTCGAAGCACTGCTCGTATCGCAGCCCGATACCGGTGAACAGGCCTTGGACATCACTGAGATGCTTGTCCGCACCAATGCCGTCGATATCATCGTTGTCGACTCCGTCGCCGCCCTCATCCCGGAATCGGAAATCAAGGGCGAAATGGGCGATAGCTCCGTCGGCGTCCAGGCCCGGCTCATGAGCAAGGCCTTGCGAAAACTCACCGGAGCCATTCAGAAGTCGAAAACCGCTGTGATTTTCATCAACCAGCTCCGAATGAAGATCGGAATCGCCTACGGCAATCCGGAAACGACCCCCGGAGGAATGGCCCTCAAGTTCTACAGTTCCGTGCGACTCGACCTTCGCCGAATCAGTTCCATCAAGGAAGGCGAACGGCTGATCGGAAACCGCGTACGCGGCAAAGTCGTCAAAAACAAGGTCGCCGCACCCTTCCGAACCGCCGAATTCGACATCATGTTCGACCGCGGAATCACCCCGGAAGGCGACATCGTCGACCTGGGCGTCGAAGCCAAGGTGATCGACAAGAGCGGTTCCTGGTTCAACTACGGCGACACCAAGCTCGGTCAGGGCCGGGAAACAGTCAAGCAGTTCCTTCGCGAGAACCCGGAACTGCAGGAAAAGATCCGGCAGGATATCGTAACCCACCGGGCCGCCCTGGAAGAGGCCCTGCTCTCCGGCGTCCACGAGGCGTCCGCCGATTAACGGCCGATCAGGAACCAAAGGACAGTCCACAATTTGCAGGACATGGTTTCGCTCCATGCGAGACCATGTTTTTTTATGCCCCGTCGATCGGTCAAAAATAACCAATGTTCTTCACCTTCGTGTTGATTAGGCAGATAATTGCTGATAAAATGAGGGGTTTACATCACCGCCCGAAAGCGAACATGTGTTCGACTTCCGGGTTCTTGATTGATAGCTGACGGCTGAGTGCTGACAGCGCCTTGATGAAGGATCATAGTATGTCGTTGAGCAAAAACATTAGGTCCGAGTTCATTCAGTACTTCGAAAAGCTGAATCACACCAACGTTCCGTCCTCGCCCATCGTGCTGAAGGACGACCCCACCCTGCTCTTCGCCAATGCGGGAATGAATCAGTTCAAGGACGTCTTTCTCGGAATCGGAACCCGCCCCTACAAGCGGGCCGTCAATACCCAGAAGTGCATCCGCGTAAGCGGAAAGCATAACGACCTCGAAGAAGTCGGACGCGATACGTATCACCATACTTTCTTTGAAATGCTCGGTAACTGGTCCTTCGGCGACTACTTCAAAAAGGAATCCATCCACTGGGCCTGGGACCTCGTCACCCGCGTCTGGGGACTCCCCAAGGACCGTCTCTACGCCACCGTCTTCGGCGGCGATAAGGAAGACCGCCTCGAAGCCGACGAAGAAGCCATCGAACTATGGAAAACGGTCACCGATATCGATCCCACCCACATCAGAAAGTTCGGCAAAAAGGACAACTTCTGGGCCATGGCCGACACCGGACCCTGCGGGCCCTGCAGCGAAATTCATATCGACCTTACCCCCGATAAATCCGGCGGAAAGCTCGTCAATGCCGGCGATTCCCGCGTCATGGAAATCTGGAACCTCGTCTTCATCCAGTTCAACCGTGACGCCAACGGGAACCTCGAACCCCTGCCCGCCAAACACGTCGATACGGGCATGGGGCTCGAACGAACCTGCGCCGTCGTGAAGCACCTCAACGAACTTCGCGAAGGCAAGCCCGCCGTTTTCTCCAACTACGGAACCGACCTCTTCGTGCCCATCATCAAGCACATCGAGGAAATCACCGGGTGCAACTATGGCCTGAAGCGAATGCACCTCCCGGACCGCTACGACAGCGATGACACGGAAAACATCGTCGATGTCGCCTGCCGCGTAATCGCCGACCATATCCGCACCCTCACCTTCGCCATTACCGACGGCGTCCTGCCCTCCAACGAGGGACGCGGATACGTCCTTCGCCGACTGCTGCGACGCGCCGCACGATTCGGACGCAAACTCAACGTCCACGACCCCTTCATCTACAAACTCGTACCCACAGTCATCGAAGTCATGGGCTCTGCCTTCCCCGAACTCTCCGGAAAGGCCCAGTTCGTTGCCGACACCATCCGCGGTGAGGAAGAAGCCTTCGGGCGCACCCTCGACCGCGGCATCGATATCTTCGAACTCGTCGCCGCCAAGGTCCAGAACAGCGGCGCCAAGACCTTCCCCGGCGAGGATGCTTTCAAACTCTACGATACCTACGGATTCCCACTCGACCTCACCCAGCTCATGGCCCGCGAGCGAGGCCTGGCCGTCGACGAGAAAGAATTCGAACGCCTCATGGAACAGCAGCGGGAACGGGCTCGCTCCGCCGATAAATCCGCCGCCAGCGCCGTCTCCATCGCCGCCGACATTAAACTGCCCGCCACCGATGACAAGCCCAAATACGGCCACAACCTCGTCATGCGATCCAAGCTTCTCGGTTGGCTCAAGGGTGGACAGTGGTTCGATTCCGGAGAACTCAATTCCCCCGCCGATGCCGACCTCGTCTTTGACCGCACCTGCTTCTACGCCGAACAGGGCGGCCAGATCGGAGACACCGGAACCATCTCCGACGGTGAAATCGACTTCATCGTCGAGGAAACCCTCCGCGCCAACGATCATACCGTCCTGCACCGCGGAAAACTGGTCCGCGGAAAATTCAAGGTCGGCCAACAGCTCGAACTCAAAGTCGATGCCGACCGCAGGCAGAATATCCAAAATAACCACACCGCCACCCACCTCATGCAGTGGGCCCTTCGACAGGTCCTCGGCGATCACGTCAAACAGGCGGGATCCCTCGTGGCCGACGACTATCTCCGCTTCGATTTCACCCATCCCAAGGCCATGACCGACGAGGAAATCGCCCAGGTCGAAAAATTGGTGGTGGAAAAAATCGATACCGCCCAGCCCGTGATCAATACGGAAATGCCCATCGCCGAAGCCCTCAGCATGGGCGTAACGGCCCTCTTCGGTGAAAAATACGGCGATGTCGTTCGCGTCCTCGCTATCGGCGTCGATGACCCCGGCAATATCGGTGGAGCCTTCTCCGCCGAACTCTGCGGCGGCACCCACGTCACCAATACCTCGCAAATCTCCAACTTCAAGATCATCAAGGAGGAGTCGCTGCAGACCGGCGTTCGACGGATCACCGCCCGAACGGGAAAGGCCCTGCGTGCCTTACTGCTCGACCGCTACAATCTTATTGATGATCTCTGCCAGACGCTGAAAGTCCCCGTAGATCAGGTCAAAGATCGCATTACTGCCCTGCTCGAAGACAACCGCAAGCTCAAGAAACAGCTTCAATCCGGACCGGCGAATGTCGATCTCACCGGGGCTACCCAGAAACTCCTCGACGATGCGAAGAAAATCGGCAATGCCACTGTCGTCGTCGGCGAACTTCCCAATGCCCCGGTTGATAAGCTCCGCTCGCAGATCGACTGGCTCAAGAAAAAGGCCGACCCCGTCGTCACCGTAATCGGCGCCCGTGATGGAGAAAAAGTACAGCTTTTGGCTTCCGTATCCGATGATTTAATTAAGAAGGGACTTTCCGCAGGTAAAATCATCGCTGAGATTGCCAAAATCGTGGACGGAGGTGGCGGTGGACGTGATCAAATGGCCCAGGCTGGCGGAAAGAATCCAGCCAAACTCCCGGAAGCCCTGGCGCACGCGGAAAAGTTGATCCAGGGAAAATTGTCCTCGTAACAAGAATGGTGATAGAATCGTGGTGAGCAGCAATTCTACCGTCTTTACCGCTCTTCGATTGATCCTACTGGCGATCCTCGTCTCTGTAACCGGCTGCGCGGTCCCTCAACCCGCAGGCAGGGGTTCCGAGTTCCTTATGCAGGAACCACAGGGCGGGCGATCCTACTATCTCTACCTGCCATCAGGCTACACAGCCAAAAAGAGTTGGCCGCTCGTCCTTACCCTCCATGGCATGAAACCCTTCGATAGCGCCCCCGCCCAAGCCAAAGAATGGCAGTCCACGGCCGACCAGTTCGGACTCGTTGTCGTCGCCCCCGTCCTCCTCAACTCCGACCTCTTCATGCAGTATCCCCTTAAGGACGTCAGCACCAGCGTCAAAAAGGACGAACAGGAGGTTATCGCCATCCTGCGATACGTCATGACACACTGCAACATCGATAAATCGCGGATCTTCGCCACCAGTTGGTCCTCCGGAGGCTACCTGCTCCATTACATCGTCAACCGCCACCCGGACCTTTTCGCCGGCCTGTGCGCTCGCGGAAGCTGCTTTTCCGAGGAACTCCTCAACGTCGATAACGGACGCCTCATGGCCAAACGCAATTTCCCCGTTATGATCTACTACTGCGAAAACGACCTCGCCGGTATCCGCAGGGAATCGCAGCAGGCCATCCAGTGGTACCACGACCTCGGGTTCAAGGTCACTCGGAACGTCGTTCCGGGAAAGGGGCATGAACGGGTCCCCGATCTCGCTGCCGCGTTCTTCGCCAGAAATACGGGAATGGTCAGCCGCGTTGAGCTCGTCGAAATTGAGACTTCAGGATCAATCGGTGTCTCTCCCTTCTCCGTCAATCTCCTGGCCAGTCTGCCCGGCGTAAAGTACAAGGACTACGGCGACTACAAGTTCTCATGGTTCATCAATGGCCAACTCCAGGACCAAGCCCAGGGACCTGGAAAGCGAATGCTCTTCGCCACCATCGCCCCCGCCGGGGAACACCGCATCAAGGTCGAAGTCATGACCCCCGAGGGCCAGAAAATGGAAAACCAAATCCAAATCAGAGTCCTACCCCCAACGCCAAAAATGTAACAACCACTTTACACGCATCTGATCTGGTCCTCCGCCCTACTTGTCGATCACCCCCGTGTATAAAAAACCGGGACACGAATCGCTTCGCGCCCCGGGTAACATTGTCTGTTCGGATCAACGACTACTTTTCTTCCGCCAAGGCCTGGGCAATCGCCTCATCAATCACACCCACCCCTTCCAGCACCGCCTCTTCCGTAATGCACAACGGCGGAGCGATCTTCACCGTTCCTCCGCCCAATCCCACCGGCGCAAACATCAGCAGGCCCTTCTCCATGCAGATTCGCACGATATTCCACGCCAAATCCGCGTCCGGCGTCTCCGTGCCCTTCTTCACCATCTGCAACCCTGCCACCAAACCGCGGCCGTGGCAGCACCCCAGACGATCGGAGTATTTCTTCTTCACTTTCCCCAACGCGTCGTTCATCACCGCCCCTACCTTTGCCGAGTTCTCCACCAAATTCTCTTCGAGAATCGTCTCCACGCTCGCCAACGCCGCCGCACAGCACACCGGGTTCCCCGTATGCGTGCTGGTCATCGACCCCGGCCCGTACAAATTCATCAGATCCGCCTTTCCGATCACCGCCGAAATCGGCAGCGAGCTGGAAATACCCTTCCCGCATGTAAACAGATCCGGCACCACCTTGTAGTACTCGAATCCCCACATAGTCCCGCAACGTCCGAACCCGGACTGAACCTCGTCGAAAATCATTACAACCTTGTACTTGTCGCACCACTTGCGGAGATTCTGGAAATACTCCGGCGGCCCGAAATCCGCTCCGCCGCCCTGATACGTCTCCATAATCACGCCCGCGATGTCCTTCGGGTCCACCTTCAAGTCCGCCAGCGTCTTTTCAAACAGGGCAAAACTCGTATCTTTTGTCCTAAACCCATCCGGGAAAGGCACTTGCACAAAACCCGGGTCCAAATTCTGAATCCAGGTCTTGAGTTCCGGAATGCCGCCCGCCTGCTGCGAACCCAGCGTACGGCCGTGGAATGCCCGGTCGAACGAAACGATCACATTCTTCTTGTCTCCGCCCACCTTCACGCCGTGCGTCCGGGCCAGCTTAATGGCGCATTCGTCCGCCTCCGAACCCGTCGAAAGCAGGAAACACCGATCCAACCCCTTCGGCGAGATCTCCACCAGCTTCTTCACCAGGTCCGCCCGCGCCTCGTTCGGGAAGCAGTACGTCGTCAGCACCCCCTGCTGGGCCTGGCGAACGATCGCGTCCACAACCTTCTTACGCGAGTGTCCCGCGTTCGTGATCAGCACGCCCGAGCTGAAGTCCAGCCACTTGTTTCCCCACTTGTCGTACACACTGAACCGGTCTGCGTGATCCCACACGATCGGCGGCTGGCCTTCCATGCATGTCGGTTCGTATGTCCGTAACGTCGTCAAAATCGGTAGTGACTCCGGAACGGGGATATCCGTCGCGATACGGCGATACTTCGTCTCGACCTTTCCAACGCTTCTCGGCTCTAACGGGAACACCTTTGTGGCCATGGCAAACGCTCTCCTGATTCAAAAAACCACTCCGTCCGCGACGATCATCCTCTAAAGGTTAACTAACCGACCGCCGAATTATATTTATATTAGGAGTTGGGATTTCCAAACTCAATTTGCGGGAATAGAATTTTGAACCATTTGATTAGAACATTTTATACTCGGACCGGGCCTTTTTGACTTGCAAATGTATCCCGGTCAAGATTACTGTAATGGGTTATTCTTTACCGATTTGAAGGAGTTATCTCTATGGCGATGAATGTCACGAAGTTCTTCCGAAAATATAACAAGACGATGCTCGTCGTCTTCACGATTTTCCTCATGGTCGCCTTCCTCGTCCCCACCACTCTCAAGGAAGTCTTCCAGACCTCCCCCGGAAAGCGCGTCGTAGGGACCGCCTTCGGAGACAAAATCCGAATCAGCGATATTCAGCAGATTGACCACGAAATCGGCGTCCTCGATATTCTCAATCGCGCCATTTACTCCAGCGCCCAGAATCCGCGCGAAGCCCGACCCTTCAACTGGCTCGCCTTCATGCAATTCACCCCCGAGAACCAGCGAGAGATCTACTACTACCTCCTGGTCAGGGAGGCCCGTAACGCGGGCATTCAGGTATCCGACGATCAGGTCGATCGCGCACTCGCCGAGCGCGGTATTCCCGCACAACTTGTAAACAGCATCCTCAAAAACGCCCAGATCTCCCTCCAGGGGTTCCGACAGGCCATCGCCAACTACCTGGCTGTCGAAGGATATTTCGACATGGTCGCCTCCAATGTCAAAGTCTCCGAGCCTGAACTCGAGCATATGTTCAAGCTCATGTACAACCGTATGGTCGCCGACATCGTCGCTCTTCCCGCTGCCAATTTCATCCAGCAGGTTCCTCAGCCCTCGGACAAGGATCTTGCTGCCTATTTCAACGAGCACAAAAAAGACTTTGCCTATCCCGACCGCGTCCAGGTCGAGTTCCTCAAGGCCGACATGAACGCGATCAAAGACTCCATCAAGATCAGCAAGGAACGAGCCAAGCAATATTGGGAATTGCACCGTGCGGAGTTCACCATCACCACTCAGCCCGCGACTCCCAAGGGAACCACCAAGCCGGCCACCCAGCAGGCGCCGATCCAGGTTGAAATGCCCATGGAACAGGCCCTGCCCAAGGTCGTCGACAAACTCAAAGCTGAAAAAGCCTATGATATCGCCATCCAGGCCATGACCGACGTCAAACGACGCTCCGCCGACCAGTGGCGAACCTCCCCCATCGACAAGTCCGGCGTTCGCCAGAAAGTCTCCGACTATCAGAAGCTCGCCGAACAGGCCTCCAAGCAGTTCGCCGCAAAGATCACCTATAACCGCACACCGCTCGTCTCCGCTCAGGAAGCGGCTGAGCTTCCCGGCATCGGATCGGCGTTCATTCCGGGCCAGCCGCCCGTTCAATTCGCCCAATACGCATTCCAGGTCAAACCCCTGGTTCAGCCGCCTCCCCAGAAGGCTCAGGAAACCCTTTATCTCGAGCCCTTCCAGGACGCTGCCATCCTCCTTCGGCAGATGGGCGACGACGGAAAAGAAACCGCCCTCTACCTCTTCCGCGTGATCAAAGTCGATCCCGCACACGCGCCCACTTCCCTCGACGAAGTCAAAGCAAAGGTCATCGAGGAATATCGACTCAATCAAGCCTTCGCCATCGCCAAGCAGAACGCTCAGAAGATCTGCCAGAAGGCTGGCAAGGCCAAATTATCAGACCTCGTCGCCAAGCCCACTCCGGAACTGGCCAAAATATTCAAGCAGATCGGTGTGAAGAAGATCACCTCCGATACCTTCTCCCGGCGACAGTTCTCCTACGGCGGGCAACTGGCTCCCCCGTCGCTCTCCAGTGTCCAGGGTGATACCGCCGAATTCGCCGATCTCGCCTTCGACAAACTCTGGTCCCAGCCGACCACTCAGCCCAGCGGGCAGAGAACCTGCACCACCATCGACATCAGCAAAGACCGAACCGCATACGCCGTCCAGTTCATCGAGAAAAAACCGGCCTTGGCAAACGAGTTCAAGCAGTTCAAGTCGTTCCTCGCTCGCTTCGCCCTCATGTCAAAGCAGCAGGAGTTCATCCAGAGCTGGTTCGGACCGCAGAATATCCAGAAACGAACGGCCTACACCCCCACGACTGTCGAGGATGCCACGTTCTAAACCCCGCACCATACGTCAGTAACCCAAAGGGGCAGCCAACACGCTGCCCCATTTCATTTGCTGTGCGTCTCGCTCTTCTTCTCTGGTGCAGGGGCACCGCTTGCTGCCCCCCCCTCCGCATCGTCCTGCACAGGGGCACGGCATGCCGTACTCTCCTGGCTCAGTATAACATGCTCCTCTGCGGGCTCATCGCAGGCAGGCCGTCTTCGGCGAAACAATCCATCGTACGAACTCGGTCAACCACGCACGAAATGCATATTCGATGCTCTTACCGGCGGGCGATCCAAACCGATGAAGAAAATCAGTAACCCCATACTCAGAAACACCAAAACCAGCGGATCGACCAGTGGAGATTCCGAACGGTTCTCCGTCTGGGAGACAACAGCCGAAAACTCACCGTGACCCGACGTCGAGCGAACGAATGGCCCATCCAGGCAGACTGCCTCCCCAAATGTCGCCGAATTATCCCACGACATTGCGTCAACGGGCATCATGCGTGCTTCCGTCGGATATGGAACCGAGAATATCACCCCCAACACCACCAAAATGGTTGTCCGTCTGAACGTCATATAACTGATCGCTAACCTCCAAAGCGTCTTTACAGACTGCATTGTGTTCATCGGAAAAAACACACCCCAGAATTAGCCCTTGGCCGCCCGCCCAACCCTTGACATCCCGTTCATTTTCGGGATAATCACACCTTCCAAATGGCGTGTTTTATTGAGAAAGTGAGAACCGAACAACGATGCGTCAGAACATGTCCGCTTTGAGTCCCAGGGGCTTTATTATCGGATGCAACTATTGGGCTTCACACGCGGGAACGCGTATGTGGTCCGACTGGCAGCCCGATGTCGTCGACCGCGACCTTGCGACCCTCGCCCAGGCAGGATTGAAGGTCGTCCGTGTCTTTCCCCTATGGCCCGATTTTCAGCCCCTTCACCAGATCTACTCCGGCGGCGGGCATCCCAAGGAAATTCGTCATGGTGAGAACCCTTTCCCTGACGACGAAGCCGGACTCAAGGGAATCGATCCCAAAATGATCAGCCGCTTCGGTGAATTCCTCACCCTTGCGCAAAAACATAACCTCAAAGTCATCGTCGCGCTCATCAACGGCTGGATGAGCGGACGATTCTTCGTTCCACCCGCTCTCAACGGCAAGAACGCCATTACCGACCCTGCTTCCATCATGTGGCAGGTGCGATTCGTCAATTACTTCGTCAAACAATTCAAGAATTCCGATTCCATCCTCGCCTGGGAGCCGGGCAATGAATGCAACTGCATGGGCAGCGCGAATCGCCATCAGGCATGGGTGTGGATGTCGTCGATTACCCACGCCATCCGCGCGACTGATTCCACTCGGCCCGTGATCTCAGGAATGCACAGCCTGTTGCCCGGTGCCGAAAGTTCGTGGACGATCCAGGACCAGGCGGAGCTGGCCGACATACTGACCACCCACCCGTACCCGATTTTCACCCCCTATTGCGATCAGGACCCTGTCAACACGATCCGCCCCTGCCTTCATGCCACCGCCGAGTCGCGAATGTACGGTGACATCGGAGACAGAACCGCATTCGCCGAGGAAGTCGGGACCCTCGGACCCAACTTCTGCAGCGACAAAATCGCCGCCGATTACCTGCGTACCATCCTCTTCTCCCTCTGGGCAAACGAGTGCCACGGACTCCTCTGGTGGTGCGGCTTCGATCTTGCTCACCTTACCCATGCACCGTACGACTGGGATTCGATGGAACGCGAACTCGGGCTCATTCGGACCGATAAGTCCCACCGCCCGACGCTCGCCGAACTTGGGAATTTCCAGAAGTTCATCGAGAAAGTTCCCTTCTCGCCCCTGCCCAAACGCATCACCGATGCCGTCTGCATTCTCACCGAGAATCAAGACCACTGGGCCGTTGCCTATAGCGCCTTCACCCTCGCCAAACAGGCAGGAATCGACATCAAGCTGCAGTTCGAGGATCAAGCCCTCAAGGACGCACCGATCTATCTCGTCCCAGCCATGTCGTCAACCGCCCCGTTTCGGGGACGCCGATGGGCGGAACTCCTCAACCGCGTCCGGAACGGCGCCACGCTCTATATTTCCTTCGCCGACGCCTTCTTCAGCGAATTCGAGGAACTGACAGGGCTCGAAGTCCAAACCCGCCAACGTCGCACTGCACCAGCCGACGCAATAATGGATGGGATCGACGGAAACCCCGTTCTCGCCGCCGGTGGACCGCTCAAACTCACCCTCAAACCCACTCGCGCCCAGGTCCTCGGCCGAGAATCCGACGGCAATCCCGCCTTCTCCCTCTGTACCTACGGCAAGGGAAAGGTCTTCTTCCTCAACTTCCCCATGGAAATGGAACTTGCCAAGACGCCGGGTATTTTCCAGAAGAGCGTGGAGCTTCCGTACTGGAAGATTTACAAACTCGTGGCGGAGTCCGTTCCCTCACAGCGTGTCCTCGCGAAGAACACGCCCAATGTCGGACTCACCGAGCATCCCATCGACGCAGCAACCAGGGTCGTCGTCGCGATCAACTATTCGCCCGATCAGGTCAACTCGCAGCTCACGCTCCAAGCCGGTTGGGAAATCGCGTCCGTCTTCCACGGCAGCGAACCCAGGCGTCAGGGCACCGCATTGCTCTGCGATTTGCCTGCAAACGATGCGATCGTCTTTACCGTTCGCAAGGCCAAACCATAGCACCGTGGGCCACGCTGCTTTTTTATCAAAAACCGCTATATCCGGTCGGAAAGAAGCCCGCATCCTCGCCCGACTCAGGGACGATCTGCCAACTTTTTCACGTCCCCGCTGTAATTTGTCCCCCCAAGGCCTTATAATTCCAAAAACGTGTGTGAACAAACTCTGGAAATGATGATCACAGATATGACAAAGATCGATACTACGCAGACAAAGGATTGGATCCCTCAGGCAGTAGATGTTCTAGCCCGAGGCGGCGTCGTGGCATTTCCCACCGAGACCGTCTACGGACTCGCTGCCGCCCCCGGTCAGGCCGGCTCTATCGACAAACTCAACGAACTCAAACGCCGACCGGCCGATAAACCGTACACCCTCCATGTTGGGTCTGCGGACAGTCTCCAGACATACATCCCCAGTCCTCCTTGGCCCGCAAAGGTCCTCGCACGAAAGGCGTGGCCCGGACCGCTCACCCTGATCGTCGAACTCAACGACGAACAGGTCGGACAGTGTCGACGGCAATTCGGCGAGC
Source organism: uncultured Phycisphaerae bacterium (assembly GCA_964563935.1). GTDB lineage: Bacteria > Planctomycetota > Phycisphaerae > JAAYCJ01 > JAAYCJ01 > JBAZZQ01. Next base: position 3,379 of record CAZLZE010000063.1, on the reverse strand, counting down.
TGTACGACGCCCTTTATTATGACAACAGCATCGGGCTCCGCTGCCCGGACCATCCCGTCGCATCGGCGATGCTTCGAAACTGCCCCTTCCCCGTTGTCGCACCCTCTGCCAACCCCGCGGACCAACCGCCCGCGCTTGATGCCCAACAGGTCGAACAGTACTTTGGCAACAAGGTCGACCTGATTCTCGACGCCGGACCCGTTCGATACGGAAAGGCCTCCACCATCGTCAAGGTCCGCCCCTGCGGCTACGACGTCATCCGAGAAGGCACCATCGATGCCGCCTCTGTCGATCGCCTCATGACCTATACCATTCTCTTCGTCTGCTCCGGAAACACCTGTCGCTCGCCTATGGCCCAGGCCCTGGCGAAAACAATCTTCCCGCGGCTCATCCACTGCCAACCCGACGATCTTCCCCGTTTGAAGGTCAATATTCTCAGCGCGGGTACCTTCGCTGCCCGGAATATGCCCGCGTCCAAATCGGCTGTCGCCACCATGAAAAAACTCGGCGCCGACCTTTCCGGACACCGCAGTCAACCCGTCACCCCCGCCCTCATCGCCCATTCCGATATCGTCTTCGTCATGTCGCGGGAACATAAAGATTTTATCTGCGACCTTGTCCCGGGGGTGTCGAATCGGATAAAATCTTTGTCAGAGACCGGAGTTGCCGATCCGATCGGCGGATCGGAACAGGAATATATGAATTGCGCCCGCCAGATCGAACGACTGGTTGAGACGCACCTGAAGGAATTAGTCGGATGAAGATTGCCATTGGTTCGGACCATCGTGGTTACCTTGCCAAAGAAAAAATTATCGCCCTGCTCAGGGAGCTTGGGTACGACGTGGAAGATTTTGGGACAGACTCCCCGAAATCCTACGACTATCCCGATGTCGCCGCGCCTGTCGCCCGGGCCGTCGCCCAGGGCAAAGCCGAACGCGCCATCCTCCTGTGCGGAACCGGTCTCGGCGTCTCCATCTCCGCAAATAAGGTCTGTGGCGTCCGCGCCGCCCTCTGTCACGATGAACTGACCGCTCAGATGTCACGCCAGCACAATGACGCCAACGTCCTCTGCCTGCCCGCCGACCTCATCGGCGAAGCACTCATGAGACGAATCGTCGAAGTCTGGCTCGAGACCGCCTTCGAGGGCGGCCGTCATGCACGACGCGTCATGAAAATCATGGAAATCGAAAGACAAAACCTCTGCCAGGCGGGAACCTGCACCACTCAGGGAGATGACGGCGACCGGAAAACGGGCCAATCCTCTGAAACCGAGGTCCATAAGTAAACCGCCGTTCCCAGACCGCTATTTCTGATCCCCAAACACCAAAAAAGGACTCGCCTCCGTCAGCATCCTCTCGGTGACACCCTTCACCCGCCTCATGTCCGAAATCGCCCCGAAAACGCTCCGGCCCGGAAACCGACGCCGGTACTCATCACGATAATCCACGATCGCCCTCGCCGTCTTCCCGTCAATCCCCGGAACGCACTCCAGATCCTCTGCCTCCGCCGTGTTGGGATTCAACTTCACCGCTCCCACGCCCTTCTCCACCTGGCTCACCGTGACATTCGACCGGCTGAACGTCCGGACCCCGATCAAAACCAGATCAGTCACGATCACAATCATCAGAACCGTCGCAACTATGCTGTAATACCGCCGAAGTGATCTGTCCTGTGATGAATCCACCGATTCGCCTCCCGATTTGTCCCCCTGCCCTTACTGACACGCTTTCCCCGCCCCGAACAACTACTCCGCCTCCGCACGCACCGCCCCCCGCGACTCCGTCAGCTTCTTCTGAAGCTCCCGGATCGTCGCGAAGATCGGCTTGCTCGTCCACGTCTTGGAAAACAGCCCGCTGAACGGAACCTGGCTGCAATGGTTGTCGCACAACGCGTCCCACGTGATCGACTCAACCTGCGGCTTGCTCAACGCCGTCTGGCAGAACACCTCAAACCACTTCGCCTGCACTTCCGGCGACCACGGATGCTCCCAGTAACCCGCGTCCCACTTCGGACCTCGCCCCTCTGTCTCCTCCGTCGGCTGCGACGGAACCGCCGTAATAATGTGCAGCGGCTTGCCCAGAATCGCGTACCGGTCGATCAACGCCGAGAGCTGAAAGAAGTCCCGCAAATACAGCCCATCCTTCGCATGTCCGAACAGCAAACGGATCGCGAACGCGTCGAAGTTGATCCCGCTCTGCGCTACCATGTCCGAAAACAGATACGGATGGATCGACCGCGGATTATTTGCATAATACTCGCCCCACGGCTGCGATATCTCGATCACCGATGTCGCCCGTGGACATAACTGCTTCGCCCGCAGTGACGCCAACCGACAGATGTCCAGTATCTGCTCGAAATTCATGTTAAAATGATTATCCGCGTGAATCCCGCTCAAAATGGTCCAACTGCGGAGGTACTTCCCGTAACGGTTCGCGATCGTCGTCAAAAACTCGTACACCAGGTCGCGAATCAGCTCGAACTCCACGTTCTTCGCCTTAAGCCACGCCGGAAGATTCGACTCTGCGAAGGAAATCACGTTCCCCAACTTGATGCTCACCCGACGCTTCAACAAAAACTCAAACCACCGGTCCAGCGACGCCAGGTTGAACTGCGTCCGCGTCGGCTGAAGGTCCGCCCAACACACCGGCACTTGAACGAAATTCAGCGTCCCCAGAATCTCATTCGACAGTTGCTCCGCCGACAAGCCCGGATTTAACTGGCACCCGAACAACCGCCGGCTGAAATTCCCGTTCTGAAGACGAGGTGCCAGCATACGCAACGCGTGAAAACGCGCCAACGCATCGCCCGCCTCCATCGACAATCGCAGCGACTGATCCGCGAACTCCGCCGCCTTCGCCGGAGTGCCCTCGTTCTGCATCGCCTTGATAAACGCCTTGCGGCTCCCTTCCAGCAACTCGCTGATCTTCTGCGTCTGCGGATAGTCGAACAACCCCCAATCCTCCAGCTTCTGAAGGATCCGCATCAAACGCCATCGCGCAAGCTCCACATTCAAAATATACGGCTTCTCACGATCCGGAAGCCGCGTTGTCTGCAACAGAAAACGACCGACGTCTGGAATCTCCCACATCACCACCAACGCCGCAGCTTCCTCCGCATTCTTCTGGCACGTGATCAGACCGTCCGCGAAACGGATCTGACTCTTGATCGGAACGTCGTCCGGACCGATCAGGTACGATCCTTTGACGTCCATCTCCTGCAAAAGACCTTCATCTTTGAATGCGAGAAACTTCAGCACCGATAACTCCAACTATTACAAAAATATATAATATGGTACCAATCCCGATGCCACTTTCAAGACGCAAGTAGATGATGTCCCAGGCGTAGTTGGAAGTTGAAAAAAGGTGGCGGCTCCTTGGTG
>CAZLZE010000062.1:0-30220 GCA_964563935.1 uncultured Phycisphaerae bacterium | reverse complement strand
CTTCTGTGCGATTTCCTTCGCTTTTGACCGGACCAAATTGACCAACTTCCCTGAATTTTCCTGGGCAATCCCCAGCCGAGCGTGGACCATCGGGCCGAATCGGGTGTGCGACACGTACCACTCGCCGTTGATCACCGGACCGAATTCAATCGCGTTCGTCGGACAGACCAGCAGGCACACGCCGCATCCCTCGCAACCGATCGGGTCGACAACGCAGGTCTTCTGAACCACGTCGTTTCCCGCTCCCGCCAAAGAAATCTCGCCGAATCGGCAGGTCTGCTCGCATTTGCGGCACCCGATGCACTCGCCAGACCGAATGGTCGCCTGCGACCCGCCGTAAAAATCGTAACGCTCCTGGATCTTCGGCTCACACACCAAGTGCAGGTCGGCCGCATCCACGTCGCAGTCCGCCAGCACGGTTGACGAACCGGCCAGGGCTGCAAACGATGCTACCAGGGATGTCTTTCCCGTCCCGCCCTTGCCGCTGATGACTACAAGTTCCTTCATGAGCGGACGCCCTCCATAACCTGCGTGAGGATTGCCTTGAATATCTCGGCATAACCGGACAGCGATTGACTGATCAGCAGGCCTTTCGAGTAGGCCTCGGCGACCTGGCGATCGTTGGGAATCTGACCGAAAATGGGAATGCTGTTCTTTCGGCAATAGGTTTCCACCTCGTCCGTTCCGATGTCTGACCGATTGATCACCACGCCCATCGGGCGTTTCAACTCCCGCACCATGTCCACCGCGAGCGTCAGGTCATGCAGTCCAAACGGAGTCGGCTCCGTCACCAGCGCCACGACGTCGCTGTCCCGAACGGTTTCCACCACCGGACAAGATGTTCCCGGAGGCGAGTCGAAAATGGCCACATCCACCGGCGGACAGCGCTTCTTCACCGCGCGAATCAGCGGCGGACTCATGGCCACGCCCACCTTCAGTTCACCATGAACAAAATCAATCGACTCGCTTTTCCCTTGCTCTACAGCCCCGATCTCCCAGCTTTCTTCCGTAATCGCGCCCGCGGGACACACGAGCGAACATCCGCCGCAACCGTGACACATCTGCGGGTTGACGATCAGGGTCTCTTTGATGCATACGATCGCACTGTATCGGCAGATCTTGGCGCACTGTCCGCAGTGGGTGCACTTCTGTTCGTCGACCTTCGGAACCGGAATCCCCACCGACTCCCTCGCGGTAATCGTCGGCTTGAGGAAAATATGTCCGTTCGGCTCCTCCACGTCGCAGTCAAGGTAGACTGTCCGCATGCCGAGATGTGAAGCGACCCAGGCGAGGTTGCTCGCCACCGTCGTCTTGCCCGTTCCGCCTTTTCCGCTGGCGATGGTAACTCTCATTTCTCGATTATCTTTCCTTTAGTGCGATTGCGTTCTTGGGACATTGGGCCTCGCATGCCCCGCAACCAACACAGGCCGACGGATGGACAACCGGCCGCTCGTTCTCCATCGTAATTGCCGAAAACGAACAGGTGTCTGCGCACACGCCGCAACGAGTGCATAAGCTCATATCCACCACGGCCAGGAGAGACTTGTCCTGGGCCGTCGTTCGGCAGGCAGCGACGGGCAATTGCGGTGACCTCCGGAAAAAATCCCAGAATCGGCGCCGCCCTTGACCGCCTCCGCAGCCTCGTCCTTGACCTCGACCAGTTCCCGGACCCAGACCCATCGGACCGGTTCCATCTCCTCGCGGCATCAACGTGCTCCTTTCCGTTTACTTGCCCGGCTGGGCCTTCAACTCATCCACCCGGCGGCGCAGTTGCTTGAGGTATTCTTCCACCTGACTGCACTCCTGCTCCAGCTCCGCCCGTTCATCTTCCGCCGTGGGCGCCGCCGCTCCCAGTCGGCCAAAACCTGCCGCGTTGGCCCGAGCCCAACCAGGCAGACCGGTCGCATGGAACCAGTGTCGCCACCCGCGACCACCTCCGCCCATCCGTCCAAATCCCGGGCGATTCGCAAACCCCGGTCGGTTGAATCCCGCACAGAATCCCGCGCCTCGACCCGTCATCGGACCCGCGCCCATCGGTCCTGTTCCATCGCCTCTTGGCATTGTCGCACTCCTTCCTGTAAAAAAGGGTTTACCCGGTAATCCTGTAAAACCTCGCACAAAATCGGATACGCAAGAAGAAACTTTCAGCATACAGTATCCGCGTCCGCCTCCTGTCATCGGCCCCAATCCTCGGGGGCCCGTTCCATCAAATCCTGGCATGACGATCTCCTTGTCTTACGACCAATGGCCTTCCACGGTGGCTTGGTCCACCGCTTTCAGTTTTCCCGCCTTGAAATCCGCCAAGACATCCCGCACCGTTCCCGTTGCTCCGACGTAGATCGCAACGTTCCCGGCCCGGAGAACATTGAACGCCTTCGGGCCGACATTACCGGTAATGACGGCTTCCACGCCCAGATTAACCACCGTCTGACCCGCCTGGATCCCTGCTCCCTGGGGCAGGTTAAGATTCTGAGCGTTGTCGTGCACGCGAAACTCGCCGCTCTCCGTATCCACCACAAGAAAGTACTTCGCTCGCCCAAACCGCCCGTCCACCGCACTGCTCATGTCTTCGCCTTGAGACGTTATGGCCACTTTCATCCTCTGTTTCCTTCCTTATCAATTGCCTTCCTGTATCCTCTTCGACACCCTCGGAATCGTCGTCCTCGACCGCAGCATCCAGGCATCAAATAATCCGGCTCGAACAGCCTTCCCGCGATGTAGGCCTCTGCGATCTGATCCGCCACCCCGCAGATATTTGCAATCACCTGTATCCCGGTCTGTTCGATCATCAAGGCCAGAGGCTGCGAGATCGCCCCGCATACCAGTACGCTGACGCCCAAATCAGACAATCGCTTGGTCTTCTCCACCGGGTCCAGGCCCATCGACACCTCGTCCCGCTTGACGTCCGTCATGGACCGCACGTCCCAGATCGCCAGTCGCCCGGCTACGTCAAATACCGGTGACACACGTCCCTTCCATATCGGCATCGCCATCTTCATAACATATATATGGCAAGAGGTGTGCCGAAATGCTTGAATTGGAGGGCAAATCGCGTAAGTGGTTTGAGGGTTCGTGGTTATGTTTCGGGAGGTCGGATGGAAGGCTGTCTTGTGTATTGCAAATTGCAAGAGTTGGGGGTAGGATGACTGTTGCTATTTGCAATAGACATCGTATAATTGAAAGTTGGCATGGCTTAGCGGCATGCCTTGGGAGTTCTGGAATGACCAAGAGTCCGAAAGAAGACTGTACACAGGATATTATCCTCGATTCCATTGCCGACGGTGTCTTTACCGTGGACAAGGACTGGCGGATCATCTCCTTCAATCGAGCGGCGGAGGAGATCACCGGCGTGCCGCGCGACCAGGCTATCGGTCGCAACTGCTGTGAGGTTTTTCGGGCCAGCGTCTGCGAAACGAATTGTGTCCTCAAGCAAACCATGGCCACGGGAATTCCGGTAGTCAATAAGACGATATATGTGGTCAACAGCGAGGGACGCCAGATTTCCATCAGTGTCTCCACCGCCTTGCTTCGCGATCGGAAGGGACAGGTCGTCGGCGGAGTGGAAACGTTCCGTGACCTGAGCCTGGTCGAGGAATTGCGCAAGGAAATTCTCGGCAAGTACTCCTACGCCGACATCATCGGACGAAGCCACCTGATGCAGAAGATATTCGCGGTTCTTCCGGAATTCGCCGCCAGCGACAGTACTCTGCTGATCGAGGGGGCGTCCGGTACCGGCAAGGAACTTTTTGCCCGGGCGGTCCACAACCTGTCCAGACGGAAGAACAAGCGGTTCGTGGCCATCAATTGCGGCGCCTTGCCGGACACCCTCCTGGAGTCGGAGCTCTTCGGGTACAAGGCCGGAGCCTTCACGGACGCCCGCAAGGACAAACCCGGCCGATTTGCCCTGGCCGACGGAGGAACCATCTTCCTGGACGAAATCGGAGACATTTCTCCCGCCATGCAGACCCGCCTGCTTCGCGTTCTGCAGGAGCGAACCTTCGAACCTCTGGGGTCCGTGGAGCCAGTCAAGACAAACGTCCGTGTTATCGCGGCCACCAATAAGGATCTGCACGATCTGGTGCAGAAAGGGAGCTTTCGCGAGGACCTCTACTATCGCATCAACGTCATCAACGTGAAGATTCCTCGCCTCCGCGACCGCCGTGAGGACATCCCGCTTCTGATCGACCACTTCATCGCCAAATTCAACCGTCAACAGAATAAGCATATCTCGGGTTGCTCGGAGTCCACGCTGAGGATATTGCTGGAATACGACTATCCCGGCAACGTGCGGGAGCTGGAGAATATCATCGAGCATGCGTTTGTCCTCTCCCGCGGCGGGCCTATCGAGCCCCACCATCTGCCCTCGCATCTGGTGAAGGATATTCCCAACGAGATCCCGGGAAGAACGCCGGGAACAACGCTGAGAAACCTGGAAATCCTGTCGATTCAAGATTCCCTGCGTCGCCACGGCCAGAATCGAACGGCGGCGGCCCGGGAACTGGGAATCAACCCCAGCACCCTGTTCCGCAAACTCAAACAACTGAACATCCAAACCGACACACCCCACCTGCCCCCAAACGGCTGACTCTTTTTACATCAACGTCGAACAGCGGGTTAGCCACACAGCTCGCCTCGCCTCGATTTGCAGGAGTCTTCTCTCCCAATGTGGCGTGCCCACTTTTACATCAACGTGGAACGACGGGACGGCGTGTAGAACCATCGTTCTCGGTTGGCCATTCCTTTTTTCCGGTGTGGCGCACGCTTTTGCGTGCGATCCTTCTTCTGTTGTAGGGTGGGTCTGAGATCCGTCCTCTTCGTGACGATCTGGTGTTCGTACGCCCTGACTGCGGTGGTGGTCGTCGTGTTGGGACTGGGCACAACGGCCTTGGCAGATGTGCTTGACATGGGGCCAGGTTTGACCAGTTTGGAAACCGTTCGTGTGGGCGATCCCGGAAATGCCATGGATACTTGATATCCCTGCGACAAGATTCCTGGTTTTGGCCGAGTGGGTTAGGCATTACATCACCCGAACGGACGTTAAGCCGAACTCCATGAGGAATTTCCGGCAGGCGGAGCGGCGTACGTCGTGGAATACTTCGGTACGTTCCGGCGGTTGGATGAAGTCACCCCAGGGGACGCGGACGAATTTCGAATCGCCATGAAGAAGCGGGGATTGAACCCTGGCCGAAGTTGTTCCAGAATCTGCGGTCCACTCGGGAGACCGAGTTAACAGAGCAGCATCCGTTGCACGTCGTTTGTGCTTGGATCGGCAACAGCCAGCCGGTAGCGGTCAAGCACTACTTGCAGGTCCGGGAAATTGACTTCGAAAAAGCGGTGCACAAAGCGGTGCAGTCACCAGCCGAAATATATTGCAACGAACGGAAGGGCGAAGCAGGGGATGCAACGGCGATTTCGTCGAAGCCTACGGATTTCAACGGCTTGCAAAAAGAAATGGCTCCCTGCGATGACAGGGAGCCTGTTTCCGTCGGACAACCGATACCCCCAAGGGGATTCGAACCCCTGTTTCCAGGATGAGAACCTGATATCCTAGGCCACTAGACGATGGGGGCCTTCAATCAACATGGATATCATACGGTGCGAAGGCGGATTTATCAAGAGTCCAGGTAAAAAGAAGGGGCCAGGATTCCACGGGTGGTGGGAGGCACGTCTGCGTCGATCCCGAACGCCGCGGATTCCCCGGGTTTACGCTGGGGTACAATTCTAAGTGAATGAATTTGTTGACTTTGAGACCGGTTCATGTCAAAATCGGGCGTGGCGGGCAGGCTAGATCCCGCCATGGAGCGGCCGTAAAGAAGAAGATGGATTTTGTAGAATGGAGACCTGATAGTGGTCGTTTTGAGCCGTAAATTCTCAGCCGTATTACTCCTCCTCGCCAGTTTCATCCTGTTCGTGGGGTGTTCGAAGAACCCGACGGAACAGGTGATCGATCAGGCGGTAATGCAACTGGAAGTGTACAGCAAGTCGCGATCGGTGGTGTTCGCGGGAACGCCGGACTCGGATGTTCCGGACTCCCGAACCGCGCAGCAGAAGATTCGCCAGGTATCGTCGGAACAGCAGCAAGCATTCAAGAGAGCGATGGAAGATTTACGAACTGTGGCGGAGGCACCCGTGGAGGACAACCTCCAGGCTCGGGACGGGGCCCGGGTCAAATCGCTGCTGGCGGCGATGCAATTGTACGTGGCGAACTGGGCGGTGGACGATGTGACGCTGTTTGACAGCCGATTTTTCGCTCTGGGCGAGAAGATCAATACGACGTGCATCGAGATGGAGCGGCTCAAACAGGAGCAGGCGAAAATGCAGCCGGTGAACTACGACGCCGCCATCGCTCATTCCAAGCAGGTAATCGACGAACTGACCAAGGCCAAAAGTCTGAATGAATCGCAGTTGAAGAAACTGACCGAAGTAATCGCCAATCTCAAGACGCGGCTGGCGGGAGCGATCAAGCAGCGGGACGATTTGGGTACCAAGATTGGTGAGATCGCCGACAAAGTCAACACCGTGCCGGGCAGCGAAGGCGTCCGGTTGCAGAAGATGGTGGGCGAACTGGAGCGGGAACGCTTCAAAGTCCTCTTGGAAATCGAGCGATTGACCGCGGGACCGATGGAACTCCCGCCGGAACTTCAGGCTGAGGTCGGGACCCAGAAGCTGAAGGAAATCGGCGGCCTGAAGCAGTTGGAGCAGGAGAAACTTTTGCTGGAAAGTCGGGTGAAAAGTGCGACCGAATCCCTGGCTTCCCAGGAAACGTACCTGAAGAACCTGACGCAACAGGTGAGCATCGCGGTGCAGAAGGGATCGCAGTTGGCCAAGCGGCTGGACGAACTTACCGCGGTACTGAAGGGGCAACTCAAGGGGATGGACGAATTGATGGCAAGGCGGAACGATCTTTCCACCAAGGCCATGTCGGCGACGCAGACGGCGATGCGGACGGCCCAGGCCGCGTCCAGCGATCTGAAACGGTTCGTGGGGGCGGTGAGCCAGGCGAAGAGCAAGGTTCCTTCGGGCGTGGACGATGACACAATCAAAGGCGCGGAGGCGATGGACTCGCTGGAGTTTTCGGTGGCCCAGGTGGCAGTGAATGCCCAACTGGGTCGTGCCAGAATCCTTTCGGCGACGCTTCGGCTGATCGATACGGTGGTTCCGGTGATCAAGCGAGGTCAGCAGTTGACGGCCCTGCCGGAGGCACTGGCCAAATTCGTGGCGGAAGCCCCTGCCACGCAGGCAACCATCGAAAAGGATCTGCCGGAGGTTCTGAATAAGGCGCTGACCCAATACGATTCGGTGAACAAGAAGGCGGCCCGCGGGAATTTGCAGACGGTCGTAGGTACGTCGCTGGCTTTGGCGTTCAGTCAGGCGGCGGAATTGCTTCCAGCCAAGAAAGGCGAATACGAAACCAAGGCGAACGAGGTCTTGGACAAGATTATGACAGCTCCGGCGGGGGGGGCGACGGAGTCGCAGGACCCCCTGATGCAGCCGGCGAAGGAACTCAAACGAGAACTCGGCAAGTAGTGTTGAGGAGGTATCCATGGCGATCCAACAGTGGTCGGAGAAAATAGTGCTTGCGGACCTGCAGGACGACCCGCAGTTCACGGACGATCTGAATGGAATACTGGAGACGGTGCAGGAACGACCGGATCTGGACGTCGTGCTGAACTTCCGCGAAGTCAGTTTCATGAATTCGTCCAATATCGCCAAGCTGCTGAAGTTGCGAAAGCAGGTTATGATTACGAACGACCGGCAGTTGAAGCTCTGCGGTATATCCACCCACGTATGGGGCGTGTTCCTCGTGACGGGGTTGGACAAAATCTTCGAATTCACCGATGATACGGCAACTGCCCTGGCCAGCCTGCAGTTGCTGAATCACAGGAACGATAAGAAGAAGTGAGCAGGTCGCCGGTTCCCTGCGTCCAGGCGTCAGCCTCGGCGAAACGGGGTAGCCTGAAGCTCTGCAAAAAATACTGTATATTTCCAAGTTGAGCCTCCGCGGCTCACTGGAGCCAAGTCCCTCCGGTTGGTTCCATGCCCTTGTTATCACTCGGGATAACTCTTTTTTGATGAGTTTTTCCTTGCATTGAATGAAAACTTCCGTAAAATTCGGTAAGTCTTGCCTGCCCTTGACTTACGGTTTGGAAATTGTTAAGAAAGGGACAGTAAAAGGTTGAAATGTTTATTCGCAGCATCCTAGAATAGACAGGAGTGTTTACAGAAAGGAGCCCCTACCTTGACTACGCTTACGAAAATCTTCATCGTAGTCCTGGCGTTTTTCGCAATCATCATCTCGGTGCTGATCGTGCAATTCACCGCCACTAATACCAACTACAAGAAATTAGCAGATGATTGGCAGAGTCAGTTCAAGCAGGAGCAAGCCCTGCGGTTGGCCAGCGATAATCAGCAGAAGATCAACGAAAGCTACCTGAATAAAGTGATTGATATGCAGCGTGACGAGCTGGCCAAGATGCAGACGGCGAAGAATGAGCAAGCCACCGAACTGGCCAACGTGAAGACGTCGCTGCTGGCGGAACAGCAGAAGAACGCCTCGCTGACCGGGCAGAATAACCAACTGACCAACATGATCAACGCGGCGGATGCCGAGCGCAAGCAGCTTCAGTCGCAGATCGACATTGTCCGCAAGGACAACGCCGGTCTGCGGGCCGACAACTTCAAGTTGAGCGAAACCAATCAGAAGCTCGACTTGCAGCGCCAACTGTATGAGCAGGAAATCCGGCTGCTCAAGGAACAGAATTTCTCCCTGGCGGAGAAGCTCGAAAAACAGCGTTCGCGAGGACCGGTCTCGGCCTCGGCCCAGGAATCGCTGCCCGCCGGCGCGAATGAAAAAGCTTCCGCGGCGACGGAAACTGAAAGCGCCCCAATTATCGGACAGGTTACCGATGTGCGGGACAGTCTGGCGAGTATTTCCATCGGGTCGGCCCAGGGCGTCAAGGACGGAATGGAATTCATTATCTACCGGAACAGTCAATTTCTGGGCAAGCTGCGGGTGAACAAGGTTCTGCCCGATCAGGCGGCCGGCGAACTGCTCCAGCGACAGGGCAACATTCAGGCTGGCGATAAGGTGACGGATAAGTTCCAGTTCTAGTAGCAGACAGGAGTGCAAACATGGCTGCATTGGCCCAACGTCCGAAAGGGACCAGCCCGGCAGAGAACGATATTTATACCGTGTTGCTCATCGTGGCCACGATCTTCCTCGTAACGGCGACGATCGTGCTGATGTATCAGTTCGCGACGTTTTACGGTTTTGACGCGATATTTAACGGACCGACGCCGATCGAAAGATGATCTTGTCCAATCGGAGGGCTGGCGGGTCCGCGAGACAGAAGTGAGATGGTGGTACGGAGTTTTATTTTTCCGGAGGATCCGGAGTGCTATTCGATTCTCTATTAGGCCTGTTTTCAATGGACATGGGTATCGACCTCGGTACGTGCAACACCCTGGTGTGCGTGCGGGGGCAGGGGATCGTCTTGAATGAACCTTCCGTGGTCGCGGTACGGAAGGGGACGAACCACGTGCTTCAGGATGGAAACGCCGTCGGCTTGCTTGCCAAGGAAATGCTCGGCAAGACGCCGGGATCGATCAGTGCCATTCGTCCGTTGAAGGATGGTGTGATCGCCGACTTCGACATTACCGAAGCCATGCTCGCGTACTTCATCCGCAAGGTGCACGGTCGGCGGCGCGTCGTCAGACCGCGTGTCGTGATTTCCGTGCCCACCGGGATTACCGCGGTGGAAAAACGGGCGGTTCTGAATTCCGCGGAACGGGCAGGGGCGCGAAAAGTATATCTGCTGCAGGAACCCATGGCGGCCGGTATTGGTGGGGGGTTGCCCATCGCCGATCCTACGGCCAGCATGATTGTGGACATCGGCGGCGGAACCACGGAAGTGGCGATTATGTCCCTTGGCGATATCTCCGTATCCGAATCCGTCCGGGTGGCCGGGGACGACATGGACGAGACGATCGTCAACTACATGAAACGAACCTACAACCTCCTGATCGGAGAACAGTCGGCCGAACGGATAAAAATTGAGATCGGGTCGGCCAACAATCTGCCTGAAGAAAAGACCATGGAAGTCCGCGGGCGGGACATGATCTCGGGATTGCCGCGGAAGACGATTATTACAAGCGATGAAATTCGCGAGGCCCTCAAGGAACCGGTCGGGCAGATCATCGACGCGGTGACGCGGACCCTGGAACATGCCGAGCCGGAACTGGCGGCGGATCTCGTGGAAAACGGTATTTGGATGGCTGGCGGCGGATCGCTCTTGCGGGGAATCGATCAGGTCATGGCGGCGGCGACCGGACTCAAGGTCCGAATCGTCGACGATCCGCTGACCTGCGTCGCCCGGGGAACGGCCATTTATCTCGAGCATCTCAATGAATGGAAACTCAGTCTGGAGTCAGACGAAGAAGATTATTGATCGGTGGGATTTCGGGTCTTCTGCCGTTGACCGTTCACGGGATACCGGTATAGAATTCTGAGTGGAAGTTCTCCCGGCTGATCAGGAGGACGCGCCATAGGTGGAAGTCTGTTGAATTGCTCTTGGTGTTGGCGGGCGACGCAATTGCTGTAGAGTAGTGGGGTGATCTCGAATGCAGTCGCGAGGGACACATAAAGGTGCAGACTCTGAGGCGAACTTCGAGAGCGAGATGCTCGCCGTTCGTTCCGAACACCTGCTTGCCTCAACCCGCGACGTGGTTCTGCTAGCCGACGCCGAATACTACATCATCGACGCCAACGGGCGAGCCTGCGAAACCTATGGGTATACGCGGGACCAGTTCCTTCAGATGAATCTACTCGATATCATTGTGCCCGGCGACCGGGACGCGTTCCGCAAGCATATGGAAGAGACCAGGGCGGGCGGCTCATTTCAGTTCCAATGCCTCAATCTGCGGAAAGACAATTCCTCTTTCTCGGCAGATATCAGTGCTCGGGCGTTTGGTGCTGAAGGCAATCAGTATATCCAACTGGTCGTCTGCGACATCAGTGAACGCAAACAGGCCGAACAAGAACTCCTTCGGGCCCAAGACTACACGAAAAACCTGATCCGGACGGCCAATGTCATGATCATCGGCCTGGATTCCGCCGGTGTTATTCAAGTCTTTAATGATGCGGCCGAAAAACTCACGGGATATACGCAGGCTGAGTTGGCCGGGCAAGACTGGTTCCAGGTCCTGGTCCCAAAAGATCGCTATCCCGAGGTCTGGCACATATTCAGTCTGCTGGGGACCTCCGAGTTTCCTGAGGTGTTTGAGAACCCCATTCTCACCAAGTCCGGCCAGGAACGCATCATCTCTTGGCGAAACTCGGCCCTTCACGAGAATGGACGAATCGTCGGCACGATTTCCTTCGGCATCGACATCACCGAACACAAACAGGCGGAGGCGGCGTTTCGTCGCGAACGCGATCTGGTAAATCGAATAATGGAAACCAGCCCCATCGGGATTGCGGCTGTGAATGCCGTGGGAGAGATTACCTACGCCAACGCGGCAGCCGAGAAAATACTCGGGTTGAGCAGGGACGAAGCTGTGAAACGTACCTATAACGCGCCCGATTGGCGAATCACCGATTATGAAGGCAGGACGCTGCCCGACGAGGAACTTCCGTTCCGTCGCGCCGCTGCCGCGAAGCATCCTGTATTTGACATACGCCATGCGATTGAACGACCCGACGGACAACGCGTCCTGCTTTCGGTCAACGTCGCACCGGTCTTCACCGGCGCCGGCGAATTTGACGGCATGGTGGCAGCTATCGAGGATGTCACTGAACGCAAGCGGGCGGAGGACGCCTTGCGGGACAGTGAAATACGATTCCACTCGCTCTTTTCCAACATGGCGGAGGGGGTCGCCCTGCACGAACTGGTGTTCGACGATTCCGGTCGACCGGTAAACTACCGGCTGGTGGATGTCAATCCGCAATTTGAACGCATTCTGAACGTGCGACGCGCGGATATATTGGGCAAGCTTGGCACAGAAGCCTACGGTACGCCTGAACCCCCATATCTCCAGGAATATGCCCAGGTCGCGATGTCCGGCCAAGCCGGGAAAATGGAGACCTACTTTGCGCCCATGGATCGGTTATTCGATATCTCCATCGTTCCCTGGGGGCGCCGCGGATTTGCCACGATCTTCACCGATATCACCGATCGTAAACGCGCCGAAGACAACATACGCAAGCTCAACGAGGACCTGGAGCGGCGAGTGGCAGAGCGTACCGCCCAACTCCAGACCGCCAACAACGAACTTGAAGCCTTCAGTTATTCCGTCTCTCACGATCTGCAGACCCCACTCCGCACGATCGACGGTTTCAGCCGCATTGTGATGGAGGACTGCTCCAAGCAGGTCAGCGACCAATGCCGTCACTACCTCCTGCGCATTCGGGCGGGTGTGGAACAAATGACCCGGCTGATCGGCGATCTCCTGCAACTGTCCCGCGTCGGGCGTGTGGAAATGTTCCGCACCAGCGTGAACCTGAGCGATTTGGCCTCCGATATCGCCGCCGCCCTTCGTGAATCTCAGCCGGAGCGGGAAGTGGAATTTGTCATTGCTCCGAATCTCATTGCCAAAGGCGATCCCAATCTGCTGCGAATCGCCCTGGACAATCTCCTCGGAAACGCCTGGAAGTACACGAGCAGACACCAGACGGCTCGTATCGAACTCGGAAGTATGGATCGCAATGGCCAGATTGTTTACTTTGTGAGGGACGATGGCGCGGGCTTCGATATGGGCTATGTCGCCAGGTTATTTGTCGCCTTCCAGCGGCTGCACGGAGCGAGAGAGTTCGAGGGTACGGGTATCGGACTGGCGATTGTCCAGCGGATTATTCACCGGCATGGCGGGCGAATCTGGGGTGAGGGCGCCGTCGAGAAAGGAGCCACCTTCTACTTCACCCTCTCGTAGTCCAGGCCTATTCTTCCAGCATGAACAGCACCAGGTTGTTCCAGTTCCAGAATCCCTTCCCGATGATGCCTTTTCCCGTCTCGGGCGAGTAGTATTCGTGGAGGCATCCGTTCTGGGCAATGTCTTGCCCGAGAAGATGAATCGTCCTTCGTGCCAAGTCGCCCGCTTCGCGATCGTATCCGTAATTCTTCAGCCCCTGCCAGATTATGTACTGCACGATAATCCAGATCGGTCCGAGCCAGTTGCTCGGATTGCCCCGGCCGGTTGTCGGCTCATACATCCGCTCATCCGCCGACAACGACCGTATCCCGTACTTCGAGAGGAACTGTTTCTCGTTAAACAAATGCTCCCGCACCATCCGCCGGGCCTGCGCGGGTGTCGCCAGCTTTGCCCACAACGGCAGGAATCCTGTCCATACCATCACCTTCAGCGGCAGTGTCTTCCAGAAGGGCTTGAGGTTCTTGTGGATCTTTCCGAGCGGAAGATGATGGCGGCACTGAACGTCCACCGAATAGAAAAAACCGTCCCGCTCGTCCCAGCAGTACGTCTGAATCGCCTGGGTCAGATCGCGTGCCTGTGCCTTAAGTCTCGCGGCGTCCGCCGTCCGACCCAACGTCCCCGCCACCTCGGCTGACGCGGTCAGATCGACCGCCATCAGGCAGTTGAGGTAAATATTCGCCGAAGAGAATTCCGGCCGGCAGAATGTTGCCGGGTCGTCGTCCACCCCGATCGCCACATCCGAACCCCAGACAAAAAGTCCCGTCTCATGCTGGTATCGCTTCCGATAGCAGGCATAGAACTTCATCAACTTGCCGAAAAGCCGCCGGGCCAGGTCCGCATCCTTCGTCTCT
This sequence comes from uncultured Phycisphaerae bacterium, assembly GCA_964563935.1. GTDB lineage: Bacteria > Planctomycetota > Phycisphaerae > JAAYCJ01 > JAAYCJ01 > JBAZZQ01. The sequence continues at coordinate 16,442 of CAZLZE010000062.1, read as the reverse complement.
CGAACAATCAGTCGGAGAAACTGGCCCATCACGGGCTTGGCCATGTTCGTCTCTTCCCCCGGCCGCTTACGCGACTCGAAAACGTCCGCGTTCGTCGGCAACAGACTGATCGGAAGCGATCCGTCCTTGCCCTGATGGTCGAAGAAGTTCAGCAGCGATCCTTTTATATGGGCTAACGTCTTGACGCGAAATTCCCGATCCTTTTCCGCCTCCGACTTCGAGTCCTTCAGCAGCCGGCACAAAGCCACGCTCGCCCAATACGAATCCCAATCCCACAAGGCCTTCGAATACTGCGCCCCCGGGTCGACGAACGGACGCTTCAGGCATCCTTCGGGGTCCCGAAAAATCCGGTTGGCGTTCTGGAATATGGCATCCCGGAGCATTGCTCCATATTCGGCGGCAGTCTTTTTCCTCATGTGCTCTCCATCGTATCACGGTTCAGCGAAATGCTTATTCAAGCCTGCAAATATACAGAACTTCCATGGCCGATGCACATCCTTTTAACGCTTTTGGTCCAAATGCGGTCACGGGGAACTTCCCAGACACGCTCCAAGTTCTGTAGGGACCCTGCATGCCGCCCCTTCTTCTTTCTTCCAATTTCTTTCCATTTCTTTACTCCCATCCACACCACGGGTATAATTTCCGCGGCGCCGGGAGTCTTTGCCCCGGCTAACCGTTTCAGGATGAGTTTCCACCGGGATATTTCGCGGACGCAGACACATGTTTAAACGAATACCGTATAATCCGCTTCCTTCGGGACGATGGGCACGTTTGTATCGGAACATCAAGTCGAAAAACGTGTTTGTGACGCTCATGGTCTGCTCCGTGGCCGCGATCTTTCTCCCACGATGGATCACTGCCCCGACACAGCGGGTCTGCCAGGCTTGGCTGGCTCCGGGCGGGCGATTCTCCCTTCTCGCCGCCCGCGCGGTATCCGGCAACCGTGCCCAACCGCAAGACGGCGACGGTGCCCTTACCGATCAGCAACTCCAGCGCATGCTCGCGGCCCTGAGCCTTCGCCTTCAGCAACTGGAGACAGAGAACCGAAGTCTGCACGGGATCCGGCAGGTGATCGGATCCGATCCCATGCTGATTCCAGCACGGGTTGTAGGATTTGATAGCCTGGGACTTCCTTCAGTGGAGATAGACCGCGGTACGGATACCGGCGTGAAAGAAGGGCTCCCCGTGCTGGCGACAATCCCCCTGGACCTGCTCCAGGTTGAAGGCCTCGATCCCAAGCTTACGATCGCGGCAGGGGTCATCATAGGGAGGGTGGACCACGGCGTCGGTCCCTTCACTGCCCGGGTCAAGCTTATTAGTTCCTCAGACACCAACATGTTCGCCAACGTGATTCGGTTCGTCAACGGCCGGACGCAAGTGATTGCCCGCGTCCTGGTCAGAGGCGTCCCCAAACAGAAGGACATCCTGCGGGCGGAGCAAGTCAAAGCCGAACGCGGTGTGGAAAAGGGCGACTTCCTCGTGCCTGATGACCCCGAAAAGCTGGGTCTGACCGCGCCCATGGTTTTCGGTGTTGTAGACAAGGTCGAAACCCGGCCCGATGTCCGTATGCTTGTAGACCTGACTATCAGACCCCTTTTCGACAAAATCCGCCTCAACAAAGTCTACGTCCTCGCCCCACAAACACCCAACCCCGACGACAAGTAGTTGTCCGCCTTGCTTTCTGTGAAAAATGATGCCCAGGTGAGTTGTTTTTGTCTCTCTCGTGTAAGTCTTTTGCGGGTAGGGGTTTAATGCCGGTAAGCGGACGTATGTTTCGTGTCGCACAACGTCTGGGATTTTTTCACCGTGACATTTTTCTCGCATCTCCAAGATCGGCTTTCTGTTTCGAAAGTCTTTCGCTTCGCCCATAAGTCTTGTGATTATAGTGCTATATGGTGGGTTGTGCGTATTTTTCTGGGAAATTCCAACTTGGTACACCCCTTGCCATTATAGAGTAACAAGGAGGCAGGAAGCAAGGTTAGAACATGAGAAGGAAGACGGTAAGAGACAGAAAGGAAGTCGCGTTCAGGCTGGAGGATGTCCTCTGCCCAGATTTGGACGTAATCATCGCACATCTTGGAAGCGGTGTGGAAGTAGTCGGAAAGGTCAATTTCTTCAGTGACAGCGGGAGCGGAAAGAAGGAGTTTGCGATAGTCGAGGTTCCGGGGATTGCGGTGCCTTTGGTCGTGCCCCGGGAGCGGTTACGCAAACTGACCGTGAGGGAATATGACCGAGAGTCGAAGAAGCTTCTGAACGATGCCATGAATTGCATGGTTCCGTGATGTGCGATTTGATATTTGAATACAAGAACTCTCTCTCTCCCTCTCAGGCTTGAGCTGTCTCCCAAAGCAGCTTGAGCCTGGCTTGAAGGAAACTCCGGTTTTTCGAAACCGGGTAGTGATACATTGAAATATTTATAGCGAATCTCTCTCTCCCTCCCAGGCTTGAGTCGCGACGCAAGAAGCGGCTTGAGCCTGTTTTATTTTGCATTCGTCAGATGCAGGTTTTCTTACGGTGTTTTTTCAGGGGTATGTGGCTCATTCATTTACGGCGGGAGAGTTGGCCGATATAATACGACTGTCATATACAGGCAGGGATGCGTATGAAGATGGAAATCAAATCGTTACGGCGGGTTCTTGTTCTTTTGGCCTGCGGGCTGATGGTTCTGGGTGGATGTCAGAAGTATCGTCAGTGGCGGGAACAGAAGTACCAAGAAACGAAAATCGCGGACAAACCGGCGACCCAACCGACAATCTTGAAAGATCCGACGCTTCGGAGCGAGACGAAGGACTCGCCCGTGGCTTCGAAGGATAACCAGGCAGCGCCGCCGCGAGAGACAACGGCGAGGCACCCGGAAGGCTCGGTTGGCGCGGCGGTGCTGGTGGTGAACCGGGACCATATCACGGCGGATGAGGTGTTGCGCCGGGCCAAACCGCAACTGCAGTCAACGGCGATGACGTACGATCAGGACGTGTACTTCCGTCGCGCGGAAGATATCCTGGTGGAAGTCATTCGCGAGTTGATTTCCGAGACCGTGCTGTACCAGGAGATCGCGGCGCGAATCACGGAGGAACAAGAGCCAGCTGTGCAGAAGGCGGTGGACAAGGAAGTGGGTAACCTTGCGACACTGGAAGCGGGGGGGTCGGAGGTACTCCTGGAGAAGAAACTGGCGGAGCAGGGATCGAACATGGACGAGCTGAAGAAACAGCTCCGCAAGCAGATCGTGACCCAGCAGTACCTTCGGGAGAGGATGAAGCCAAAAGTGATTGTGACGCGGGACGAGTTGTGGGAATACTATCAGGCAAATCAGGGCGACTTCGTTGAGCCTGCCAGCGTGCATCTGCTATTGATCGAAATTGACGCGGCAAAGAACCTGCCGGAGGGCATGAGTTGGGATCACGCCAACAGCACCGATCGCCAGGCAGCCCAGGCGAAGGCGGAAGCGACGGTCAAACTCGTCCAGGAGAAACTGGCAAAAGGGGTGGATTTTGCGACGGTGGCGAAGGAGCATTCGACAGCGGTCTCGAGTAAGATTGGGGGCGACATGGGGTGGATATCGAAGGGCAGCTATCGGCTGAAGGTCCTGGAGGACGCGGCGTTTAGTCTGAATGTGGGCGAGGTCAGCAAACCGATTTGCGTTGAGACGCGAACGTATCTGGTCAAAGTGGCCGAGTTCAAACCCGGACGGACGATCGGATTTGCCGAGGCCCAGGACGAGATCAAGCAGCAGATGGAGCAGGCGGTATATCGCAAGCTCGTGATGGAATACCTGACGAAAATCTCGCAGAAGGCACAGATTGGGTCGCTGGGCGAATTCCTGGACGAAGTGGTGGCCAGGCTGCCGTCGTATGAGAGCTTGAGGAAGGCAGGTAGGCAGTAGGCAGGCCAGTCCAGGCTGGCGGTGGTATTCGCCGCAACGGTATCGATTTGTACGGATCCTCCAGCAAAAGAATACCTTCCATCCCGGACTCCGGAATGGAGGGTTTGTTTCTTTCACCATCTGCCTACCTGGCTACTGCCTTGCCTTTTTATCCCAGCGCTTCCGGCAGTTTGTAGGTGTTCGGGCCGGCTTTGATTTGGCGGCTGGTCAGGTCTTTCCGGTAGAGGCGGATGGACGGTCCCCACGCCAAGCCGAAATTTGCGGAGAAGGCGATAACAATCTCGTGCATGCCCTTTTTGGCGTTGTAGGGGACCTTGATCTGGTCAAAGATCATGGGATTGATTCCGTCGGGATCATAGTGGACCTGCTTGCCGTTGATCCATACCTTGGTCGGACCGTCGTAGCCGAGGCCGAGTTCCAGCTTCATGGGTTCGGCGCACTCGAACTTCGCGGCGAAGAAGACGAGAGCGTCATCCTTCTTGTTCTGGAGTTCCTCGTGGAGGTTGTAGAACGCCGTGGGGAACGTCCTGGATTTGAAGGCGAGGGATCGGTCGGAAGTATCGGGGCATTTGACCTTTTCCAGCTTTCCGGCTCCCGGCAGAATCTTGCTGACGCGGACGGTCCTGATGGACGTGCGAGGGTTCTGGTTCTGATAGAGGGGCTGCGGAGCGAAGACGGGCAGAGAGCGATCAGCCTCGTCGGTGATGTTGCAGTAGGCATCTCCGCCAAATCCGTAGGTCAGGAAGAAGGCTGAATCATCGGTGTCCGTGGTCAGCCCCGTCTTAATGATGACCTTGTTGCCCTCCAGATCAACTCGGTAAATGGTGGGCATCTCGATTCCCTCGGTGTTGACGACACTGAATCCGGCCGGTTTTCCGGGCGATCGCAGGGCGCCTACGACATTATCAAACGTGACCTCGAAGTTGAATGCGTCCGGGCTTATTCTCTTGATCGACTTGAGTTCGATGGGGAGCTTTCCGCCTTTGGGTCCGTGGATGAGGGCCCAGGCCGCTTCGGCGAGCCGTCGGCCGAGGCGATTCTGATCCGGGCCGCTGATGTGGATGCAGTCGTCCAGTTCCAGATCCATCGCGGGAACTGTGGTGAGGTTCTTGATCACTTTGGGCAGCAGTCGTTCCTGGTCCTGGACGGAATTCCACGCACGCTTGCCTTCGGGCGTGAATGGTTGCGTGGGGAAGTAGGTGGCGATCTGGACCATGATAAATGGCAGGTTGGGGTTGCGCAGGTCCTTTCGGAAGGCGGCTACGAGTTTCTTCATGCGATCCGTGTACTTGGGCGCATCTGTGGGATTAGTATCGGAGCACCCTTGATACCAGACAATCCCGGCCACGTTCGCGCCATTCTTATAGAATCGGCGAAGAGTGGCGCCGTAGAGGCTCCGGGTGCCGAGGTTCTTGCGGGCCGGGGCCCACTGGCTATTGGACGTTCCGCCGGGGGCGCACGCGATGAGGCCTTGGGGCACGCCGGAGAGCTTGTGCATAGTCTGTCCGAATCCGACGCCAGGACCGACGCCGACGGGCCCGCTGCGGACGATCGGCTTTCCACCGTTAAGATCGGTGTGGACCAGGTCGACGGCCTTATCGAGATTATGGATGGGGTCCTTGGCGACGTCCCAGCGATCGTGCATATAGAACGCATGGACCAGGGGCATCGGTTTGGCAGCCCCGGTCAATAGACCAATACCTTCCATGTTCGACTGTCCGCCGAGGAGCCAGACGTCGCCGACGAGGACGTTTTTCGCCTCAAAGACATCATCCTGGCTCTTACCCTTCTTCGGCAGAACCCGCAAGGCGACCTCGTACGGTCCGCCGACGGGAATGCCGACGAGCTTGGTGGTGAACTGTCCAGCCTTGACCTGGGCCAGGGTCTTCCAGTTGAACCCGGGAATCGTCTTGCCCTTCTTCGTGACGTGGATCTGCAGAGAACCAGGCGAGCCGCACCTTCCGACCAACGTGGTTTCAGAGACGTTTTTCTTGTTCCGCTGAAGGACCTGGTAGTCCATGAGTCCGCCGAGAATTTCCATTTCTACATGCTCCTTGGAAAAGTGACGTTCAAAGTGCAGAATTTTACCGCGTCGGTGAGTGTACGCAAGGCAAAAAAGAAGCTGTCAGTCTTCAGTTTTCAGCTCCGCAGGGGAATTCACTCCGGGTGGTTGTGCGGTAAAAGACACAGGTCCAACCTTTGTGGGGTCGGACCTGCGCGATATTACATTGATAAAAGGAGAATAGATTACAGATCGTGCGGTTTGAGGGTGCTGCGCTTGTTGGCTTTGCAGCGTTCCATGGCCAGGTCGAGCAGGGAGTAGATTTTTTCGGACAACGCGGCGACGGCGTCGGTCGAGGTCATCATTTTCTTGGAACGAACGTAGTTTTTCACCTTGCTGGCCACAATCAGTGACTCCCGTGCGGATGTTTTCTTTTTTGCCATGTTCAGTCTCCTTGAGAAAAGAAAAAACTGTGAAACCTTAAAAACAACGCATTATACGGGGGTTATTCTAAGGTGGGAGGGGGGGCGGATCAATAGAATTCCCTCAAAAACGGGGTTCTTATGCACATTTCGACCACATTTAGCCAACAAAAAACGCGAAAAATAGCTCCAAACTAGGTCTTTCCTTTGTTAAAAGCGGTTATTACAATATTGGCCACTGTATAATTGGAGTAGCTGTCAGCCCTCAGCTATCAGCTTTCAGCTTAAGAGAAGATAATACGAAGAGAGGGATGCGGGCAGGTCTATGGCCTGCCCTTGCGTATTAATGTGTGAACATCCCGATCGTCTGACGGGTCTTTTTGCAGACACATTGAGAGGTTGGTAGAAAACATGTTTGAAGCGGTACCGGCAAGCTTTGATTTTCCGAAATCGGAAGAAAAGATCCTGGCGTTCTGGAAGGAACGCGATATTTTCCGCAAGTCGATGCGCGAGCGGGAAGGGGCGACCCCGTTTGTGTTCTACGAAGGTCCGCCGACGGCCAACGGAATGCCGCACCCGGGGCACGTGCTGACGCGAGTGATCAAAGACCTTCTGCCGCGGTACAAGACGATGCGGGGATTCTACTGCTACCGTAAGGCGGGGTGGGATACGCACGGGTTGCCGGTAGAGATTGAGGTTGAAAAAGAACTCGGGATCGACGGCAAGGAACAGATCGAGAAGTACGGGGTCGAGCCGTTCGTGAGAAAGTGTTTCGACTCGGTATTCCGCTATGTGCGTGAATGGGAGCAGCTCACGGACCGGATCGGATACTGGATCGATCTGAAGCATCCGTACGTCACGTGCACGACTGACTATGTCGAATCGGTGTGGTGGGCGCTGGCGGAGATTTTCAAGAAGGGCTTGCTGTACAAAGGGTACAAGATCGTACCGTATTGTCCGCGATGCGGGACGGTGCTGTCGAGCCACGAGGTGGGGCTGGGATACAAGGATGTCGAGGATCCGAGCGTTTTCGTGACGTTCAAGACGAAGAAGAATCCGAAGGAGTCGCTGCTGGCGTGGACGACGACGCCCTGGACGCTTGTTTCCAACGCAGCCCTGGTAGTCCGGAAGGATTACGATTACGCGCGGGTGAAGGTCGGTGACGAAGTTCTGATCATGGCGGCTTCGCTGGTCAAGCAGGTGATGGGCAAGATTCCGCACGAGGTCGTCGGGACGGTAAAGGGCGCGGACCTGCTGGGCATGGAATATGAACCGCTATACGAATTCGCCAAACCGGCGAAGAAGGCGCACTACGTGGTCGAGGCCGATTTCGTCACGCTGGACAGCGGTACGGGGATCGTGCACTGCGCTCCAGCCTTCGGCGCCGACGACTATCAGGTGGGAATGAAGAATGATCTGCCCGTGATCCAGATGGTGGATGCGCAGGGCAAGTTCAAGCCGGAAGTGACGCCGTGGGCGGGGATGTTCATCAAGGCGGCGGACCCGAAGATCATCGAGGATTTGAAAAAGCGAGGACTGCTGCTCCGGCGAGAAAACTACAAGCACAGTTACCCGTTCTGCTGGCGGTGCGATACGCCGCTGATTTACTACGCCCGCGAGGGATGGTTCATCAAGACGACGGCGAAGAAGGACAAGATGATCGCCAACAACCAGAAGATCGGGTGGTTCCCGGAGCACATCAAGGATGGCCGGTTCGGGAACTTCCTTGAGGACAATATCGACTGGGCCCTGAGCCGGGAACGGTATTGGGGTACGCCGCTGCCGGTCTGGGTGTGCGAGAATTCGAATTGCGGATACACACAGGCGTTCGGGTCGAAGGCGGAACTGCTGAAGATGAACCCGAAGGCATTTGACTACTTTGAGGATCGCCGCAAGGCGGATCCGAGCCTGCCGGAGAACATGGGCGTGCACAAGCCGTTCATCGACCAGGTGACGCTGCCGTGTCCGCACTGCGGGGCGAAGATGAAACGCGTGACCGAGGTCATCGACTGCTGGTTCGATAGCGGAGCCATGCCGTTCGCCCAGTGGGGCTATCCGCACGAAGGGCAGGAGAAATTCAAGAATGCCTTCCCGGCTGATTTCATTTCCGAGGCGATCGATCAAACTCGCGGATGGTTCTATTCGCAGCTGGCCATCAGTACGCTGTTGTTCGACGATCAGCCGCTGCCGCACCCGTATCGCAATTGCATCGTCCTCGGATTGCTGCTCGGCAAGGACGGCAAGAAGCTGTCGAAGAAACTGCGGAACTACGACGAGCCGAGTAAGATCCTGGACCGCGAAGGCGCGGACGCGCTGCGGTGGTATTTCTACTTCGGTCAGCCGCCGTGGACGTCGGTGCGGTTCGACGAGTCAGCGATCGCCGAGGCCCAGCGGGAGTTTCTGATCCGGCTGTATAACGTGTACAGCTTTTTCGTGATCTACGCGAACATCGACGGGTTCTCGCCGGCGGAGTCGAAGGCGCGTCCGGTGAAGGACCGTAGTCCGCTGGATCGGTGGATCCTGGCGGAATTGCAGCGGACGATCAAGCTCGTCACGCAGCGGCTTGACGAGTACCAGACGCACCCGGCTGCGGTCGCGCTGAGCGAATTCGTGGACGGATTGTCGAACTGGTACGTACGGCGATCACGCGACCGGTTCTGGAAGGGTCAGATGGACGACGATAAGCGCGATGCGTACTGGACGCTGTACGAGTGCCTGACGACGCTGTCGAAACTGATGGCGCCGTTCGTGCCGTTCTTCGCGGAGACGATGTATCAGAATCTCGAACGGTCGCAGTTTGGCGAGCAGGCGAAGGAAAGCGTGCACTTGTGCGATTGGCCTGCCGTGCGGGAGGAACTGATCGACGAGGAACTGCTGGAGGAAATGTCGCTGGTGCGCGAGATCGTGGCCCTTGGCCGATCGGCCCGGGCGGCGGAGAAGATCAAGACCCGCCAGCCGCTGGCGGAAGTGGAATTGGTGCTCGCACACGCGGAGAAGGCGAGAATTCTGCAGGGATACATCGACCTGATCCAGGAAGAACTCAACGTCAAGTCGGTCAAGTTCGTGACCGAGGCGCGGGAATATGTGGACTACCTGATCAAGCCAAACTTCAAGGCGATCGGTCCGAAGTTCGGGTCGCTGGCGCCGAAGATCAAGCAGACGCTGATGACGATCGATGGCGGAAAGGCCCGGCAGCAACTGGTGACGGCGGGCAAGTTCCCGCTGACGGTGGATGGCCAGGAAATCGAGCTGACGCCGGAAGAGGTCGAGATAGGCCTACAGGCCCACGCGGGATTCGCGGCGGCCCAGGGTCCGGACGTGCTGGTTGTTCTGCGAACGGAAATTTCCGAGCCGTTGCGGCTTGAAGGCTTGGCGCGGGAATTGGTGCATCACATTCAGCAGCGGCGAAAAGAGATGAACCTGGCCTACGAGGCCCGGATCGAGCTGACGCTGGATTCCCCGGCTGAGTTTGCCCCGGTGGTCGAGCAGATGGGCGAGTACATCAAGAATGAAACGCTCACCACGCAGATCGTCGCCGGCAAGATCGAGAGCGTCTCCGCCGAATGGATTGAGATCGAAGGTATCCCGGTGAAGTTCGAGATCAAGGCGGTATAGAGAGTACGCAGTGCTTTGTGCGGGCAGAGAAGACATGGCTACCCGAAGCATGTAGCTATGGTGCCCACTTTCACTTTGTTTATAGTGTAATCAATCTTCCTTTGCGTGGGCTCGAAATGTTCGGCACAGGTCGCGGCAGGCCCGCTGTGCGATCAGTGTGTCCGTCGCGTACGCCACGAATCGAATTCCCATCCGGCAAAACGATTGTGCCTGCTCCATGGACGGTGTGAAACTGCCGACGGCGATATTCTTCCGCTTCGCCTTCTGTACGATGTCGCGTATTGCGTCCTGCACGCGCGGATCATTCACCTGCCCGGGAATTCCCAGCGATTGCGACAGATCGAACGGGCCGATGAAGATGCAATCGATACCGGGTACCTCAAGAATGGCGTCGAGATTGTTGATTCCTTCGGTTCCCTCGATCTGCAGCACGACCGCCGTCTCGTGGTTTGCCTTCTGATAGTAATCCGGATGTTCATCGGCGGAGTTGTACTTGGCCCCACGGGTAAACGGGTTCACGCCGCGATCGCCGTGAGGGTAGTATTTGGCGGCTCGAACGGCGGCCTGGGCGTCGGCTTGGGTTTGGATATTGGGGATCATCACTCCGGAGGCGCCGAAATCCAGCGCCTGTCCGATGCGGTGATGGTCGAGGCAGGGCACGCGATACAGCGACGCCAGTCCCGAGGCATCACACCCGCGGAGCAACTCCAGGGACACTTCGGTCCCGAACATTCCATGTTCGGCGTCGACGATCCCGCAGTCGAATCCGGCTCCGCCCACGATTTCCGTCATCTCGGGTGCGGGGATCTCCAGAAAGGTTCCGAGGAAAGGTCTATTCGTCGCCAGAAGGTCCTTGAAGGTTTGATGATTCATGGTTCGTCGCTCGTTATTCCGGGTCCTTTGCCTTTGACGCAAGCCGTACAACCGATATTATCATATGATATTGTGAAAGAAGTCTTCAAGCGGAAAAGCCTCAGTGAGATGGTCGTTGCCCGGATCAAGCAATACATTCTCGATCATAATCTGGAGCCCGGTGACCGCCTGCCCACCAAAATCGGGGAATCGCTAGATGATTTCCAGATAATCACGATCGGGAAGTTTCGGGAACGGGGCTGTCGGGAGGGTCTGGTACCAGTAAGCCACCGAGGCGATATCGTCCTGGAGCGGTAAATAGCGTCTGCCGGAACGCCAGCCGAGGGCTTGGATCGTTACGCGAAGATCCTTTTCAAACCGGATCGGATCCATGATGTGCCATCGGTACATGCCGAATCGCTGCTGGGCCTGGTAGTGTCCGTCGGGACGAATGACTTGCAGGCCGACGTAGGGTGTGGAGTATTCGGTGTACTCGGTTCGTTCCACACCCGCGGCGTTCTTCTGGACAGTGTCGAAGTCATACGAGCCGCAGAAGTAGTCTTCCGTGCCCGTGCCGCAGATGGTGGGAAAGTCCTTGTCGCCGTCCATGTAGAATTTGATCTCGCCTTCGCCCCACCAGCCGTTGTTGTTGACGCCCCAAGCCATGTAAGTTCCGACATACTGACCCTGGCCTTTGACACCGTCGAGGATGGTGTAGACTTCTTTGTACGGCAGGGGGTTGACGCGTCGGAACTGGGCGTGAAAATAGGCTGCGTCGTCGGGGACGTCGGTGAGGGTGTAATCGATCTGGTAGTACAGGGTGGATGGCTCATCAGCAATATTGGTCATGGTGATTCGGCAGCGTTTGCGGAAGGGCATTTCCCAATAACAGTTCAGGGCGCTTCCGGGGTTGACGCAGACCGCCAGCGAGGAGATCTGCATGTATCGCTGCCACCCGCAGGCGAAGAAGTCGCCGACGGGGCATTCGATGCTGGGCTGAGTCTGGTCGTCCCAGTAGAAGCGGAGAATGCTGTATCGCCAGGGACCGGTGGGGGTAAGCCAGATATGCTGGATGGCACCAGGGCCGGCGATATTGGCCATTTCGAAAGTCTGACCGGGTTGAATAACGACGGACGGAGAGAGTTTCCAGCCCTGGCCGAGGTCGCGGGCGCATTGGGCGCCGGTTCCGTCGGTGGCCATTCCCCCCTTGCCTTTTTCGCCGGTGAAATTTTCTGCCGAGATGGATCGCGTCTTGGCGGAAGACAAGCGTGAGAGATTTCCGAGATTCATTCCGAGTCCGTTGAAAGATGACATTTCTTTGCTCCTTTTGGAAAGCTGTCAGCTATCAGCTTTCAGTTGTCAGCCTAAGACGACAGCCGAGGGCGGCTGTTCTGCACTGAGGGCACGGCATGCCGCGCCCCTGCAGAAGATCAGTTATCAGAAGTATATTATGGCCAAGTTCGTGCGTCTTTGCCAGAATTGAGGAAAGTTTGCCGGTTTTGCCGATTTCCAGGATAGGATATTGTCGGAGGTTTGTAGTTGTGAAAAATGTGTGTTTGGTGGTAGTGGTTGGATTGGTGGTGGCGGGATGCACGCGGCAGGGAATGATGGGGGATACCTGCTTCAGGAAGGTGGAACCGTTAGGTCACGCGCAGCAGGTGGTGTGTGTGACGACGGATTCGCGGGCAAGTTTCCGAGCCAGGGTTGAGATGTTCGAGAAACAAGGATCGGAGTGGGTCCTGGTTGGCGGGAAGATGCCGGCGGTCGTGGGGCGAAATGGGTTATCCAGGGAGAAAAGGGAAGGCGACGGTAAATCGCCGGAGGGCGTGTTCGATCTTGGCCCGTTCTTCGGGAGCCGGGAGAAGCCCGAGGGCGTGAAGTTCCCGTATCGGCAGACGACAGACAATGACTTCTGGGTGGACGACCCGAATTCGCCGCTCTACAACACGTGGCAGACGGGCCCCGCAAACGGGCGATGGAATTCCGCGGAGACGCTGAAGCGAAAGGATCATTTGTACGATTACGTTGTGGTGATCAATTACAACATGTCGCCGCCCCTGGCTGGCCGGGGCAGCGCAATCTTCATGCACGTATGGAACGGACCCGACGAGGGGCGGTCCGGCTGCGTGGCGCTGGCGGAGGATGATCTGCTCAAGATCATGCGGTGGCTCGACCCGGGCAAGAAGCCGGTGATCGTGATCGAGCCGGAGACGCGAGGATTTTAGACACGAATGGCACGAATGAACGCGAATAAGAGAAGGCTTGAGTCGGAAAAGCAGCAGATGCGTTATAACACGACCGTGTAATTACATGGTGGGGTTACACAACGAGAATCAGATTTTCACTTCGGGGGCGTTGCGGATGCCGGTGTCTTCGATCTCGAAGAATTCTTCTTCCTGGAACGAGAAAAGACCGGCGATGAGATTCGAGGGGAAGACCCGAATGCGGGTATTAAGGTCGCGGACGTTGGCGTTATAGAACCGCCGGGCGGCTTGGATACGGTCTTCCGTGTTGGCGAGTTCTGTCTGGAGGCGGAGGAAATTCTGGCTGGCCTTCAGGTCCGGGTAGTTTTCAGAGACGGCGAAAAGCTGGCGGAGCGATCCGACGAACGTGTTCTCATCCTTCGCCTGCGACGCTGGCGAACCTTGAGACGCGACGGCCTGATTGCGGGCGTTGGTGACGAGGCGGAGCGTGTCCTGTTCGTGCTTGGCGTACCCCTTGACCGTCTCCACCAGATTGGGGATCAAGTCGTAACGCCGCTTGAGTTCCGTGTCGATTCCGGACCATGACTCGCGAACCTGGTAGCGCAGGCGAACGAGCATGTTATAAATCACGGCCACCCAGATGAGAAACAGGCCGATCCCGGCGATGACAATGAAAAGCGGTGCGTTATCGTTCATTCACAAGTTCCTTCTCCTTGTCCATATCGTAACATTGCCGCTGTTGCTGCGTCAAGTAATCGGGCAGACGTTCGAAGATGCCTTTGAGGACTTCCGCGGCGGCCTGGAACTCGGCGGTGGAAAGCATCTTGTCCTCGCGATAAGCAATGGCGCAGTTCCAGTCGAATTGGATGGAGAACATGGGTTGGGAGAGTAGGAATTCGATGGTCCGCTGATGAAGCACGGCGTAGACCCATTTCTTGTCGGGTGATGTAACGTAAAACTTGCGGCTGAACTCGACGGACTCAAAATCGATATCGTCGTCTTTGATGCCGATGAACTCGGTGATCTTGTCACGAAGCGTTTCCGGACGCATATACAGGGGTTCCAGGGGAACAGGGCTGGTGAGAATCACGGCGGAGAACTGACGGTGGACGGGTTTGTGATCGCCTTTTCGATTGTCGAGGTTGGTGTAATGATAGTCGAAGGCGGTTAATTTCATTCCGCACCATTCGCCCTCGGCGATATTCTCGGCGTATTGATTAGTTCCCTGCTGCAGGCAGTGAAATCTTGGAAACCGGAGCATCATCGTACGGTCCTCGGAAGTGATTTTGAATCCCTTGTTGGATTGTGCCCAAGCCAGGGCGCCTATGTCGGGGCTTGAGGTCGCGTACCATTTGCGAAGTGTAAAGAAGATCGTAATCACACCCGCGGCCAGGAATATCCAGGTTTGATCGGTCATGATATACCCTCGTGTCTTTCGCTTCAGACGAAATTGCGCTTCATTCGTAGTATCGTCAGGAAGCGTGGGGGACGTGAGGAAGTCACAGACTGCAAGTGCTGTGCATGAGAGCGGTTATCGCCCTGGATCCTATTCCCGCTGCTGACGGACCAGGTAGTCCGGGAGGCGGTCGAGAATTCCGATAACCACGTCGATGGCCTGCTGAAATTCGGGGATGTCGAAAGTCTGGTCTCGCCAGGCAATGATGCAGTCAGTATCGAATTGGATGGAGAACATGGGCTGAGAGAGGAGAAATTCCATGGTGCGCTGATGGATAACATCGTAGGCCCATTTTTTATCGGAAGCGGTGACGTGGAACTTGCGGCTGAACTCTGCGGACTCGAAGTTGATATCGTCGACGCCGAAGAATTCCTTGATCTTGTCGAAGAATCCTTCGGGGCGGATGAAGAGGGGTTTGAGACGGAAATCACTTATGACGACGACGGCGGAGAAGTGGTGATTGGTGGTGCTTGAGTTTCCTTTATCGTCGTGGGATTCGGTTTCATAATGGTAGTCGAAGGCGATAAGGGGCCGGTGACCAACTTTGCCGCTCGTGATGTTATGGGCATACCGGTTGGACCCCCTTCGCAGGCACGCGAAGTGTGAGAACCGGTCACCCATGTCATAATCCTTGCCGGGAGTGAAGTTCAAGCCGTTGGACCGAGCCCAAGTGGCAAGTTGCTCTCGTCGCTTCGCGCTGGCCTTGGCGTTCAGGATGACGAAGACGAGCATCAGAATGAGGAAGCCGACGAATATTGCGAAGGCCATCAAAGCACCTCGTCGAAAAGATTTTTGTTTGCGCCATTTGGTCCATAGGCTAAGATAAAGATACTTCAATGGGGAAGAAATCACAAGGCCGTTTGTGTGGAGTCCATTGGGGCCGATTGCCTTGGACTAAGGAGGCGGGCGATGAATCAAAAGGAGTTGATGGACAAGGTCGAGCAGCTTCTGGACGATTCGAAGACGGGGGTCATGGCGACAGTAGATGAGCAGGGCCGGCCTCACGTGCGATGGATGACCCCGCGGACACTCAAGGGTCGGCCAAATGCGCTTTACACCGTTACTACATCCGCGTCCGCCAAGACCTTCCAGTTGGCGAAGAATTCCCAGGTGGAATGGATGATCCAGTCCAAAGTTCTGACGGAAATCGTGAACCTGAGAGGTCGAATCAACATTGTCGATAATCCCTCACTGAAAATGGAGTTCCTGGAGAATCTGGGGAATCAGCTTTTCATGTTCTGGAAGGTCAACGCGGACGTGGATGATTTCGTCGTCCTGGAGACTGTGCTGGAGGAAGGCTCGTATTACCAGCCGATGAAGGGAAGGAAAGAGACCCTCAAAATGGGCGACGGGCAGTGAGGATCGGATCTTGAAGAACGGTTGACGTAGTGAGGGTATGAGATGGCAACAGAGTACAAGTCGGAGTTTTTGAAGCGGTTGCTGCGGGAGATGGTGCTCATTCGCCGATTCGAAGAGAAGTCGGCGCAGATGTACGGGCTGCGGAAGATCGGAGGGTTCTGCCACTTGTACATTGGTCAGGAGGCGGTGAGCACAGGGTCCATCGCAGCGATTGACCTGACGAAGGACTATGTTCTGACGGCCTACAGGGACCACGGGCACGCGATTTCCTGCGGGATGGATCCGAAGGCGGTGATGGCGGAACTGTACGGAAAGATTGGCGGGTGCAGCCGGGGGAAGGGCGGATCGATGCACCTGTTTGACGCGAAGAAGCACTTTCTTGGCGGGAACGGAATCGTGGGGGCGCACATTCCCATCGCCACGGGCGTCGGGTTCAAGATCAAGTACATGAACGAAGACGCTTGCGTGTTGTGTTTCTTCGGTGAAGGGGCAATTCATCAGGGCGTGTTCCATGAAAGTCTCAATATAGCGAAGATCTGGAGCCTGCCGGTTGTCTACATCATCGAGAACAATCACTACGGGAGGGGTCCTCATTACCGGCGGGTTTCGGCGGTGTATGATCTGGAGCAGGCTGGTGATGCATACGGGATTG
>CAZLZE010000061.1:22190-30341 GCA_964563935.1 uncultured Phycisphaerae bacterium | reverse complement strand
GGTAAAAACGTAATGACAACCAGCAGTACAAAAAAGGAAGTAATTAAAAAAATGTTCCCTCGTTCCGTGGTCAATTCCAGCGAGGTGACAGGATTGGCCTGTCCGAAAATACTTGCGATTGCATGGATCGGAGATGAAAAAAATAGCACGGTCAGGATGATGCCGATCATCGTTCGATAATTAAAATTAAAAATATCCCGTTTCACTCAACCAATCCCACAACAACAAATCCTGCCCGTTCATCATTTTCAATATATTATTATACAAAATAGGGCTACTGCAGCGTAATCTTTTCCGGATCGTATCGGATGGGCGACTGCTTATACTCTTTTTCCGTCCATAACGGTAACGGCCGCGCATCGGGGAATCCGCCGGCCAGTTCCTGAATCAGGTTTAAACATTCCGCCCGATCGCGGCCATGGATGACCGTGTAAATCTTCCAGGGCCAATCCGGAAAATGAGTCCGCTGATAGCAATGGCTGACCCGCGGATGATTTCCCGCATGGCGTCCGAACGCTTCCGCTTGCTCCTCCGGGATATCCCAGGCGCACATGACGTTCTGCTGCATCTGTATCGCTTTAAAATTCCAGATTGCGCCGATTCGCCTCAATATCCGCCGATTTTTCAAAATACGCAGCGACTCCACGAGATCATCTTCCGATAAACCGGATTGTTCGCCAAGTTCGGCAAACGGACGAGGCGTTAGGGGAAGATCGTTTTGTAAAATTCCGATGGTTTGGAGTAAAACAGCGTCCGGCAGCTGTTTTTGCGGCGCCATTTCCGGGACCTTATTTGTCCCGGAAGTTAACTGAAACAATCCCTTGAATGAAATCTTAAAATGCCGAACGGTATCGAATCGGCGAATGTCGATTTTCAGAACTTCCTGAAGACTCTGAAGCGTCTGGGCCAGCGTCGGACCTTTTTTAGGACAAGTCAGCGTGAACCAGAGGTTAAACCTCCCTCCGCTTCGTAAAAAATCGTGGGAAACGAACGGGCATTGCGCGATCGCGTTTCCCAATTCATCCACACGATCCGAATTTGCTTCAACGGCTAATAAACTCGAGGCGTAGCCCAAATGACTATTGTTCCATAATCCCCTGAATTGCTTAAAGATCCCAGCCGACGACCAGGAACGCAATTTTTCCAACAATTCACCTTCCGAACACCCGGCTTGATCGGCAAGACTCGCCCATGGCGTCGGAACCAGGGGAATATCGTCTAAAAACGCCATCAGGCATTTATCGCGTTCATCCGGCAGCAATAGATTTCCCGCTTGTTGAACCTGCATCTTGAACATCCTTTTTCATGCACTCAAAATAATATTAAATCATAGTCCCCTCGATCATTGCAACTCATTTCAGCCGTTAAAATACAACACTTATGATAAAGATAAATGTATTAATCAGGTATTAAAAATTTGGGTATCGTCCCAAAAGTTGGGGTATTCATATTGTCTTGACGCCTCGGTAGGTCAGCTGGAGCCCGTCAGCCGCATGCCACCAGGTTTCCCAGCCGGCTCGATCGGTGAAGCGTTTTAAGACGATTCGACACATCTTTTTGGCGCCTTTTTCGCTCCAGACGATGGCCAGTCGTTTGAGTCCACGGGCCATTTTCTGCATGACCCGCTCGATCAAATTCCCCAGGTGCGTCCGGGCCTCTTACACGTATCGATCCAGGTCCCGGCGGTCCGTCGTCGTGATCGGTTTGAGGTCTTCGTCCGGAATCTCCAGACCCAGAAACGTCCGTAAGGAAATCAGGTACCTGCCGCAAGAACGACATCGCAGCCGATGCCACGAATGCGTCACGTCGCCGACAGATCAACTCGTCGACCAGCCGCAGAATCAGACCGATCAGACCGGTTTGGAAGAGAAGAGCGTCAGCGGGGGGCGGTGAGACCTAAACGTTGTTGGTGACACAACGCCAGATTGGTTCGCTGTGCTCGAAATGACGGCAAAAGGGTGCGAAAGGTGTGAAGGGGGTGAAAAGTGCGAAAGGGAGAAGAGGGTGCGTTAAAATACACTTACCGAGGCGCTATCGTCGTCCTCGACGACAGCCGATCTTCGCGTCAGCGCGAGAACGGCGCCATCGGCGCCACTGCGATGGGAGGGAGTCGAACCCTCACACCTTGCGGTACAGGAACCTAAATCCTGCGCGTCTGCCAGTTCCGCCACCATCGCATACGGCAACGCCCTAAGAATATCGGTTAATCGAGAGCAAGTCAATCCGTCGGCGGAGGTTTTCGGCCGAATTTCGTCTGCGGTCAGCGAAGAATGGTAACGCAAAACTTCCGCGCCCGCGGGCCATCGAATTCGGCAAAAAAAACTCCCTGCCACGTTCCCAACACCATTTTGTTTCCCTCAACAGGGATTATTATGGAGGATCCGACCAACGTGGCCTTGATGTGGGCATCACTGTTGCCTTCGCTGTGGCGGAACGAAGAGCTTTGCGGAACCAGTTTGTTCAGGTATTCCAGAATGTCCTCAGCCACGGACGGATCGGCGCATTCATTGATTATCACACCCGCTGTGGTATGCGGAACGGAAACAACGACGGCACGGGCGTCTTTGCCCTGTTCCCGGACGATATTCGCCACCTGATCCGTGATGTCCAGCAACTGACATCGCCTGTTTGTCGATATGTTTATCTGTGGCATGGTTGATTCTCCTCTATGTCGAATCCACGTGGCAAGCACAAGAGCACGTGCGATGGAATATCTGCGTGTTATATACCAGGGACGACAGAAATACAAATTCCGTCTGAAAAATGCTGGCGGCCAGCAAGATAAGCAAATATGATAAGACCCAATTTGGGGAGGCACAGAAAGATGGTTTGAAGTGATTGTCTCGGAAGGGAACGGCATACAATTACAGGCCGGGAAGTGCCTTCCGGAGTATAGGCAGACAAACAGAGGTAGATTATGTATCAAATTATGAGCAAGGAACAACTCAGTTCGAACGTGGTTCGCATGGAAGTACAGGCGCCGCGGATCGCCAAGGCGTATCGACCGGGTCAGTTTGCCATTCTCCGAGTCGATGAACGAGGCGAACGCATTCCCCTGACCATCGCGGACGTGGACCCGGCCCGTGGAATCATCACCTTCATCGTTCAGGTGATTGGATTCTCGACAAAGCATCTGTGCAGCCTGCAGGCAGGCGAGGCCATTCGCGATGTGGCGGGCCCCTTGGGCAAGCCGACGGAACTGGAGAAGTTCGGACATGTCGTTCTGATCGGCGGCGGTGTTGGAACGGCTGTCATCTACCCCCAGGCGAAAGAATTGAAGGATTTGGGCAACTTTGTGACGGCCATCATCGGCGGACGAACGAAGGAATTGGTCATCCTGGAAGATGGATTACGAAAGTTTTGCGATCAGGTCATTCCCTGCACGGACGACGGCAGCTACGGCAAGAAGGGATTCGTGACGACGGCGCTCCAGGAACTGATCGAGAAGGGCGAACGAAAGGTCGATGCCGTGATCACGGCGGGTCCGGTCATGATGATGAAGGCGATTTCCGATCTGACGCGCCCGTATGGGATCAAGACGATCGTTTCGCTGAACCCTATCATGGTCGATGGGACAGGAATGTGCGGCGGGTGCCGCGTGACCGTCGGTGGACAAACGCTCTTCGCGTGCGTCGATGGTCCGGAGTTTGACGGTCACCAGGTGGATTTCAAGGAACTGGCGGATCGTCTGACGACCTATCGTCCCGCGGAGAAGGCGATGTTGGAAAAGAAGGATCACGTGTGCAAGCTTGACGGTGTGATATAAGCCAAATCGAGGAAAAGATACATGGAACCTGTAAAACAAACCAAAGCTCCACGAGTGAAGATGCCTGAGGCGGAGGCCAGCGTACGAATCAAGGATTTCGAGGAGGTCAACCAGGGCCTGACGGAGGAACTGGCGAAACTGGAAGCTCAGCGATGTCTGCAGTGCAAGAAGTACCCTTGTGTCGAGGGTTGTCCGGTACAGGTGAATATCCCGGGCTTCATCGGTGCGGTGGCGGAGGGCGATTTTGCCAAGGCGGCCCGACTATTGAAGGAGTGTAATGCGTTGCCTGCGATCTGCGGACGTGTGTGCCCACAGGAGACGCAATGTGAAGCCAAGTGCGTACGCGGCGTCAAGGGCCAACCCGTGGCGATCGGCTGGCTCGAGCGGTTCGTCGCCGACTGGGCCCTGCGGAACAATGGGCAATTGTCCAGTCAGTCAGCTCAGGCGATTACTCCGAACGGCCATAAGGTGGCTGTTGTCGGATCCGGGCCCGGTGGTCTGACCTGCGCGGGTGAACTGGCCAAGATGGGCTATGACGTGACCGTCTTCGAAGCGTTTCATGAGCCGGGCGGCGTGCTTGTGTACGGAATTCCCCAATTCCGTCTTCCGAAGGAAATCGTCAAGGCGGAAGTGGAATCGCTGAGAAAAATGAACGTCAAGATCGAGCTGAACGTGATTGTCGGAAAGACGGTGACGATTGACCAGCTCATGAATGAAGAAGGCTTTTCTGCCGTCTTCGTTGCAAACGGGGCGGGACTTCCCGTATTCATGAATATTCCCGGCGAGAACCTCAAGGGCGTGTACAGCGCCAATGAGTTTCTCACGCGAACCAACCTCATGCGGGCGTACCGCTTCGGCGAGTATGCCACGCCGATCATTCGCGGAAAACGCGTGGTCGTGGTGGGTGGCGGGAATGTGGCCATGGACGCGGTGCGAACGGCGCGACGGCTTGGCGCCGAGCCCTCCATGCTCGTCTATCGCCGATCGCGGGAGGAAATGCCCGCCCGAATCGAGGAAGTGCACCATGCGGAGGAGGAAGGCATTCAGTTTGAGATGCTCACCAACCCCGTACGCGTCCTTGGTAACGAGGAAGGCTGGGTGAAAGGCGTTGAGTGCCAGCGCCAGCGTCTGGGCGAACCGGACAAGTCCGGTCGTCGTCGTCCCGAACCGATCGAAGGATCCAATTTCGTGGTCGAGTGCGACCTCTTCATCGAGGCCATCGGTACCAAGGCGAATCCGCTCATCAGTCAGACCACGCCGGATCTCAAGGTCAACAAGTGGGGATACATCGAGGTGGACGCGAATGGAATGACGTCAAAGCCCGGCGTTTTTGCGGGTGGCGATATTGTCCGCGGGGCAGCTACCGTCATTCTCGCCATGGGCGACGGAAAAGCCGGCGCCAAGGCCATCGATCAATACATCAAGAGCAAAAAATAACAGTTGAACTTACACGGCATGGGCAAGTATTCTTGCCCATGTCATTTTTTACTGCGGAAGGAAATACAGCATGCTGGGAAGATCGAAAGTCACGATTGTCGGCGCGGGAAATGTCGGAGCCACTTGTGCCCACTGGCTGGCGAGTTGGAAAGTCGCGGACCTTGTCCTGGTGGACGTTGTTGAGGGCGTCCCGCAGGGAAAAGCCCTGGATATGTCCCAGTCAGGACCGGTTGAAGGGTTCGACCTGACCATCACCGGCAGCAACGACTATGCGCCGTCGACCAATAGCGACGTTGTGATCATTACAGCCGGTATCGCACGCAAGCCGGGGATGAGCCGCGATGATCTGCTGGCCACCAATTGCAAAATCGTCAAAGCCTGCGCGGAAAATGCTGTCAGGTATAGTCCGAACGCGATCTTCATCATCGTCAGCAACCCGCTCGACGCGATGGTCTACACAGCTTGGAAGGCGTCCGGACTCCCGGCACACCGAGTCATCGGTCAGGCGGGCGTTCTTGACGTGGCGCGATTCAAAACATTCCTCGCCTGGGAGCTTGGATGTTCCGTACAGGACATTACCGCCATGCTCATCGGCGGTCACGGTGATGACATGGTCCCGCTTCCGCGATACACCAGCGTGGCTGGTATTCCGATCACCGATTTGATCCCGGATGCCCGTCTGCAGGAGATTATCAAGCGGGCACGAACCGGAGGCGCGGAAATCGTATCGCTCCTGAAAACGGGAAGCGCGTATTACACGCCCGCCTCAGCCACCGCGCGAATGGCCGAAGCCGTCATCCGCGATCAGAAACGCGTCATGCCCTGCGCCGTGTATTGCGACAAGGAATATGGCATCGGCGGATATTTCGTCGGCGTCCCGTGTGTCCTCGGAGGCAAGGGAGTGGAAAAGATCTTCGAATTGAAGCTCACCGCCGACGAGCAGGCAGCGTTCCAGACCTCCATCGATCACGTCAAGGAACTCTGCGCCGTTGCCGACAAGTTCATTTCGGCTTAG
Source organism: uncultured Phycisphaerae bacterium (assembly GCA_964563935.1). Taxonomy (GTDB): domain Bacteria; phylum Planctomycetota; class Phycisphaerae; order JAAYCJ01; family JAAYCJ01; genus JBAZZQ01. The sequence goes on along the minus strand of CAZLZE010000061.1, from coordinate 24,123 downwards.
TCGCTGATTAGAAGTACAGAAGCGGATATGTGCCACGGCTGGCTCGTCCAACCGTGCCGCCTTATGTGCATGTGACACATGTTTCAGCGTGCACTGCTCGCCTGTGTGGGTCCCCGCTTGCTTTCCCGTCGCCCCAGCTTAGAATCGAAGCAGGTGCGGTAGCATAAAGGGGGAATCATGCGTGCCGGAATCATCTATCGAGCTGTGGCGGTTGCGGTCTGTCTGGGGTTGATAGCAATGTCGATACGAGGTTGCTCCGACATACTGCCCCCGGCGGGACCGACCATAACGAACATCTTCCCCACGGTCTTCCCCACCATCACCCCCACAACCAGTCCTCAGACTCCCACCGTCACCCAAGCTGTCCAGACCACCGTTGCCTTCAACAACATCGACACGATTCAAGTGATCAACCCAAACGGCGGTATTGCTGTCGGAATAGGCACCAACGTGACGAATGTCGTTATTAACGCAATTAAGTCCACTCCCGGCGTGCCAGGCGCCGCTGCCAACACCCGGCTTGACAATATCGTGATTACCGCCGAGCGGTTTCCCGTCAACTCCAACACCCTCCAGATCCAGGCCATTATTCCTGTCGGTACCGGGATATATACCGAACGTGTTCATTTTGTCATCACCATTCCTGCCGGAGCCGACCTGAATCTGACCACTCAAAATGGCGAGATCGTCGTGAACGTCAATACCGGCGTCGTCATTGCCCGGACCGCAAACGGGGCCATTATGATCTCAGACAACATCGGAAACGTCAACGCCTCCACGTCCAACGGCGACCTCACCCTCACGAACATCGTGGGCAACGTTATCGCGTCGACGTCCAATGCCGCGATCGATGTCGCCGCTCGAATTCCCGTCGGTGGAACGATCACCCTGACCAACAACAGCGGACCGATTACCCTTCAAGTCCCCACCTCCACGTCCGCCAACATGACTCTGACCGCGAATAACGGCGCCGTCAGCGCCGATCTGAACGGCTTCTTCACCTCAGGCCTCCAGGAACCCTCCGCCGGTGTACTCAGTGTAACCCTTAACAATGGCAGCGGGCAAATCTTCGCCTCCACTTCCAATGCCGATATCACCTTCGCGGGGACCAACACCATTCCGTAGAGGCGGCAGACGTTCCATCAAGCAACCATACCTATTCCGCATATGCCTAATCCCAACCTACAGTTGCATCCCCTCCAACGGTCCCATATAATTATCTTTATTGATGTTGGTCGGTATTGTGGTAACAGGAGAAGCAGATAAAATCGCCGGCGGACGACGTGCTGCCGACGGAGATTGTTTGAGGGGCTATGGCGGCTAGAGATTATTACGACGTGCTGGGTGTATCCCGCAAAGCAACCGAGGACGAGATCAAACGGGCCTACCGGAAGCTGGCTCGAAGATATCATCCCGATGTGTGCAAGGAAAAGGACTGCGCGACGAAGTTCAAGGAAGTCAACGAGGCTTATGAAGTCCTCTCCGACAAGGAAAAGCGGGCTGCCTACGACCAGTTTGGCCACGCCGGAGTTGGAATGGGCGCCGGAGCCGCGGGCGGACGTCCCTATGGTCCGGGTGGAGCGTACGGTCCGGGTGGGGCAAAGGTCTATACCTGGGGTAACGAGGGCGGAGCCGTAGACTTCAACCTCGAAGATATCTTCGGGGACCTTTTCGGCGGACGCGGGGTAGGACCCCGATCGCGAACAAGAGCCCGCCCCCAGCCGGCCAAGGGAGCCGATATCGAGCATGAAGTCAACCTCTCCTTCGAGGAAGCGGTCTGGGGTACGCGGCTGCGAATTCAGTTGCAGAAGCCCGACGATAACGGACGCATCAGCACTGAAACGATCGAAGTGAAGATTCCGCCCGGAGTGCTCGAAGGTTCACGAATTCGTGTCCGAGGGAAGGGCGACCCGGGGCAGAACGGCGGACCTTC
>CAZLZE010000061.1:0-22180 GCA_964563935.1 uncultured Phycisphaerae bacterium | reverse complement strand
AAGTCAAGGTAGATACTCCCATCTGGGATAAATGCGGCGGCATTCCCAAGGGCAAGAAGTTCAAGGCCGCTCAGACCGGCGGACCTTCGGGCGACCTGTACATTGTGACCCATGTTCGGGAACATCCTTATTACCGACGGGAAGGTAACGATATCTATATTGATCTTCCCATAACGATCGCCGAGGCTGTTCGCGGTGCGAAGGTTACCATCCCTACCATCGACGGACCGACCATCGTGAGCGTCCCGCCAGGTACAAGTTCGGGGCAGAAGCTGCGACTTAAGGGCAAGGGAGCGCCGGATCTCAAAACCGGCAAACGAGGCGATCAGTATGCCCAGATCAAGATCGTCGTACCCAAAACACGCCCCGAGGGAATCGAAGACGCCCTGGACAAACTCGGTTCCGCCACTCCGAACCCAAGAACCGGACTCGGGTGGCCTGTATAATTCCGGGAATCGGTAAGGCACTGTCTCGTATCGCAGACGCCTGCTGACCCGGCAAAATGTGATTTCGTGGTGAGATGAGCGTATGGTAAAAAGAACAGTGGATCTCTACCGGCAGGGACTCGATATTCCCGAAAAGCCCAGAACGATCGGATGGCTCTTCCTGGCCATCGGCGGCGTCATGGTGGTCATTGCCGTAGGGATATTCTTCAGTGAAGCACGCGAAAGGGCGAAATACCAAGTCAAGCCCGGGGAGATTATTGCTTCCACCTCCCAGCCTGGCAGGCCGGGTCCGACTCGAGAAGCGATGGAACTGGCCCGAGCCAAGGCGCGAAAGTATATATGGACCGTTGTTTTCGCCACCGGGTTGCTCTTCGCCTGCATTATTATCCTGACAGTCAACCACCGGTTCGCCCAGCACCTACGCAATCAGACTGATAAACCCTCCGCCAAGACGACCTACACCGACCCGTGGAAGGAATCCGGCCGTCGAATCCGAGTGGATCGAAACGAAGATACCTGATTCCGCCCGAATCAGTTGTCGAAAACGGCCGCTGTCTGGTGGGAAATGACGGCCTCGTGGTGCTGGGACGGTAGCAGGTGCCACTGGGCCAGTTGGGTACGCCCCGCTCGCTTGGCGGCGTACAACGCCTGATCGGCGAGATTCAGAAGTTCCTGATAGGTGGCCACGGGTGGAACGGCGGGGAACGTGGCCGATCCCATCGAGCAGGAAATGGTGAACGCTTCTCCTCCGGATTCCATCGGATTTGCCTTGAGTTGTTTGAGAATGCGCTCCGCCAGAACCGGTAACTGATCCGCGGGCGTATTGGGCAGGGCGATGAGGAATTCGTCGCCTGCGTATCGGGCCACCAAATCGCTGTCACGCACGGAGTTCTTAAGGACTGAGGCGAGGAACTTAAGGGCATTATCACCGGAAAGATGACCGTAGCAGTCGTTGATCCACTTGAAGTGGTCAAGATCGAGGAAAATGACACTCAGGGGTTCGTTGTATCGCGTGGCATACGCGAAAGCCTGGGTGAGCCACTGCTGCATGTACCGGGCATTGGACAGACCCGTCAGCGGGTCGGTCATGGAAATCTCGCGGAGCTGGTTGTTGTTATCCTTGAGACGATCCATCTGCTGGGCCTGATCCGCCAGGAAACGCCGCAGATTCCCGATGGAGTCGATGAGTTCATCGGCTTGGCGTTTTTTGCGAGCCAAGGATAGCATGTATGACAAGAGCACAGGCAGGGGAGTACTGCGGTCAAGAACCAGATCGATCTGCAACTCCAAACCGGCGATCACTGTCTGCGCATCCGCCTTGGCTGGCAGCCAGATGATGGGCAAATGTCCCGCCGTGTTGATATGGCGGAGAATGTGCGGCAGATCCATGTTGCTGACGTCGATCAGGCTTTCCCCTACGAGTACCAGGTCGAATTTCCCCAGCCGTGCTTCAGACAGAATCTGCTGATAATCCTGCGCCACAAAAGTCCGTATCCCGGCCGACTGAAGTTCAGGTTCGAGGGTTCGCAAGTACCCGGATACGACATCGACGAGTAAGACTTTGAATGGCTCAACAGCAGTCATGGTGTCCCTTTCCTTGGCCGTAACTCAAATCTGATTGTAGAATACCGTCTCTCTACCTTTAGCTTAAGATACGGGTTCCCCCAAAGGCAAATAGAGGCAAGTTTGTCACTGAAAAGGGGTTAAAAATGTTAATTTGGGATGATTGCAGTGATTTGGCAATTATCATTTTTTTGATGACTATTTGCTTGATTGCAGTTGAACTTTTGTGGGTGAGCCGGTACTATCTAGTGTCTGAACATTGGATTGTTGACATATAAATATCGGGGCGTAGCTCAGTTTGGCTAGAGTGCTTGGTTCGGGACCAAGAGGTCGCTGGTTCAAATCCAGTCGCCCCGATTTTTCCCTTCTTTATTATGTGTTCCTCACCGTCCAGAGACTTTTGCTTTTCCATTGGGTCTGTTGACAACCCGCTTGTTTGTATCATGCGCCATTGACTCGTGTAATATGCGGGTCGGGGGGACTCCGTCAGGGAAAATGTTTCAGAAATCCGCGTTTTTTCGTGAGAGAGGACACTTGTGCATATGAGCGTGTGGCCGCGTGGCATTGGGTGCTGAAACGTCCGGCGGGCGGCAATTGGACGGAGCAGGCAATATCAGTAAGGTATTGGATTTCAATATGTTATATTCTCGGGCGGATTTGCTTGCCTCGCATTATGGACCAGTCTGTTCTTCAGAAAAAACTTGACGCCATGGATCGCGTAAATTAGTATTGGATCACTAGGTGAGTTCGGGGGAGTTTCCTGTTGTGTCCAGAGGATTATCGGGGGTCTAACGGCACTTGAGAAGGCAAAACGAGGGGAATCTCTGCACATTCTGTGGGTATCCACGTGTTCGGGATGGGGTGCTGGGGGTGGTATATACACATCGACGATATGAGGATCGCGAGACAATCGATAAGGTCCGTGGCTGTCTGTCGAGACCATTCTCCGTCGCTGCGGAGCTTCCCTCCCGTATTCGTCTTGATCCTTCTTCAGATCCATGCTCAATCAAAACGTGGAACTCAGATCGGCACTCGTAAGTTCAGGGGTTGGCATTTGGCGTGCATGGTTCGGCGATAGCTGGCGTGAGGCCAGGAGATACTCCGGATGCAAGAGGACGGGAATGAAGAAGGCACGTTTTTCGGTTAACCGGTCGGATCCATATTCTTTCGGCGGTCCGGGGACACCGGCGGGGACGAAGTCTATGATCTCAGAGCAAGTGGAGACGTACGGAGATGTGAAGGGAGTGATTCTTGCGGGGACGCATCGATGGAATCCAACGTCATTCGAAGTTACGTGTCCCAGGCCACTGATGTGTGTGGCCGATGTACCCGTCATGTCTTACGTTCTGAACTGGTTCTACACACACAAGATACGCCGCGTGAGCATTTGTGCCAACCAGGCTTCGCAATCGATTCGAGGATATTTTTCTGATGGGGCGCAACTGGGAATGGCGTTGGACTATTACGAAGATGCCATTCCTCGCGGACCTGCGGGGTGTATTCTCGACTCGGCGATTGCATGCAGGGCCCAGACATTCGTGGTGGCTGAGGGAACACTGATTCCCAGGATCAGCCTGGAACGAATGCTGGATGTTCACCGCCAAACCAAGGCGTCAATGACGGTGGTTGTGGAACAGGACCACGATATGAGCAACGTAAACCAGCGGTTCCTGTCGCCGGCTGGGGTCTATGTATTTGATCGACAGACGCTGCGGTATATCCGGGACAAGGGGTATCAGGACATCAAGGAGTGCCTCATTCCCCGGTTGTGCGAAGCGGGGGAGCATGTGGAAACGTACGTCACGGAAGAGGAGTGTCTTCGCGTGACTGATCCTGACAGTTATCTTCGTGTCAACGAATGGGCGCTGAATCAGATCGGTCGACAGTCCGTGTCAGTTCCCCACTACCGTCGATGGGGTGAGAGCATGATCCACACTTCCGCCCGGATTGGGGGCGCCGTGAGATTGGTCGGGCCGGTACTCATCGGTCCCCGCGTGGTTGTGGCGGATAATGTGACCATCGTGGGTCCCACGAGCATTGGGTCGGATTGTGTTATTGGGCAGGGGGCAACGATTTGCCGTTCCGTGATCTGGGAAAGATGTCGGATCGGACAGGAGAGTTTCGCCGATCAATGCATTGTTACGAGCGACGTCGAACTTTATCCGGAGTCAACGGTATGTCGAATCGCGAAAGTGGGCGTCCACCGCGGACGCGGCCTATCGGTGCGGAAGCTTGTGCGTTCGGTGAAGCTCTTGCCGAATCGATCGGAGTCGCCGCGAGCCGATTTGCCCGTCAATCCGGCGTATACGATCATCCGGCAGACGTCAGGCGTTCCTGTCGCCAGGGAATTGGCGACCAGAGGCACAAGGGCATAAAAACAGGGGATAATTGGGTCAGGAGAACTGGATAAACGAATTCGTGGAGATGGCGGGGAACATGATTTGGCCTCAATGCGATGCATGACGCCGGTTCGCGCCCCGACGCTGACCGGCATCCGGTTGGCGGTGGGGAGTCAGTCCGCGACGAATCGAACTGCTTCGGGCAAGGAAGGCGAGTCGATCCAGTGGCGGAAGCTGCTGCGATACAAGGGGACTATTTCGGTAGTGTTTTTCCTTGCGGCGATTCCGGGGCTGATTGGGGTATGGATGTCGGGCGGGCCGAAATATGTGGCGAAAGGCAAGATCCACGTCAGGCCCATCATTCCGCGGCTGGTGTTCCAGACGGAAGAGAGCGGTCCGATCCTCTACTATGAATCCTACATAAGCACACAGATTGACATTTTGCGAGGTCCGGTGGTCATGCAGCGGGTGGTTAACCATCCGAATGTCAAGAATACCGCGTGGTACAGGGAACGGTTCTCGAGGAACAGCAGGTTTGCCGTGGACATTCTGACGCGATTGGTCAGTGTGAAGCACGAGCCCGGAAGCGAAGTGATTGACATCTCCTTCGGGGCCAAGGACCCGAACGACGCCGCGATCATTGTTAACCGGGTCCTGGACGAATATGTGGGTTACTCGCGGGAGATGTCGCTGGAGGACCAGGATTTCCTTTATCAGCAATTGCAAGCGGAATACAAGTCGCTTCAGAAGGAGATTGAAGAGCGGCAGAAAGTAGCGGCAGAGCTTCGCAAGAAGATTGGGTCGGGGACCCCCGATACGCTGGTGTCACAAAAACGGGTACGACTGGACGAACTCGAATCGCAGTTGAAACAGATCGACCAGGAGACGGCCATCGCCATCTGGCAGCAGAGGCAGTTTCAGGACCAGATAGAGGGAAAAGACCGCGTTGCGGAAGGGAAGGATTCGAAAACGAAGATACATTCCGGATTCGACTATGATGAGGAGTGGCGACGTCTGAGCCTGGCGCTGAAGGCGACGCGACAGGAGCTTGAGACGTCCCAGAGGCATTGGGGTGATCAGCATCCGAAGATTGCCGATCTTCGGGCACAAGTGACGTTTCTGGAGAGTCAGCTTCAGGATCGCGAGAACCAGTTGAGAAGATTACAGGCTGCTCAGGTGTCCGGATGGGCGTCGTCGCCGAAGACGGGCGTGAATCCGGCGAAGGAACTAAGCGAATTACCTTACCGAATCAATCTGCTGAAGTACAAGAAACAGTTGCTGCAGGAGAGACTGAAGAAACAGATGGCGGACTTCGATGATATTTTCGCCAGTGCGCAATTACTGACCGAAGAGAATGAGGCCATTCGGTACAGAAAGGAGATTCGTGACGCGGTGCGAAGCCGGCTCGACCAGAAGGAGCTGGAACGCAAAGTACCGGGATCGATCGAGATCATGATGCGCGCCGTTCCGCCGAATGAACCGGAAGCGGATCGTCGCGTAAAACTGAGCCTGGTAGTTATTGTGTTCGGGTTGGTGGCAGGCTTGGCTGTGGGTCACTACCGGGTAAATACAACCAAGGTGATCCAGGAGGTCAGCGATCTTCATCCGGATTCAGGCGGTGAACTTCTTGGACAGCTTCCGGTGGTACACTCTTGCGGGAAAGATATGCCGGATGAAGGTGGGGTGCAGCGGGAGTGCATTCGAATTGTCCGGACCACGCTTCTTCAGCGACTGGGAACGGATCAAAACAATGCAGTGGTGGTTACGAGCGCGGAATCCGGCGTGGGCAAGACGACGGTGTCGGTGATGTTGGCGCGAAGCTTAGCTCGTTGTGGAAAGCGAGTGCTCCTTGTCGATGCGGACTTGCGGAGACCCGCGATTGCCAAACATCTGGGGATTGGTATGGGCCCGGGCCTGTCGGATATCCTTATGAACAGATATTCACTGGAGGATGTCGTGGTGACGACTGACTCGGTGTATATGGACGTGATACCCGCTGGGGACTCTCACAGCGGGGACTATCCGGAACTCCTGACAAACGGTACTCTTGCCGCAAGCCTGATAGAATGGCGGCGAAAATACGACATGGTCATTCTGGATACTCCGCCGGTGCTTCCGGTGGCGGATACGCGGATTATTTCAAAGTGGGTGGACGGGACAGTGCTGGTGGTGAGGGAAGGATTTTGTCAGCGGGAGGCGGTTCGGGATGCCATGCAATCATTGAGCAGTTGTGGGGCCAAGGTTCTCGGAATGGTATACATCGGCGTGGACAAACGGAGCTATAAGTCGGCATATTACGAAGAAGGGCCCAGGAATGCGGCGACGCCTCGGGGAGCAAGGGCCTGACTATGACGATCATTCCTTTCGTACTCGACTTTTGCCCTGCTTACATCAAAGGACAGGGATATCCGGCGACGCTTCTTCTCGCTCCGCTTGGCAAGGGAACTTTCCTGAGTTATCTGGAGTCCTGCATCAGTGCAGTCAGCCATGAGTCACTGATGATACTTCCCCCGTCGGAACCGGCGCCCGGTTATGACCAGGCGATTCGGGAAGCGGCGGGGAAAGGTGCGGAGATTGTGATAGCGAAAGAGGGACCGAGTTATTACATCGATCGTTGCGAGCCATCGGACTGGTTCCTCTTTGTAGATCCGCGGTTCTTTCCGGTGCATGGTTATCATCTGTCGAAGATGGTCTGCGATCTGGCGGTTAGCCCGTGTACTCGACATATGGTTGCCATGGAATCCGTTCCCGGCGGGACGAAAGAATATGTCGTGATGAATCGTGACGGACAGGTGCGTAAGATACAACGATACTATGAGGGCGTGACCTGGGTCAAGACTTCGAGCATATCGTGTACGCTGGTTTCCGTATCATCGGCATGTCTTGTGCGGAGTCCCCAGTTTGCGTCACTTTCGGAGTTTCGCCGGCTCCTGGCTGCGGCCGGCGTTCCGGGCGTGGATCTGATTCCGGCGGGTCCCTGTGTGGATCTTGCGAGCGAAGCGAACCTTCTGAGCGTAAACGAACATTTCATTCTGCAGAAAATGCAGCGGGAGCCCATGGGCGTATACCGCCAGCACGCGCGGAATATTCTGGTTGCACCTTGCTGCGAGATTCATTCGACGGTGCGGATACATGGTCCGGTCGTCGTACACAGTGGAGCGCGCATCGAGGCTGAAAGCACGATCATCGGACCGGCTGTAATCGGGGAAAGGTCGCACATCCAGAGGAACGTGACGATCGCGCAATGCTTGATTATGCCGCATATGACCGTGCCGGCCAACACTACGGTGCGGCATCGGGTTGTCGCCGAGGATTCGATGGTCTGCCTTCTGGATGGAGCGGCCAAACTGGAGAATCCGATGTCGGTGAAACCGGCAACGCTTGTGACCAGGCAGATCGAACCCCATGCAGTATCCGATACGGCGAGCCGGCGATGGTATGCGAAGCTGAAACGCGTGATGGACCTGCTGGTGTGTGTATCGGCTTTGATCCTGCTGAGCCCGCTGCTGCTGGTGGTGGCTGTGCTGGTCAAATTGACGTCGCAAGGTCCGGTACTGTTCCGTCATGAGCGTGAATGTCGGGGTGGAAAGCCGTTCCACTGTCTGAAGTTTCGGACGATGGTGAAGGACGCGCATGCCAGACAGCGAAAGCTCTACGCGAGCAACGAGGTGGACGGACCGCAGTTCAAACTCGAAAACGACCCGCGCATCATGCGGTTGGGAAAATGGCTCCGAATGACGAATATCGATGAACTTCCACAGTTGGTCAATGTGCTGCGGGGTGAGATGAGCCTGATTGGTCCGCGTCCATCTCCATTTCGCGAGAACCAGATCTGTGTTCCGTGGCGAAAGGCCCGGTTGTCGGTGCGCCCAGGGATTACCGGTCTGTGGCAGGTGTGCAGGCATGAGCGGTCGGCGGGTGATTTTCACCAGTGGATATACTATGACATGCTGTATGTGCGGCACATGTCGCTGTGGCTTGATGTGAAAATCCTGCTGATGACGATCCTTACTCTGGGGGGACGCTGGAGCGTCCCGCTCTCCTGGCTCATCCCGGACCGCAAATTGCGGGACGAAACAGAGCCGAGAGCGGTATCGCACTGGTCGCCACTTTTACGGGTGCTAGAGTCGAATTAATACTTGTGTGGATGATGGAGAAGGAAATCCATGGGAAAATCATCGTACATTGTGTTCGGTAGCCCCTACATTGGGAGTGAAGAGATTGAGGCGGTTCGGGAGACTCTGGAAAGCGGGTGGATCGGGACGGGGCCTCGAGTGTCGCAGTTCGAGGACGCCTTCGCCCGGTATATAGGGGCGAATCACGCGGTGGCGCTAAACTCCTGCACGGCTTGCCTTCACCTGGCGCTTCTTACGGTAGGAATCAAGCCCGGTGATGAGGTGATTACAACGCCTTTGACATTCGCCGCGACTGCAAATGCGATTATTCATGCTGGGGCTGTTCCCGTGTTTGTCGATGTCGATCGGTCGACGATGAATATCGATCCCTCGGCGATCGAGCGGGCCATAACGCCACGGACTCGCGCGATTCTGCCCGTGCATTTCGCGGGAAGGCCTTGCGACATGGACGCCATCGGCCGTGTGGCCAGAGAATATGGGTTGATCGTGGTGGAGGATGCCGCCCACTGTATTGAAGGTTGGTATCGAGGGCGGAAGATCGGAACGATCAGTCCGGTGACATGTTTCAGCTTTTATGTCACAAAGAACATGACCACAGCCGAGGGGGGTATGTTCTGTACGCACGATCCTGAACTGGCGGCTCGGACGAAGATGTACGGTCTGCACGGGTTGTCTCAGGACGCATGGAAGCGGTTCAGTGACTCGGGATACAAGCACTATGAAGTGGTTTTTCCCGGTTTCAAATACAATATGACGGATATTGCGGCCGCACTGGGGCTTTGTCAGTTACCCCGGGTTGAACGATGGCTTACGCGGCGTGAGGAAATCTGGGCCCAATATGACGAGGCCTTCGCGGGGCTTCCGTGTTGGACGCCGGCACCGGCTGAGCCGGAGACACGTCATGCACGACATCTCTACACGCTACTCGTGGATTGCGGGTCATTAGATATCAGTCGCGACGAAATCATGACGGAGTTACACCGTAAAGGGATCGGGACGGGGGTCCATTACAGGTCGCTGCATCTGCATCCGTATTATCGTGAGCGGTTTGGGTTCCAGGCGGAAGATTTCCCGAACGCAGCATGGATCAGCGAACGGACAATCTCGCTGCCGTTGTCGGCCAAACTGAGCGACGAGAACGTACAGTACATCATTCAGGAAGTGAAGGGCCTTTTGGCCAGAACGACCAGGAGCATGTTCGCTCCGATGGCAATCCAGAAGGCGGTTGTTACATCTCATAACGCATAAATCGAGAAAGGATACTCACGCATGTCACGTTACGTCTTCTACATTCCCGATGAGAAGCGCGATCCCACCGGCGGGATCATGAACATCGTTCGTCATTGCAGCCTGGCCCGGCGACTTGGCGCCCAAGCCGTCCTTGCCACCGAATCTGGCAGGGACAGTCATGGTCGGTACTGGTTCAAACACGGAATGGACTACATCAAGTGGAGCGAGCGCCGCCCGGACGATATCTGTGTCATTCCAGACTTTTTCACGGACCTGGTGGCCTCGGTGACCGGACCGTGCATCGTGTATATGCAGAGTCCATTGTGGCTGAAGCAGAATTTCGATTACACCAGGCCGGATCTGACGATCTGGACCGATTCGCCGATGATGCTCGAGCGATGCCGGGCACTGTATCCGGGCAAGGACATTCCGATTGTCCCGAACATTGTCGATAGTGAGGCCTTTCCGTTCATCCCGCAGGCCGAACGCAAGGATGGGATGATTATTGTGTTTCCGCGGAAGGGGGCGGACTTCATAACCAAGGTATTTGCGGAGTATCGGCAAATGGGGGGAAGGTTTTGGAAACCGCTGGTGGTGGACAAGATGCCGTTTGAGAAGATGATTCTGCTCTTCCGGCGTGCCCAGGCGTTTTTGGCGTCGGCAGAGGCTGAGGGGTGCGCCCTTCCGCCTCAGGAATCGATGGCGGCAGGAGTTGTCGTGGTTGGACGCAACGCCTGCGGCGCAAACTTCTGTATGCAGCACGGAAAGACGGCCATGGTATGCGATTATGCGGAAGGGGCGGCGACGTTCTTGCTGACCCTTGAAAATCCAGCGATACGGACGGAATTGGCCAAAAGGGCTTATGAATACATCAAGCGGTACTTCGCCGATGCCGAGCCGACTCGGTTCTGGCGAACTATTCTGGCGAGAGAGGTCTGGCACACGGATGTATCGAGTCTGGTCGCCGTCTAATCCGGCCTTTGAGTGGTGATGAGAATGTTGGGGATACGTGTTCAGAGAGGGGGCTGTTTTGTCGCAAGTCAATGTCAGGTCGTTGGGCCGGAATTCGCTTTACGCATGGTTGATGCAGGTGTGGCAGATCGGCTCGCGATTCATTATCACGCCGCTGATTATTGCGAAAGTCGGACTGGCGGGCTACGGAACGTGGACGCTGTTGTTCGGGATCTGTGCGTATGTCTCAATATTCGATACCAGCTTCGGGTTTGCGTATACGAAATTCACTGCCGAATACGACAAGAAACAGGACTACCGCGGGCTTTCGGAAATCATAAGCTCTGGTATCGCTCTGATCACCACGCTGGCATTTCTCGGGCTGGTGGCCATCTGGTTTCTTCGAGGGTACATTCTTCGCGTGCTGAATGTCCCGACGGAGCTTCTGGGCGACGCGGAAAAGTCCCTGATGATCGTGGCGACGTGTTTTCTTCTCAGGATGAGCGTGGGGAGCGTCTATCAGGTCCTGAGCGGTCTGCAGCGGATGGATCTGCAGTACAAACTGCTCATGATGGCGTCCGCGATCGAGTTCGGGGTTTCGCTGATGCTGCTGTTCATGGGATACGGTCTGCTGGCCTTGGCAATCGGCCATCTGACGGGGCACGCGGTAGGTATAACCTGCGGACGCATCCTCTGCTGGCGAATTTGTCCCAGTCTGAGCATGTCGCCCCTGCGGATATCGCGGGAGGGGTTCCGGCGCGTGCTGTCACTGGGCGGGCGATTCCAGTTGCTGGCGTTCCTGAATATGACAGGTGATCAGGCGATGAAGATGTTGATCGCGTACTTGACGGGAATCTCCTCATTGGCTCTCTACGAGTTGGCGGACAAATTGGTCGGGCTGGGAAGGACAGTCAGTGCGTCACTGATTGCACCTCTGATGCCGGCCTTTGCAAACCTTCACGCCGGGCAGGAGCACGAGCGATGGTGCAGCCTGTTCATGGGAGTGTCGAAACTGGTTGCTGCCACGGCGAGTGTTTCCCTTGGATTTCTATTTGTCTTTGCGGATCGATTGATCATCCTCTGGACAGGGCATGACTATGCGTTGGCCGCATGGACGATCCGTGCAACCGTCCTGTGTCACTACGTGACGCTATTGACGGGGGTTGGAACCGCCAGCCTTCGAGCCAAGGGCACCCTGAAGTTGGAGATCATCTACGTAATTATCAGTTGCCTGATCATTCTAGCGTTAATCTGGCCGGCCTTTCTCTGGGCGGGATATAAGGGGATCGTGCTTGCCTTTGCAGTCGGTCAGTCCGCAGCGGCGATCTGGTTCCTTGTCGCGTTTTCACGTCTGGAGGGAGTGAACGTTCTGCAATTCTGCCGGGAAACGCTTTCAAAAGTCGGCCTGATTGGTGTCGCTTCCGCGGGAGTAGCTTACGTGCTGAGGCCCTGGGCCGCGATCTCCGTGCCGAGTTGGCCGGATCGCTGGATGGCAGTATTCGATGTATCCGTGGGAATTCCCATATTTGGCATCGTGACTGGAATGGTGCTCTGGTTCAGCGTGTTCTCGGCTTCGGAACGCCGAAATATGGTTCGTTATCTGATGTCGAAAAGGGAGGATGCGGCGCCCTCGTCAACGTCAGTGTCATAGTGGAATAATGAAGTTGGTTTACCAAGGAGAGTAGAATGGATTCGAACAAGGAGACCTACGCGAAGTATGTACACCTGTATACGCAGAAGGGATTGGATCCCGCGGAACGGATGATCTTGAAACGCTTCCAAAGACGTTGGGCGGATATGGACGTCCTGGATATCGGGGTGGGGATGGGGCGGACAGCCTATGCCTTTTCCGCGGTCTGCGCCAACTACACGGGCATCGACTACGTTCCCCGTTCAATTGAGTTCTGCCGGGAGCTGATCGGTGAGGATGATACCGTGCGTTTTGTTCAGTGCGACGCCCGTTATCTGTCGCAACAATTTCCGAAAAAGTTCGATTTCATCATGTTTGCCTTGTGCGGCATTGATTCGGTCGACCATCCCGGCCGATACATGGTGTTACGCGAAGTGCGCAAATGCCTGAAACCGGATGGCTACTTCTTTTTCTCCGCGCATTCTCTGAACGCGCCCGCCCGGAAGCTGATTCTTCCCAGGTTCAACCCGTTGCGGCCGATTCGTTCCGCCTATCGGGTGGGAAAAACAGCGCTGATACACTACCGCCTCAAGTGGGCCAATCGAATGGTTGATGCCCAGAAGGAGCGAGGCTGGGCAATCGTCAAAGACAACCTGGAGGACCAGTTCCTGGATATGTACTTCATCTCGCCTCGCCTGCAGGTTCAACAGTTGGAGGAAACCGGTTTTCAGGTCGTCGAGGTCTATGATCGCTACGGAAGAACCATCGACTGCAGTGTGCCAAGGAACGATCTGTGGCTGAACTATCTGTGCCAGCCGAAGGGTCCGGTTGATGCGTGATATACCGTGATAAGTGGACGTGAGAGGCTGTCTGTCGGGTGGTAATCTATCAGGTGTTCGAGGGGGATGAATTGGTGGGGGAGAGATAAGGAGAGCAGGCATGGGCTGGGGAATGTTTCCATCCGTGGTTCTTCCCGATTGGGAATATTGGGAACGCTTCTATCCGGAGGGGATCGGACCGTCCATTTTCGCTTCTCCGGCCTGGCAGCGATTGATGGATCGAGAGATGGTGGGAGAGTGGTCTCTTCGATTTCTCAAGACACGCACGAGAGAGGGATGCGAACTTACGCTACCCGTCTTCGTTCGCCGGAATCGGTGGAAGCGATTGGAGATCACCGTGCGTCCGGTAGCGTATTTTGTCAGTCCTTTGGAACTGAGTGTTGTCGATAACGTGGTAGTCAGAGAGTTGATTGGCGCGGTGGACGCGGTGTTTACCGTCGCTTTCAGTTGGTGGTTGTCGCCCTGGTGCACCTGGAAAGCCGGTCTCAGAAGGTGGCATTCCACGCATGGTCAGATGAAGTGTTCCTTTGTTGACGCGTACTTGATCACGCTGGACGTTCCTGCACGCGAGCACATCAGTCGGCGTGTGGAGAGGGCCCAACGGCGAAGGCTGCGGACAACGCTGTCCAGGGATCTGGATGTCCTTAGCAATCCCCCCGACGACGTGATCGACGAGTACTATTCGCTTTACTTGCGAGTGTGGGACGAGCAGAGCTGGTCGGGCCAGAAGTTCTCGCGAGCGTTTTTCCACGGGGTGGCACGAACGCTGGGTGATGGAGGGGAGTTGCTCGTGATGCGACATCAGAATCGTGTCGTCGGGGGGGGAGTGATCCTCTGCGACCAGATGGCTGTCCATACGTTCCAGAGCACGATCGACCGGCATGCTGAGGGTATCTATCCCCATGCCGTGTTCAACGCCACCGCGATAGAGCGGGCGGAGCAAAGAGGCCTTCGGTATGTGAACTTCGGAGGAATCAACGACGGGAACGACGGTCTGAAGCAATACAAAGAGGCGTGGGGCGCGGTGGCAACCCCTGTTCCGTTCATCAGATGGCACGGGCGTGTGTCCTTCGCCGCAAGTAAGGTGGCGGCCTACATTGAAAGACTGGCTGGAGCGATATAGAGTCCGTTCTCCGATCCAAATGCAGTTCGTATCCGTTCAGGAGATGTCTGCACTGTGAATGCCGTGATAGTGAGTCCGGAAAATCCGAGAGATATGCGATGAGACAAGATAGTTCCATATACTATGTGACCACGCTTCCATACGGAATTCCTGATAGCCGATCGAAGGTGGTTCGTCCTTCGGCTTCAGTGCTGATTGTGATCGTCAACTATCGGACCGCGGAACTGACCATCCGCTGTTTGCGTTCACTGGCGGCCGAGGTGAGGCTGCTCGGCAGCTGCCGCGTTCAAGTCGTTGACAATGCTTCGCAGGACAACTCCGTACAGCAGATTCTGTCTGCTGTGAAAATGTTGGGTTGGAGTTCCTGGGTGTCGGTGACGTGTTTAAGTCATAATGGCGGGTTTGCGGCGGGAAACAATGCCGCGATCCGGGCAGCGCTCAAGTGCCGGATGGGACCGAAGTACATCCTGCTGCTCAATCCCGATACCGTGGTCCACCCCGGGGCCGTGCGATCGCTGTTGGAGTTTATGGAGAAGAATCCGTGCTCCGGGATCGCCGGAAGCCGCCTGGAGGATGAAACGGGAGCGATCCAATGTTCGGCGTTTCGCACACCGACCATTCTGGGCGAATTCGAGAACGGGGCCCGGCTTGGAGTCCTGTCGAGAGTCCTTAAGAACCATGCCATTCCCATGCCCATACGCGAAGCATCTCATGAGTGCGGCTGGGTTGCGGGTGCGAGTATGATGGTACGACGAAAGGTGTTTGATGACGTCGGATTGTTCGATGAGGGTTACTTCCTCTACTATGAAGAGGTGGACTTCTGCGCCAGGGCACGGCAGAGGGGATGGAAGGTCTTTCACGTCCCGGAATCGAAAGTCGTTCACCTGGAAGGTCAGTCGACGGGGATTCGATTCAGCCACCGTCCGCGCCCGGAGTACTGGTTCGCCTCCCGCCGACGATATTTCCTCAAGAATCGGGGACTGCTCTATGCCATTGGGGCCGATTGCTCGCGAATTGCCGGGTATGGATTTTGGCGGATGCGCCGGTTCATCCAACACAAACCCGATCATGATCCACCCCATTTTCTGTTGGATTTGATTCGAAACAGCGTGCTTCTGAAAGGATGGACCCTGACATGAACGACGGTTGGCGGGAACATCTTGCCGTGATCGTTATCGGCCGGAACGAAGCAACCCGACTGGGCGACTGCCTGGACAGCATTTCATCACTGTCGTCGCGGGCCATCTACGTGGACTCCGGCTCGTCGGATAGAAGTCCCGATCTGGCGCGATTGCGCGGAGTGAAAGTGATAGAGCTCAAGGCTGGACCGTGTACTGCCGCGCGGGGTCGTCAGGTGGGCGTTCAGGAGATCCTGTCGTCCTGCCCTGATACCCGCTATATCCAGTTCGTCGACGGTGACTGTGTCGTTCAGGCCGGATGGCTCGAACACGCTGTGAAGTTTCTGGATGAACATAGTGATGTTGCGGTGGTGGTGGGGCGTCTGCGGGAGCGCTACGCGGATAAATCGCTGCTGCTGCGGCTGGTGAACGTCGATTGGGATCTTCCGACAGGTGAGATTGATGCCATTGGCGGTATTTGCATGATGCGGGCGTCGGCACTGAGAGATGTGGGAGGATGGCGCACGGATCTGATTGCGGGTGAGGAACTGGATTTGGGGGCACGCCTTCGGGCCGTTGGCTGGAGGCTTGTGCGACTGCCTGACGAAATGGCCCTTCATGACATGGGTATAGAGACGATTGGCGAGTTCTGGCGGCGGTCTGTCCGGTCCGGGTTCAGCTACACGGAGCTTGCGTTTCTGCATGGCAGGAGTCGCTATCGCCGATGGATGAGGCGGGCAATTGGCAACCTGTTCTATGGGGCGGTGTTGCCGGTGGTGTTTCTTGCGTTTGCGATGACATGGTTTCCTGGAGCCTTGGCTGTGGCGCCACTTTACTTGATACTTCTGGCAAGGGTTACCATGTGGCGCGTCCGTCGGGGGGACGACCTGAAACTCGCGTTTCTATACTCGCTGATGCTGGTTTTCTGCAAGTGTGCATCGGCCATCGGAACGATAAAGTACCTGAACACGCGTCTGACTGGAAAGGAACGCCGGTTGATCGAATACAAGACGGCGCTATCCGGGGAGGGCCGATAAGTGGCGGGATGGTTTGTGGCGTGGACACGTGACGGGCGACCGCTTGACCAGGGGCAATGGGATGAGGCTGTTGCGGCAGCGGGGCGATACGGTGAAACCGTTCAGACAACGCGGTTCGCCAACGCCGCAATAGCGGTATGGCGACGCAAGGAGGGAGAATTTCCTCACAGCGGAACGCTCTTTCAGGTGTCGGAAAATTGCCATGTCGCCTGGGTCGGCCAGTGCCTGGCTGATTGTGGAGATGTGACCTCTCAAGCTATCCAGTCGCTTTCGCAGCGACCTGCGCAACTCCAGCGGGCTGTCGAATTAGATGGTCCGTTCGCCGCCGCGGTGATACATGACAACCCGCCGTCTGTGTCGATCTGGACGGACCGGCTTCCTCACTATCCCGTCTACCTATACCGAAAGAATGGAATCAGCATTGCCGCCACAGCCATGCGTTGTATCATCCCATGGCTGGAAGAACCAAAGATCGACATGGCCTCCGTCGATATGATGCTTCGTGCCGGGGAACTGATCGACCGAATGACGCTGCTGGAGGACGTCGAATGCCTTCCCGGATCGCTCCATTTCCATGATGACGGAACGCGGCAGACCGAGCAGACGTATTGGCGCTACGAAATAACCCCGGACTTCTCACTGTCGCTGGACGAGTATGCGAACCGGTTTGCTCGGCTTATTACTTCCGCGACCCGCCGTTTCGAGACGGTCTCTTCCAGACTGGGAGTCCCGCTGAGCGGGGGATTGGATTCCCGGCTGTGTCTCGGGCTCTGTCAGAATCCGACCAGTGTTCCGAGTTTCACATGGGGAGTCCCGGGATGCCGCGATATCCGCTTCGCCAGGGAGTTTGCTTTGCGCGTATCTTCGCCCCATGAGGTCCGGGTCTGGGATGTGGCGGGATTCGTACCGCTGTGGGCTAAAGGAGTGGATTTGACGGCGGGTTCCTTCGGCGTTCATGGAATGTTCGTGCTGCCGTATGTTCCGCTTCTGTCTCGTCACTGCGATGTGGTACTGAATGGACTGGGCGGAGATGGTGTATTGGGCGGAAACTTCCTCAAGAAAAAGTGGATGCGGGAAAAAGATCTCCGGAATCTGGCTGAGGAAACATGGCGATGGCGGGTAACGCCGGGCGAGGATCGCATGGTCAACCATCTGGTACGACGTTCGGAAAATGACAATCCGAGCCGGCGACGGTGGTGCGATTCGTTCTGCCGAAGGTCTGGCGCCCGCCCCGTTGATCGGATGAACGGGTGGCTGGTGGAGAATCGCGTCGCGCGATGTACAAATTGCGGAACCATGCTCCTGCGAAGTGGAGTCGAATCGCACACGATCTTCTTTGATCGCCAGGTGCTCGATTTGTTGATTCGTACTCCCGTGGAATACAAATGGAAGCATCGTCTGTATTTCGAAATCATGAAACGCGCATGTCCGCCGGCCGGCGAGATCCGATGGCAGCGATCAGGCATGCCTCCGAAGTGGGGCTTCTGGCCTAATCTGGCGGGGTTGGCGTTTCAGCGAGGAGTAAGGATGGCGTGCAAGCCCCTGGGCGTCGATCCATTCCCGTCCATTCACGTTGCGGATCCGGCGCAGTGGTTCAGGGCGGAATGGTTGTCTGCTGCCGAAAGAATTCTCTTGAGCGAAAGGACCTTGGAACGCGGACTGGTCAACCCTGATGCATTGAGGCTGCTATGGCGGAGGCATCAGGAGGGCGAGGATTACTCAAAACAATTGGGCTCGGCCATTGCCATTGAGTTCTTTGCACGAATGGCTGTAGACCGGGAACGATTCGAGTCGATCGGGGCAAACCATGACCATTTGTAGGCGAGTTGTCAAGTGTTGGGTATCTGGGACCTGCCATGCCCTGAGTTGGGTGATACGTATGGTTCGGCCGGTATTGCGGTACCCGATCAGACTCGTCCGCTTGGCTGATCTTCGCAGCCGCGCGATCGGTACTATTCCCATCAGTACGCAGTTCGATGGTCCGGTTCATACCGGCGGGCGAATCAGGATCGAGGTGGGTGAGCATTGCCGGTTTGGCCGTGATGTCTTCCTTGAAACCTGCGAACAAGGCCGAATAAGGATCGGCGAAAATGTCCGCATTAACACGGGAGTGACGTTGGTTTCCTACGCGGGTATCGCCATCGGAAATGACTGCTTGATTGGCGAATATGTCAGCATCCGCGACGCGAACCATGGGACGCATCCAGACTCGGTGATGCGCACTCAGCCGCACGGCTCGCTGCCCATATCCATCGGCGATGATGTGTGGATTGGCCGGGGATCTGTCATCCTCAAGGGGGTCCAGATCGGCTCTGGAGCGGTGGTTGGAGCCAATAGTGTTGTAACCCATGATATCGAACCGATGGTGATTGCGGGCGGTGTGCCGGCGAAGATCATCAGACGCAGGGGTGAGATGAGCGTCACGAACCTGAGGTTCGTCGAAAGCAAGCACGCAGTCCAAAAGGGATAGAATGATAAAACGCCTCATCCGAACATGTGTGGCCACGGGATGCATGGGCTCAGGTTTGGTGAAACTTGCCGAATCGCTGAGCACCGGACTTTTGACGATCTTATGCTATCATCGGGTGCTTCCGGCCGGGCGAAAACGCGACTACTTCAACCCCGATCTGGTGGTGACCCCAGAAACATTCCACGAGCACTGCCGCATACTCAAACGATTCTACAAGGTGCTTCCACTAAGCCAGGCTATGGACGCATGGCCAAGCCTGCAACCGGATGATCCGCCGCTGGCCGTGATCACATTTGATGACGGATATCGTGACAATCATCAGTTTGCCGCCCCTATTCTGCAAGACACAGGTCTCAAGGCGACGTTTTTTGTGATCACCGATCTGATCGGCTCGCACAAGCCTCCGTGGCATGATCGACTGGCCAGAGGATTCAGAGCGTGCATGCGATCTGGCCGAGTCGACCAGGTCTTGCCGTCCGACACTCTCGCGAAGATTGGATTCCTTGATCGACAAGGAACCGAGTGCGGCGCCGCAATAAGAAAGCTGCTGGCCTATGCGAAGAGTCTCCCATCGGAAGACAGGGCCTCGCTGGTCGAACAGGTTGAGAATGGTGTCACAGAGGAACCCCATGCCGACGATCGGATCATGGACTGGCCGCAGATTGAGGAATTATCGAATAACGGTCACGAAATCGGCTCGCATACATGTCGCCACGAAATTCTTACGCTTCTCGATGAAGACAGACTCAAAAATGAGATCGTCGGTTCCAGGCTGACACTCCAGGACCGATTGCGCGTGCCGGTCCGGAGTTTCTGCTATCCGAACGGCAATGTCGATGATCGAGTCCGACAAATGGTTGAGTCGGCCGGGTACACTGCCGCGGTTTCGACCTCTTGTGGAAGCAACTCCCGTAATCAGGACCCGCTGAAGCTTCAGCGAAGGTTCATTCATGAGGAGCGGATGTCCCACCTGCTTGGAAGGCGGTCCTCGTGGTTGCTGCGTATGGAATTATGTGGCCTGGCCGATGTGGCCTTTCTCCGTCGTCGCCGGATGCGAGGGCATTTATGAAAATCGCCTACCTGAGCAGTCTTTATCCCGCGGTCTCCCACACCTTCATTTCCCGGGAAGTACAGGCGTTGCGGGCGCGAGGCGTGGACGTTCAGACCTTCTCCGTACGTCGAGCCGGTGAAAGCGATATCCTGGGCGAAGAGGCCATACGGGAGGCCCAATCCACGCGATGGCTTGTTCCTCCGCGGATTGATGAACTCGTGCTGTCGCTGATCTGGGTGGCCTTTACCCGTCCTGTCAGGGCGGTCCATGTCCTGTGGCGCGCAATCGGCAAGCGGGGTCTGAATCTCAGGGAAAGGTTTCTGTGGTTATGCTATTTCTGTGAAGCCGCGGTTCTTGCCCGCTGGCTTGGTCGGGAGAGAATCGACCATCTGCATTGTCACTTCGGCAATAGCGGATCGAGCACGGGTATGATCGCGTCCAGACTCTGCGATATACCGTTCAGCATGACCTGTCACGGGTCGGAACTCCTGGATATGCGTGAGAACCGGCTGGCGGAAAAGGTGGAGTGCGCGTCCTTTGTCGCCTGCGTCAGTAAGCATGGAAAAGCCCAGCTGATGATGAACTGCCCGTCCGAGCACTGGAAGAAACTGCATGTTATCCGCTCGGGTCTCAAATTCATCGGTCCACCTTCGGAAAACGCTGAAAAGCGTCGAGGATGCATTCTATGTGTGGGGCGGCTCTCACGTGAGAAAGGGCATCTGGTCCTGGTCGAGGCACTGGCACGACTGCGGGATGAAGGGTGCGATTACAACTGTGTTTTTGTGGGCGATGGTCCCTTACGCGGCGCAATTGAGACGCGGATCAACGAACTGAGACTTGGTTCTCGGGTGTCGCTGGCGGGCTCGCTGCCCTCTGCCGAGGTCCTTGAAATGTACAAATCGGCTGAGGTCGTTGTGTTGGCGAGCTTTTCGGAAGGTGTCCCTGTTGTGCTGATGGAGGCAATGGCGGCTGCATGCCCCGTCGTGGCCACCCGCGTCGGGGGAGTTCCTGAACTGGTAAAGAACGGACAGACGGGAGTACTGGTCGCTCCCGGCGATGTACGGGAGTTGTCGCAGGCGATTCGCTGGGTTCTCGACAATCCGGAACAAGCTCGCCAGTTGGGCGTCAACGGGTGTGCGTTCGTGAGACGCCAGTTCGATCTTGAGATTGGCGTAGACCAACTGGTGAAGCTTTTCGAGCGGAGCCTGGACGTTGTTTCGGCAGTTCGCTCGTCACATCTTGTCGGAGAAATGACATGAAAGAGTCTGTTAGCGAGCCTCGGTTGCTCATCATTTCGCCCGTTCGCGACGAGGGAAAATACCTTCAGCGAACGATTGATTCGATCGTTGCCCAGACGCTGAGGCCCTCCGTGTGGGTGATCGTGGATGACGGATCCTCCGATAATACGCCGGAAATTGCTCATCGGGCGGCCGAGCGGTATGAGTGGATCAAAGTCCTGCGGCGGAAAGATCGCGGGACCCGCAAAGTGGGCGGAGGCGTTGTCGAGGCCTTTGATGAGGGTCTGACACAAGTAAACCTTGAGGAATTCGAATTCGTCTGCAAAATGGATGGCGATCTGGAGCTCCATCCTCGGTACTTCGCGAGCTTGCTGCAAAAATTCGAGGCCGATCCGCGGCTCGGGACCGCCAGCGGAAAATGTTGGCTGGCGACCGAACAGGGATTGGAGCGGGAACGTACAAATGATCAGTTCTCGCTCGGCGCCTGCAAAACGTACCGACGCGAGTGTTTTCAGCAAATCGGCGGATTTGTTCCGGAAGTCATGTGGGATGGAATCGATTGCCATCGGTGCAGAATGTTCGGATGGAAGGCTGCGAGTTTTCACGATGAAGAACTGAAGATTGTGCATCTGCGACGAATGGGATCGTCCTATCGGAACGTGTACCATGGACGGGTGCGGTGGGGGTACGGTCAATACTTCATGGGGACTCACCCGTTGTACGCCTTGGCCATTGCCGTGTACCGCATGCGTGAACGGCCCAGGATCGTTGGTGGACTTCTGATCCTGGCCGGTTTTCTCAATGGATACATTCGGCGACTGCCGAGGTATTCGGATAACGAGTTTCGCCGGTTTCTCCGGCGATGGCAGTTGGCGCGTCTCGGTCTGGTGTCCGATGAGAAGAGTGACTGAGGCGGTCACCACTTGAGTGTGAACGTGAGGCCAGGGAACCGAGACCTGCCATGTGCCGCTGAGTTACTCCGATGATACGGAGAGGGGGTGAATCGGGG
>CAZLZE010000060.1:0-30611 GCA_964563935.1 uncultured Phycisphaerae bacterium | reverse complement strand
GGGTTGTAATTTTCAGCGAAAATTACTAAGATCGTGTATATAGCAGTTAACTTGTTGGTTCAATTTTATCGTATTTAGTTAATATAAATATGGTGAAATGGGATGCTGTTTCTGGCGATCCAGCTATCTATTATTGATGGGTGGTTCGCCGAGCCAACCGGAAGAAAGAGAGAAGAGTTGTTGAGTCAGTGAATGCCCGTTGGAGAGCGGGACATTCTGACATGAGGGAGAGAGATGAAGAGTGCATCGAGAGGGTTTTTAGCATCTATTATTGTTCTTTGTATCATTTCCGCCTCCAGTCGAGCTGTCGCGCAGAGTTTCCATGTGATCGCCTTGCCGGATACGCAAGGCTACAGCGCCAGCTATCCTACGATCTTCAGCGGACAGACCCAGTGGATCGTGAATAATATCGCAAGTCAGAACATCGCCTTTGTGACGCACTTGGGCGACATCGTGGATGATTCCACCAGCACGACCCAGTGGAACCGGGCCGACGCCGCCATGGACCTTCTGGACGGGAAAGTTCCATACAGCGCGTGTATGGGCAACCACGACAGTGTGGGGCCGGGTTACGTTACCTATTTTGGTCCCGATCGATATGCCGGACAGGAGTGGTACGGTGGAAGTTCGGAAAACAAGCTCAGTCATTACCAGTGTTTCTCGGCGGGTGGATATGAATTTCTGCATCTGAACCTGCAGTATAGTCCGAATGCAGATACGTTGGCATGGGCACAGAGCGTTATCGATGCCCATCCGGGCCTGCCGACCTTCATTTCCACCCACGACTACCTGGGTACCACCGGGCGCAGCGTTCTGGGGCAGTCGATCTGGCAGAAGCTAATCAAGGACAATCCGCAGGTGTTCATGGTTCTCAATGGGCACTGGCATGGCGAGCTGATGCAGACTTCGCTGAACAGCACGGGCGGACGGGTGGTCGAGATGCTCAGCGATTACCAGGACTATTCACGAGGGGGTGACGGGTATCTGCGTGATATCTTTTTCGACGTGGCGAACGGTCGAATTGACGTGAAGACCTATTCTCCGACTCCGACCGCCTACCGCACCGATGCTGACACGCAGTTCAGTTGCGATGTTACGTTTGGGAGGACCATCCAAGTAAACTATGTGATCGAGCCGAATCTTCCCCCGCCGCCGGCGTATACGCTGACGTTTCAGGAAGGTGTCAGCGGCTATACTGGGACTCAGGATACAGGACTGGCGTTTGGCACGCCTGGAACGTCGCAGGGCAGTGCCACATCCATCAACGTGGGATCTACCGGTACCCCGCCGGGTGGTTTCTATCCTGTGGGGACTCCCGAACCGACGCCCACCGGTCCCGCCCAGGGACTCGTGCGATTTGACAATATCTTCGGCGATGGTATCGGGAAAATCGCTCCGGGGATGAAGGTTACTTCGGCAGAACTGACGTTGGTGACCGAGTCAGGAGGCAGCGGATGGAACGTGCATCCCATGTTGACCGGTTGGAATGAATCGTCCACCTGGAACAGCATGAACGGAGGGATCCAGGCGGACGGAATCGAGGCTGCGGCGACGGCCGAGGGTTCCATCGGGGCCAATAATTCCCTCTTGAATGTCATGCCGGGTCGGTGGAACTTCGACGTGTCCGACAGCGTGAAGGCGTGGCAGGAAGGTCAGGCCAACTACGGCTGGGCCTTGTTACCCCACATGCCTGACGGGAGCAGTACCATCGCGATCGCCTCCTCGGAAAACATCGGGACGTGCAATCGTCCAATACTCACGGTGACGGTCGAGATGGATGATTCTCTCGAGCAAGCGGTTTTCCAGCAGGGAAGGAACGGATACAAGGGGACCCATGATTTGGAGTTGCGTCAGGAGGAACCGGATACGCCGTGTGTATATGAGACGGCTCAGACTGACACCTCCAGCGCCCACAGCAGCGGATATAGTACGCAGAACCTGATCCGGTTCGACCAGCTTTTCGGTTCAGGTCCGGGCCAGATTCCCTTAAACGCGGATATCGCGTTCGCGCGACTGATTTTGAATGTGACAGCCGAAGGGAGCGGATTCAGATTGCATCGGATGCTTCAACCGTGGGATGAGACTACGACGTGGAACCTGCTTGGTGAAGACGGTGTGCAGGCTGACGGCGTAGAGGCCAGGGTTGCTTGCGATATTCAAGTGGGGGCCAACAACTATTACTCGAATATCCCCACGGGTTGGCTTCAGCTTGATGTAACCGAGGCCTTGCGGGCCTGGCAGGCGGGCGAAGCCAACTACGGATGGGTCCTTCTTCCGTACATTCGTGGAGGAAACGGGCTCGATTTCTCCAGTTCCAAGTACCAGTACGTCAGTCTTCGTCCGATGCTGGTCGTGGATTACGCGGTCCCGGAACCTTTGACGGTCATGCTGTTGCTGGCGGGGATGGGTCTGGTTAGACTTCGCCGGTAAAAGCGAGCTACTACATGGTGCTATCCAATCTGCCTTCCGATGTCGGGCAGGTGGACCGCGATTTTTTTCTTCATCCAGTCTTTTCCTTCGAGGATTCGGGCGACCATCATTCCCGCGACGTTGTCGCCGACGGCATTGACCATCGTTCCCGGCGGATCGATCAGGGTTCCGATCATGGAGATAAGCGGCAGGGCTTCGATCGGGAATCCCCAGAGCTGTACGATCATTAATTCACCGAGGAATCCACCGCCGGGGATACCGCTCATCACCACGCCGCTGAGGATGGCCACTCCGACGGTTTTCAGGATGACTTCCGGTCCGGTGAAGGGGACTCCGAACAGGCCGAACAGGAAGGCGGTTTTCAAAACGGCGCCCAGACAGGAACCGTCCATGTGGATGGTGGCCCCGATGGGAATCACGACCTCGTGGATATCCTGTGGCGTTCCGATTCGTTTCGCCGCGGCCAGGTTGGTCGGAATGGTGGCCACGCTGCTGCCTGTCGCCCAGGCGGTCAACGCGGGGGGAATGATATTGGTCCAGAACGTTCGCACGCCGTGGAGGCCGCCACCCAGATACGCGTAGACTGAAAAAGCGGCAAAGAAATAGAAGAGCGAAATTGGATAGTACAACGTCACCGCTCGGAAGTAGGGACCGAAGAGCTGAGGACCGAACACGCCCACCAGGTACGCAAAATACGCGCCCAGGCCGATCGGAGCGTATAGCATGATGTACGACAGGGCCTTGCTCATGACCTCGTTGCCCGCGGCGAGGAATTGGGAGAACGCTTTGCCCTTCTCGCCGACGGCGGAGGCGGACAGGCCGGTCAGAACGGAAATCACGATCAGGGCCAGCATGTTCTTCTTGGATAGCAGGTCTCGAAAATCATTCACCGTGAATGCCTGGACGATCTGCTGACCCAGGCTCAGTTTCTCCGGGGTATAGGCGGTCAGGGCGATCTTCACCCCTTGGGCCGGCGGATAGGTTTTGACGGCGACGATCATCAATACGGAAGAAATGATGCTGGTGAAGACGAAGATTACGATCATCCAGCCGAGGATATTTCCCAGGCGTTTGCGATCCGCCATGACCGACATGGCGGACGACAGCGAGAAGAATACCAGGGGAACGACAATGGTGAAAAGCAGATTCAGGAAGACATCCCCGAACGGCTTGAAGACGCTGGCGCGTTCCTTGAACAGGACGCCCAGGACCGACCCGACGATAATGGAACCGACCAGCACGAGCGAGAACGCATAGCTTTTGAGGAATGTGGATTTGAATTTGATCGGCGCGTCTTGTGACATCGACATACTCTCCGGCTACTTGAGATGTTTTTCTATCTTCATCGTAAATATCGGACGTTTTTCGTGAGCCTAAATGGTAGGGCGGTAACATCAGGCTGGCAAGCAACGCTCAGATCCAAAGAAGACGTCGCTGATTGTGTCAACAGGCCGGGTAATACATTTCCACGAGGGACTTGTTGACTCCCGGGGCGCCGAAGAGGGGCAGATTTCGCGTCGTCATCACGTTGCTCAGGCTCGTGACGGCGGCATTGTCGAGCTCGTGTATCTCGGCATCGCGAAGCCGCTTTTCTTGTAGGGTGCGTCGTGACGCACCATCTTCTTTCGTCAACTCCAGCGTTGTTTTTTCGCGGCGTCTCGAACAAAAGTCAACGCCTTCTCGGTTCCCATCGCCCGCAATCGGTCCGCCAACGGCTTGGTTACCGGCGGCAGGGCGCCGACCGACTCGAAAAACGCGTTCTTCGTTTTGATGTTCTTTCCGAATTCCGCCTCCGCCGCTCGTCCGACGTATGAATAGTCGGCGAAGCGCAGCAAGAGAGCATGGCCGGTGATGATTCTTGCGCCTCGGAGGAAGATCGGCTTATAGGGGCGTAATGCTTCGACTTCGAGATTGTCCACGAAGGGCTGGCCGAGTTTGTTCATCTCCGTTCCGATGTTGATCGGCATATCGAAGGACTCGGCGATCTCGATCATTTCCCGGAATTTGTGCATCTTGGTCGCCTTGACGGCCGGATCTTTCAGGTTCCAGTTGCGATCCGGGATCATGTTCAAAAGCATTGATCCCTTCGATCGCGAACACTCGATGAACGCGCGGCCATCGGCTTCGCCGCTCGTTGTTCCGTCAAGCCAACCTTCCATCGGTATCGCCTCGCACGAGCGGACCCATGCGAACACCGACTCGGTAGGGGGGAACGTGTCGTACGACGGTTGAACGTAGCCGATCCCGCCCTGTTTCGCCAGTCGCGATCTCGTCTGCTCCTCAAAGGCTGGACGATTCGCCATGAGCGTGCTGATATCGCTCTCGCTCTTTTTGTGAATGTCCGACCAGAACGACTTCAGTCGCTGCGGGTCGGGAAACACCTTCATGGATTGGTTGATATACGCAGCTGTGATATGCCGCTCCGTCGCGTTTCCGCTGGGCGTCAGCGGCAGTACGTCGCGTTCGTAATCGATCGCGATATCGGGCAGGCGCGCGTTGATTCGCCCGATCAGACTGATGTTTCGCTCTCTGGCCGTCCGGCGGAACTCCGCCAGCGTCTTGGCTTGGGGCGAATCGGCGGGGAAATGTTTGGCGAATCCCACGCCCATGACGTAACTGACACCCGGTTCGCCCGGGGAATCGAGTTCCTTGTCGGCGTATTCCTTAAGGTACGTCCGCGTCTCCAGGTTCACTGTCGTCCGCAAGCCCAGAAGCTCGCCCGCTTCGTAAAATTCATCCTGGCCGTCGATCACGTCGAAGTCGATGATCCCTGCCGCGTACAGGCCGTGCTTTTTTGCTTCCCAGGCGATTCGTGTCGGCGACCATCCTTCGGCGTTGAACGAAAGGAAGGAATGCAGGTGGAGGTTGACGTTTTCCGTGTTTTTGAACGGTCCGGGGTTCGAATCGATCAAGGCCAGAAGGGCTTGTCGACGCTGCGAAAAATCGAACGAACTCAGCTGCCGTTCCAGGGAGGCTGTGTCTGTCATGATTACTTCCCGTCGAACTCGATCATTGCCTTGACCACGCCGTCGCGGTATTCCGCTACCAGGTCAAATGCTTCCTTCGTCTGCTCGAATTTGAAGAAATGCGTAGCAATGATGTCGACCTTCATACTGCCGTCGTCGATCATGTCCAGCGCTTTTTGCACGCAGTGGACTTGCCGGCGGACGTTCTGTACGCAGATCTCTTTTCGCCGCATCTTGTCGATACTGAAACTGACCCGATCGACGGTGGGAATGCCCACGAGCATGAGCTTGCCGCCCGGCTTGAGCAGCTCGATGGCTTGGTCGATCGCTTCCTGTTGTCCGCAGCACTCAAAGACGGCGTCAAGCTGTGCCGGTTCCTTGGCGACGATGTCCTTGACGATATCCTGCTTGTCCGGATTGCCCGTCCAGTCTGCACCTGCTTTTTTCGCCACCGCTAGCCGTGCGTCGATCTTGTCGGTTACATAGATCGCCGAGGCGCCCTGCGCCTTAGCCGGCAGCAGTACGCTCAGACCGATCGGTCCGCATCCGAGAATGCCGACCTTGGCGCCCGTCATGGGGATGGATTGTTTGACGCAGTAGACGCCGATGGCCAGCGGTTCGGAGATCGCCGCCTGCACGAAGGTCATCTTTTCACGAATGGGAAAGCAACTTTCCTCCGGCATGACGATGTATTGCGAGAGACATCCCTCCGCCTGGCCCGGACAACCGAGGAACCGCAGCTTGCGGCATGTGTGCTGTCGACCGGCCTTGCACTGATCGCACTCGAAGCACGGCATGGCCGGCTCGATGGCGATCCGGTCGCCGGGTTTCACCCGCTTGACCTTTGCTCCGACCTTTTCGACGACCCCTGCGCCCTCGTGGCCGACGGCGAAGGGATACTGAACCACCTGGCTGCCGATGCGGCCCGTCAGATAGTAATGCACGTCCGACCCGCATACGCCTACCGTGGCCATGCGGATTAGAACGTCCTTGTCGCTTTTGATCACCGGATCGGGAACTTCCCGCATCTCCATCTGTCGAATTCCGGTCAACACCATCGTCTTCATCTGTATTTGCTCTCCTTGTCAGGATTGGTTAGGTTAGAACGTCTGACAATAGCTGGAATCTACCATAAAATGTCATATTCTGTCAATAAGCATCACTAGTTTGGCCTAAAATGATTACTCTTGACACATTATCCACATTGAGTACAATATGATGATTGAAAATGATTATTATGTAGGACAGCCGCCCTCGGCTGTCTCTTAAGCTGATAGCTGAACGCTGACAACTGATAGCTTTGGAACGCCATGCTTCAATCGGAACGACAAGACAAGATTCTGCATTACCTGTCGCAGCACGACTATCTGACCGTAGTCGAAGCGGTGACGCTTTTTCATGCCAGCCCCGCCACGATTCGTCGCGATTTCGATGAACTGTCCGAGAAGGAACTCGTCCGCCGGATTCGCGGGGGTATCAAACCCTACAAATCCGTGGACACCGGGATTCTGCCTTTCTCGCTTCGTGAGCTTCAATACTCAGCCGAGAAGGAGGCCCTCACTCGCGAGGCCGTCAAACTTCTTCAGCCGGGGAATGTCGTCTTCATCGACGGCGGAACAACCACGTTCCACCTTGGCTTGTGTCTGCCCGATATGGACCTGCGGGTGATCACCAATTCTCTTCGTTTGGCTTCCGTGCTCGAAGAGAAGGCGGCGCAAAGACCGAATCTGGAAGTCTACGTTACCGGTGGATTTCTCGATCACAAATCGGGGATCCTGCTCGGGCCCAACACCGAGTCAAGCCTCGCCCAGTATCATGCCGATTGGGCGTTTCTGTCGGTAGGGGGGATAAGCCACGAGGGCGTCTCCAATACCAACGAACAGGTGACGCAGGCGGAACGCGTGATGATTCGCAATGCCGACCGCGTCGTCGTTCTGGCCGACCATAGCAAGATCGGAAAAAACGCGATGTGTCATGTCTGTCCCCTGGACCAGGTGGATACCCTCATTACCGATCATTGGCCGGAGAATCAGGGAACTATTCAGCAGTTGACGGAAACGGGTGTCGAAGTGATCACCTGTTCCTTACAGTTCGAATGATCGTCTCTCGATAGGGTGGGCCTTGGCCCAGTCTGCAAAGACTCTATATTGTCGTTCACGTGGCGATTTTCAGGAACTTTCCGTAGGCGTCGTCCCAAGCGGCGGTGTCTTTTGGTTCGAATGTGGCCACGGGGAATGAATTCCGCACGACCTGTCGGATCTCAACCAGATTCTTCACCTGGCCCAGGGCTTGGGCCTGGACCATGAGGTTTCCTATCGCCGTTGCTTCCGTCGGTCCGCAGACGACCTGCTTGCGGATCGCGTTGGCTGTGAATTGGTTGAGCAGGTTGTTCTTCGATCCGCCGCCGACGATATGCAGTACGTCCATCGGATGGCCCGCGATTTCCTCCAGACCTTCCATTGTCCAGCGATATTTCAGAGCCAGGCTCTCCAACACGACCCGCACAATCTCGCCCTTGGTCTGCGGAATCGCCTGCCCCGTCTTCTGGCAGAATTCCTGGATGCGTTTGGGCATATTCCCCGGAGTGTAGAACGTCTCGTCGTCCGGGTTGATCAGGGCCAGGAACGGCTTGCTCTTTTCCGCCATGTCCACGAGTTCGCCGAATCCGTGCGATTGCCCCTCGCCGTCCCAGATTCGCTTGCATTCCTGAATGATCCACAACCCCATCACGTTCCGCAGCAGGCGATAGGTCCCAGCCACTCCACCTTCATTCGTGAAGTTCCGCTGCAGCGTCTTTTCATTGATTACGGGGGTGGTCACTTCCGTTCCAAAGAGCGACCACGTTCCGCTGCTCAAGTAGGCAAAGCGGTTCTTGGAAGCGGGAACCGCCGCCACGGCCGACCCGGTATCATGGCTTGCCACCGCTACGACGGGAACCGATCCTATCCGCAATTCCTCGCCCAACCCCTTCAGTACATTTCCGCGAATCGTGCCGGGCTCCTGGATACGTGTGAAGATTCTTTCCGGCAGGTCCAGCGCCTTGATCAGTTCCTTGCTCCAGGTGCGTGCGCGGGCATCGATAAGCTGCCCCGTGCTGGCTTCGGTGTACTCGCTCGCCTTCTCGCCCGTCAGGAAATACGACAGCAGGTCCGGCATCAGCAGCATCGTATGGGCTGTGTCGAGTACGTCCGGCTGCTGCAGCCGCATCGCCATCAGTTGGGCGATCGTGTTGAACGGCATGAACGCGATACCTGTTATCTCGAAAATCCTCTCCTTGCTCACGCGCTTGAATGTTTCCTCGTACACGCCCTGCGTGCGAGAGTCGCGATAGTGGTACGGGTTTCCGAGCAGTTGTCCCGACGAGTCCAGCAGGCCATAATCGACGCCCCACGTATCGATACCAATGCTGGACAGAGACTGTCCGCTCTTTTCCGCGCACTTGACGATTCCGTGCTTCATGTCGGTCAGCAGGCGGAGAATATCCCAATAATAGTGTCCGTTGACCTCGACCGGTCCGTTGGGGAACTGGTGGATCACTTCGATGTCCAGTTTCTCGCCGTCGAATTTGCCCAGAATGCCCCGTCCGCTGCTCGCCCCGAAATCAAACGCCAACATATGTAGTGGTTTCATGTCTCTGTTTTCCCGAATCAAAGGTTTTGCCTTCAAACAGTCTCTTGAACAGTGCAGCCAATATAATGCAAAAGGCGGACGGGTGTCAAACCGTTTATGGACGGACCGTGGGGATAGGCTGAGATACACGGACGCAACCAAATCGCGTCGCGTAAAAAGGCCGTCCGGGTGATCTATCTTTCTTTTGACGGAAGTACGTACACTTTGTTGCTGATAGACCACCCGGACTTTCAGTGGCAGGTTATTCTTCTTTCATCTAGGGTGCCGTATTCGCCATAACCTGTTTACTGCCTGTTAAGAACATACGGTGCTGGATTTCTAATGTCCGCTCGGTTTGGCCACCGGATCACTCGGGGCCAGATACAAAATTGCTTGGCAATCGGGAAGCATGTAAATGCTGCCGTCGCCATCTAAGTCTCTTCGATCGTCGTCAGCACAGTTGTTACTGGGAACTCCGCTGAACGAGTATGTTGCGTCGTCCTCGGTCGTATAGCCGTCGTTTGTGGAATCACCCTGCTGAGTCATGTACTGAACCGTGAACGTCGCCACTCCGGTCCAGGATCCCGTGTTTCTCACCGCATACCACGCCTTGTTCTCCAATACCGAACCGTTTTCTCTGATTCTCAGGATCCGGGGCTTGCCGTTGGAGTTATTCTCGACAGTAAAGGTGAAATTGGAGGACAGATCGGACCCATACTGGCCGTTTGCCTGCATCGCCTGAATCTGTACGCTTCCGGCGCCCGGCGTGGTGATGTCCGTGTTGAACGTCAGACGGATGGTATTATTCTGAGATCGCCATAAGCTCTGTTCATTAGCCGGTTTGGCCAGTGTCAGATTTGAAGGCAGCCAGGCAATTGTGACAGGAAGCCCAAGATCCGACGAAGTGATCTGGGTGGCAGTCACGGTATTGTTACTGTTGGCAGGGATTTCAACCAGGCAGGGTTGGTAAAAGACCGCCTGGTTGGGATCCGCGGATGAGGGAATGTTCTGCATGCGGAATCCGGTCACCCAGATATTGCCCGTATTGGGATCTTCCGTAATTCCAGTGACATGGCCCATGCCGTTGATCTGAATGGTTCGGGCGAGCGTGAAGCTGAAGTCCTGAGTCGATAGGGCGTAGACCGTGGTCGAACTGCTGTCGGGAGCGTGAATGGCAGAGGCCAGGTACAGCAGACTCGATTTCTTGGACGCGCATAGGGCGATCGGGTCGGGAATCCCGCCGGTGACGCCCTGATACGTGTCCAGAGCGAGCTTGGTGGGTTGCCCGCTGGTGGGATAGGCCCAGATGAAGTCGCTGGAATTTTCCTGGCAGGAGTTCGATATGTATACAGTCCCGTTGTTGTCCACTTCGATTTCTGAGATACCCATCCGGAGCGGATCCTGGTTGTCATTCAGTCCCGGTGGGTCGTCATAGATCCGAACGATGGAATAGCAGGGGGTCTGACCGGGGTTCAACTGGAGTTTCGCTGCGGCGAGGTAACTATTCGATGGGTTGGCCAGTGTCTTGACGACCACAGGGGCGATGTAGACATCCCCCTGGCTGTCCACCACGGCGTCGAGAATCGGACGTCCGCCGTAACTCGTCTCATTTTTCTGTAGACCGACGAATACCAAGGCGTTGCTCTGATAACGGGGGTCGCTGGCGATCGAAAAGCCGCCAGGGGTAACGACCGCCACCCCATCATCCAGACGCACGAGTCCGGAGTCCGTGTTAATCTGGTAAACCTTGCCAGCCATATCGGTGGTCACTCGCCCATTCTTATTGGTGGAGACAGGGGCGTAAGAGTGTTCCAGGAAGGTCATCTGTGAGTTCAGCACGTAGATGCGGTCGTCGGTTGAGAACAGGCCGGAATTCTTCTTTTTGCCTGCGATCAGGAGCGAGCCTCCGGACACCGGTCCTCCCGATCCGCTGAACGATGCGGGTACCGCACCCCAAGCCTGAGTCATAAAGCTTTCTAATAAAGGCAGTTCACAGAGATTCAGGAGGTCCGGATTGTTAATTCGGGCGTCCCACGCAAGAATATCGATAAGGCTCATCGAACCGGGCGAACCATAAACCCCATCCAGGCACCAGAAATCGGTACTAATAAGTGGTACCCCGTAACTTCCAATAGCGGTTAAGAAATCTTTGTTATTTACGACCCACTCGCCAGTGACGTCCCCGCACACAAGGGTACATTGCACGTCCATTCCATAACTTACGGAACACAGCCAAATTCCACACAACAGAAGGACAGCCCAGGTTTTCATTTTTTTCTCCTTTTTCTTCTCTAATGTAAAGAAACACGGTTAAGTCTACGATTCAGCATCGATACGAACAAAAACCATGGAAACAGCATGCAGCAATAATTAGCTCTATTTATCCTTGGACGTGCTCCCCCCTGGCACGCCGTTAGATGGTTCTAGAGCCCATCTGGTCCTGGCTGTACCGGAGACCATGTCCTGGAGCGTCTTGGGGATAAATTGTCGGATCAAAACAATGTCTTTGGCGAGTGGACCTCCTATATTCATTACACAACTGAGCCTGACCACTAAGGCTATCTCTTTCAATAGCACTTCGGACGGGAAGCGACTTTCTTTCACGGACTTTCCTTTAGAAGTTTTTCGTGGTGGTTTACCGATGGAAGGAGATGGCGAGGACGTTCAACATCTGCTGGATGTTGAAGTTTTTGTTTATTTATGATACGATTCCAATACAGTTGATAACCCAATCTGCGGCATAAGGTTCCGATCAATGGACACTATTACCAGCGATACATTATTAGAAGCGATCAGGGATGGGCAGGATGATAAGGCTTGGCATCGCTTCATTGTTCGATATCGTCCGATGATTCAGGCATTTGCGAAGCGGCTGGGATTGGGTGACTCTGATGCCGAAGATGTGAGTCAGGAGACCTTGTTGGCATTTTTGCAGAGCTATCGGGAAGGCCAGTACAACCGGGCACGAGGTCGGTTGAGGAGTTGGCTGTTCGGGATCGCTCACTGCAAGGTGATTGACACTCAGAGAAAGAAGATCAGGGAAGTTGCGATGGGGGAAAAGACCGGGGCGACGGGATTTTTTACCCGGATTGAGTCGCCGGACGAAGTTGAGCGGTTGTGGGATGAGGAATGGCAGCGTTCGATATTGCGGGCATGCCTGGAGGACGTGGCCAAGGATGTCACCCCCCAGACCCTGGCGGCGTTTGAGTGTTATGTGCTCAAAGGCTGGCCCGTGGACGACGTGGCCCGGCATCTGGGGATGACGACCAATGCGGTTTACATTGCCAAGAATCGGATATTGAGTCAGGTTCGCAAACGCAAACAAGAACTAGAGGACATCTGGTGAACACCAATGGATATGTCATGCCATTTTACAGTTGAGGACTTTGAGTTATACCTTCAGGGGCGGCTTGACGAAGCCCGGCAATCTCACGTGCGTGAGCATGTCGATCGTTGCGAGACGTGCCGGCAGCTTTTGGACGAGGTTCGGGAAAACGCTGAATTGGCAGGACAACTCTGCCACGCGCTGGAGGGTTCTTCGCTTGGGATTTCAGGGTCGGAAGGTGAGGGGGGCAACGAACTCGGGACGATCGAAGGCTACCGCCTGATTCCTGACATACACCGGGGCGGCCAGGGCGAGGGGTATGAAGCGTATCAGAACGCGACGCGGCGCCGCGTGGCGCTGAAGGTGCTTCTGGGGGGCTCATTCGCCGGGCAGGACTCGAAGCGGCGATTTGAGCGGGAGATCGAACTGGCAGCGAATCTGAATCACCGGAGCATCGTGACCATTCATGACTCCGGTATCACGCGAGGGAATTACTACCTGGTTATGGATTTTGTCGACGGCGAGCGACTGGATCACTATGTCGTCAGCGGAAGCCTTTCCATTCGTCAGAAGCTGGAGTTGTTCTGCAAGGTTTGCGAGGCCGTATCATTTGCGCATCAGCGGGGCGTTATCCATCGAGACTTGAAGCCTTCCAATATCCTGGTGAACGCATCCGGGGAGCCGTTCATTCTGGATTTTGGTCTGGCTCGGCGAATGGAGGACGAGAGTATAACGTCATTGTCCACCGAGGGACAACTTCTGGGTACGCCGCAGTATATGGCGCCGGAGCAGGCGGAAGGAAAAATGTCGGACATCGATGTCCGGACGGATGTATACGCCCTGGGCGTGATTTTGTACAGGATTCTCACGGGAACTCATCCTTATCCGGTAACCGGACGGGTTACGGAGATTCTGAATAACATTGTGGAAGCCCAGCCGATGAAACCATCTTCGCTGCTGCGGCATTTGGATTCCGACGTTGAAGTGATTATCCTCAAGTCGCTGGCCAAGGATCCGGACCACCGGTATCAGTCGGTGGCGGAGCTGCAGCAGGACATTCAGTTCTGGCTTCAGGGAATGCCGATTGTAGCGAGGTCGGTCAGTTCGGTCTACGTGCTTCGAAAGCTCATTTCGCGTCACCGCTATACCAGTACGGTGGTGGGGTTGGTTGCGGTGATCCTTTGCGCGTGCTCGTTTATCTGTTTCGATTTATATCGGACGGCCGAGGCTGCGCGCGAGGAATCGGAGAACATTCGCAACCGGATGATGGAAGAAACGAAGGATATGTATGCCTTGAGGAATGGGACGTATTTCGAGACGTTTCTTCAGGCTTGGCAGACGGGGTCCATGCGAGACGCCTATATGATGTCGAAATGCATTACCGAGAACTCGCGTGAGGCGTATGCGGTAAGATTTCTGCTTGACCCCCGGCCGTTGGCGGAAAAGGAGAAGGCCTTTCGCGAGAAAGTGGGGATTTTCCAGGTGTCGTTCGTGGAGTTTGTGATGGGGGAACTGTATCTGAATCGTGGGCTTCTTATTCAGGCCCGCGATCGATATGAACGGAGCAAGGAACATCTTCCGCCGGACGGATCGGATGTGTGGTTGAGGCTTCAGGTCAAGAATCGCCTTGTGGAATTGTCGTTTTTGGAGGATCTCAGGCGAAGTTCGGTGAGTTCTGGAAGACACAACGGTGTCAGTGGGAAGGATGAGGTCCTACGCGGACAGCGAGAAAACACCCTGATGGCTTTACACTGATCGAGCTTCTGGTTGCGGTGGCCGTGATCACTCTGTTGATCGCGGTTCTACTGCCCAGCGTGCGCAAGGCTCGCCAGTTGGCTGCGAACGTGGTCTGCCAGTCGAATCTGGGACAAGTGGCCAAAGGTTGGCAGATGTACTTCGACACCTACAAAGGAGCGTGCTATCAAGGTGTTAATGCGAATGTTCTTTATGGCGGATGGAAAGGATACAACCCACCGTCGGGGTGGCAAGTAGGGCGTCCGCTGAATCCCTCCATGAATCTTCCCTCGGATATAACGACGGCGGCTGAGGCTAAAGTCTTCTGCTGTCCGAATGACAGGGGGCTCACATCTAGCGTAAGCACGTCCACCTCCTATACTGACTTTGGGACGAGTTATCTGACAAACGTCATGCTGATCGGGCAGGATCAGATTGAGTCTCGAGCCAGCGTTGTGGGTCAGGCTGCTCCGCTCCATGTTGAGATCAACAAGCGACTGAAGCAGATGAATATCAATCGCGTCACGGATCCGTCGCACCTGATCCTGGTTGGTGATCACGGGTGGGCCCTGCAATGGGAAAGCACCAACAAGCTCAAGGCTGAGTGGCACGACATTCCGGCTTATCATACGGTTGCATTTGTGGACGGTCATGCGTCACTGATCCGGATCCGCAAGGGTCTTTACATAACTCCCGAGTTCCGCGTTCAGCCGTTTGAAGAACTGGACCCGATGACCTTCGCGATCCAGCGAGAAGTGCCGTAACCTCATTTCTGGCAGGGCGATAGCGTGGTTCATTTCATGTCTATTGATTTTGTGGTTTGATTGTCTTATATTATGAAAACGTTTACCGTAATAGGTTTACATAGGTAAAAAGATACATGAAAGACGGCAGAGACGAGAATATGACTGTCAAAGCAAGACCATCGTCATCGGGACGGACCCGGG
This sequence comes from uncultured Phycisphaerae bacterium, assembly GCA_964563935.1. GTDB lineage: Bacteria > Planctomycetota > Phycisphaerae > JAAYCJ01 > JAAYCJ01 > JBAZZQ01. The sequence continues at coordinate 15,600 of CAZLZE010000060.1, read as the reverse complement.
TAACGGTTTTTGACGTGGCCCGGGCGGCGGAGGTGTCGATTGCGACTGTGTCGAAGGTTCTGAATGCGGCCGGGTCGTTTGTTCCCATCAGTGAGGAGACGCGGAACAAAGTCATGGCGGCGGCCAGGTCGCTGAATTACCAACCTGACTTTCTGGCCCGGAGTCTTCGTTCCCGACGGACGAAAACGATCGGATTGGTCGTGGCGAATGTTCGGCACCCTTATTTCAGCGAGATTATTGGTGGGGTGGACCAGGCGGTGCAGGAGGCTGGGTATGTATCGATCTTGTCCAGTGCGGAAGATAATCCGCAGCGTGAGAGACTCTGCATCAATCTGTTCCAACAGAAGCGTGTGGATGGGATTATTCTGGCGGGTGAGACGATGTGCCTGGAAGACCAGGCTGTTCTGACGCTCGTGGAGCAGAATATTCCGGTTGTTCTCGTGGCCCGTGAACTTGATGACGAGAGAGTCTCGCAGGTCGTCCTGGATAACGTCAAGGGTGGTCGCCTGGCGACGGAACACTTGCTTTCGCTGGGGCACCGTCGAATCGCCTGTATCGGCGGTCCGGAGGGCAAGCACGACAGCGAGATGCGTCTGTTGGGGTACCGGCAGTGTCTGGATGAGGCGGGCATTGCGTTCGACCCGGAACTGGTGGCGAGAGGGGGCATTCTTGCGGAGGATGGATTCCGGGCGATGCAGACGCTTCTGGCGAGAGACGTTCATCCGACGGCGGTGTTTTGTTACAACGACACGCAGGCGTTCGGGGCGCTCAAGGCGCTTCATGAAGCGGGGATCGCGGTTCCCGACGGTATGTCGGTCGTGGGTTTTGACGACATCGAGTTCTGCGAGTATTCTTCGCCTGCCCTGACGACGGTTCGTCAGCCACGATTCGAACTGGGGCACACGGGGGCCAAGATACTCTTCGAGATGCTTGAAGGTACGACCATGGCCCAACGAGCCATGATCGAACCTGCGCTTATTCTTCGCAAGTCTACGGGAGCATGCAATGCACGATGATCAGAAGGTGAGTCGAGGTTCCTGGCTTGGGAAACACTGGCGACGAGTCTTGGTCGATATGCACATTCCGGATTGGGATCCAGCCTTTCTGAGCCAAGCCGATCCGGAGAAATATGTCGAGATGATGGTGGCGGGCGGAGCCACCAGCGCCATGGTGTATACGAACTCGCACGTGGGATTGTGCTACTATCCCACGAAGGTCGGGCGCATGCACCGGGGGCTCAAGGGGCGTGATTTTTTCGGCTCGGTACTCGATTATTGTCATCGGCGCGGGCTCACCGTGACGGCCTACCACAGCCTTGTGTTCAACAACTGGGCTTACGTGGAGCATGCCGACTGGCGGATTCCGATGATCAAATGCAACCTGCTGACCAACACACGATACGGGACGTGCTGTCCGAATTCGCCGTATCGTGATTTTGCCCTGGCGCAGACGCGGGAAGTGTGCGGGTATGACTGCGACAGCATCTTCTTCGATATGACCTTTTGGCCGACGGTGTGCTACTGTTCGTATTGTGTCGCAAAGTTCCGAAAGGAAACGGGGCTGGAACCCCCGCGCGTGGTGGATTGGCGTGATCCGGTGTGGGTGACGTTTCAGCGGGCGAGGGAGCGTTGGATCACGGAGTTCGCCGAGGTGACAACGGTGGAAGTCCGCAAGACGAATCCGAAGATGACGGTGACACATCAGTTTTCCACCGTGCTGCACGATTGGCGGCAGGCAGTGCCATTCGACCTGGTGGATCATTGCGATTATCTGAGCGGGGACTTTTACGGCGAGTCGATTCAGCAGTCGATTGTCTGCAAGGTGTTTTTCAATCTGTCGAAGCACCGGCCGTTTGAATTCCACACGTCGCGATGTTTGGATTTGACGGACCATGTGTCGACCAAGACGCCGGAGCGACTGATGACGCAGGCGTTTCTGGCCCCGGCCCACAGTTCGGCGTTCATGTTCATCGATGCGATTGATCCGGTGGGCACACTGAATCCGGGGACATATTCGGTGATCCGTTCGGTTTTCGACAAGATGGCGCCCTACGAATCGGAACTGGGTGGCGAGTTGGTGGCGGACGTGGCCGTGTACTTCAGCAGCGAATCGAAATTCGATCCAGCCGACAATGGAAAGCCTGTCGGTGATGAGAATTTGACGGTGAAGGTTCCGCACTGGGAGGCGGTGCTGGGGGCGTGTCAGAGCCTTCGGGCGGCACACATTCCCTTTACGGTGATAACTCGGAAGAATTTGGCTGACCTGAAGAAATATGCGGTCGTGGTTCTGCCGGATGTGCTGGTCATGAGTGAAAACGAGATTGAGGCCATGCGAGCTTTTGTTCGAGATGGCGGGTCGCTGTATGCGAGCCATCGGACCTCGGTGTGCGGGGCGGATGGCGCCTCGGCGGGCAATTTCCGTCTGGCGGACGTATTCGGTGTGTCGCTTGGAAAAGAAAGTTTCGCCGGACTGACGTTCTTCACGCCGGTGGAGGATTCGTTCAAGCAGTGGATCTGGCCTCAGGATTGCATGGTTCATCATGGCGGTCAGCTTTCGATCGAGACCGCGGGCAAAGTGCTCGCGACGCGAACGCTTCCGTATACGGACCCGACGGGAGGAGAGATTTTCGGTGAGACATTTGCCTCGATTCACAGCAATCCCCCCGGCCCGGCGGGAACGCAACCCGCGATCGTTCTGAACACGTTCGGCAAGGGCAAAGTTGTCTATGCGGCTGGGGCGTTGGAAGCGGTGAGGCACGTTGCCAACGAGCGGGTATTCGCGGGTCTGGTTCGCCTGCTGATGTCGCGTGCGGAGATGGTACGCGTGAAGGCAAGTCCTGCCTTTGAGGTGACGGTGTTCGATCAACCGAATCGGAAGCGACGCGTGGTCAGCTTCCTGAATTCCGTACCCGAGTTGGTCGGTGTGCCATCGACGATAGGACTGGAGATAAGGATGCCGGAAGGGCGGAATGCAAAACAAGTGGTTCGCCTGCCGGCCCGCGAGGCGATGGCGTTTTCGGTGCGAGATGGATATGTGCAGGCGACAGTTTCAGACGTGGATGTGTTTGCGATGGTCGCGCTGGAGTATGAATAAGAAGGGTTGGCGGCGATCTTCCCATAACCAGGAGTTTTGACATGGAAACGACGCACGATTTGAAATGGTTGGGCAAAGCGATCGAGAGCGGCGAGGGTGTTTTACGGCTGGCGCCGGCGTGGGTGCCTCGAAGCTTCATGGTTCCCGGCCGGCGGTTGCGACTTGATCCGCAGGACCTGTACTGTCTGGGGATGAAGCGCGGGGGGATCAACGAGCGGTGGTTCTCTTCGACGACGCCCGCGGATAATGGTCCCGGAACGCCTCCGGACGAGGGTCTGAGTTACATCGCGTTCGAGAACAAGCGAATGACGTTGAAGGACGCCGTTGCCGCAGAGGGCAAGACACTGCTGGGCGAGTCGATGTTCGGGAAATACGGCGGCTGGATGATCTACGCCAAGTACTTCGACAACGAGGGTCCGATTCCGCACCATCTTCACCAGATGGCGAAGCACGCGGAGAAGGTAGGCCGGCAGGGCAAGCCCGAGGCCTATTATTTTCCTCCCGAGTTCAACCCGGTTGACAACAATTTTCCGTACACATTTTTCGGACTGACGCCGGGAACCACCAGGGAGCAGGTGAAACGCTGCCTGGCGATGTGGGAAAAGGGCGACAACGGCATTTTGAACTTATCGCAGGCGTACAAGCTGGAGCGGGACACCGGGTGGGCGCTTCCGCCGGGGCTGCTGCACGCGCCGGGCAGTTTCTGCACGTTCGAGGTGCAGTGGGCGAGTGACGTTTTTGCGTTCTTCCAGAATCTGGTCGAAGGCCGGTATGGCGATCGGACGCTGCTCGTGAAGGATGTGCCGCAGGACAAATGGAACGACTTTGATTATCTGGTGGACATGCTCGACTGGGAGGCAAACGTCGATCCGCTGTTCTACCAGCATCACCATCTCAAGCCCATCTGCGCTCGGGGCGGTGATGGCGAATCATACACCGAGAACTGGGTCGTCTATGGGTTGTATGGCGGGAAGGACTTGTTCTCCGCGAAACGGCTGATCGTTCAGCCGGGCGGATCGTGTACGCTTAAGGACGACGGGGCGTATGGCGTGTACGTGACGCAGGGGCGCGGGTCGATTGGGTCTGTTTCCATTTGTGCGACGTCCATGATTCGGTACGGTGAAGTGGGGGAGGACGAAGTGTTCGTCAGCCACTTGGCTGCGACCGGCGGTGTTACGGTGAAGAACACGGGATCGCTGCCGCTTACGCTTCTGAAGTTTTTCGGGCCGGAATCGAGCCCGAATATGCCGAAACAGGACGCATGGCAGAAAAGCAAGTAGAACCAGGGACTCTTTGTTTGTTCCACAGGGGCGATCCGATGGGGTCGCCCTTTTCTTTGGCAGGTATGACGGCAAAAACCTTTGACCCCGGCTGGCTGGTGCGTTAACCTTTGCATGGTTGGAGCAGGATGGATACACAGGCGGTCATGATGAAAAAAACGATAGCTACCCACAGCGAAGTTCGGGAGATTCACGTCATCTTCAAAACGCACCTCGACCTGGGGTTCACTGATTATGCTCGAAACGTGAAGTCCCGATATTTTTCGGAGTTCTTTCCCCGGGCTGTCCGTCTTGCCCGTGATTTACGGCAGGGGGGCGGTACAGAGCGATTCATCTGGACCGTAGGCTCCTGGCTGATATATCAATATCTGGAGGAGAAGACTGGAACGAGGCGAAAGCTTCTTGAACAAGCGATTGCTGATGGTGACATTGTCTGGCATGGATTGCCCTTTACCACGCACACGGAGCTGATGGATGCGTCGCTGTTGCGACACGGGCTGGGGTTCTCTCGAAAGCTGGACCGGCGTTTTGGGCGCAAGACCGTCGCCGCAAAGATGACCGACGTTCCCGGGCATACGCAGGCGATGGTTCCGCTGCTCGCGGAGGCGGGTATTCGTTTTCTGCATATCGGGGTCAATCCGGCTTCCAAGGCTCCGGACGTTCCGCCCGTATTTGTCTGGCGGCGCGGCAGCAGCGACCTGATCGTCATGTACCACAAAGGCACGTATGGCGACCTGATGGTCCCCGCGGGTCTCGATGCGGGGATCTACTTTGCCCACGCCGGCGACAACCATGGTCCGCAGACGAAGGACGAGGTTCTCGCCGTGTTCGACAAGCTTCGCAGGCAATTTCCGTCAGCCAAGATCATGGCGTCCACGCTGAACGCGTTTGCCAGGAAACTTCAGACGGTTGAGGCGTCACTGCCGGTGGTGGAAGATGAGATTGGCGACACGTGGATTCATGGCGTGGGAACCGATCCCGCCAAGGTCCGGACGTTTCGCGAGTTCTGCCGGATTCGGAACCGCTGGCTGGCGGCTCGTTGGGCCAAGCGATATCGGGGCGCGATCGATAGGTTCAGCGATCAACTGGTCCTGATTCCCGAGCATACGTGGGGTATGGACGAAAAGACGCATCTGGCGGATTATGAACACTACAGCCGGCGGGAACTGGCCAAGCTGCGGCGGCAGAAATCCACCCAACGATTCGAGGCCTCGTGGGCTGAACAACGGGATTACCTGGTCCAGGCGGCGAGATCTGTGAAGGGTACGCCACTGGCAGCCGAAGTGAAGCAGGCGGTACGGACTCTGACGCCGAAGGTTTCTGGCGGGAAAGGTTTCGCCCTGGTTCACGAAAAATCACGAATGTTTGAAACAGAGAGGTTCAATCTACGGTTCGATTCATCGACGGGTGCGATCAATTGGCTCGAGTCGCGTCAAACCGGACGGGTGTGGGCGGATGCTCGGCATGGGCTTGGGTTGTTCACCTATGAGATTTTCTCTGCCGCGGATTACAATCGATTCGTACGTCAATATCTTCAGAATTTATCACAGACACGAGACTGGGCGATCCCGGACTTCACGAAGCCGGGAATCGAAAAGCTGAAATACCTACATGGTACGTGGCACCCGACGCTGCGGAGTCTGCTCTACCGACATGACAATGCCCGTCACGAATTTCTTCTGAAGCTTGAGATGCCGGATAGGCCGGTGGATCAATTTGGCTGTCCGAAGACTCTTACGATGGAATTGTCCATCAATGACGAGACGAACGAGATTGCATTGCGACTCCAAACCTTTGAAAAAAACGCCTGCCGACTTCCCGAAGCCATGTGGTTTTCGTTCTGTCCGACGTCTCGCCCGGATGGAACGTGGATGCTGGGGAAACTGGGCGATTCGATTTCTCCTCTGCGCGTTGTCCGCGACGGCAACCGCAAACTTCATGCGGTCTCGGAAGGTGTCTGCTATGCCGATGCCACCGCGACGCTGGCGATTGATGCGATCGATGCGGCGCTTGTCGCACCGGGCGAGCGGTCGCTGCTCGATTTCAACAACCGTCAGCCGAACGTGAGCAAGGGGATGCACTTCAACCTGTACAACAATGTCTGGGGCACGAACTTCCCCATGTGGTGCGAAGATGATATGCTCTTTCGGTTTGTCCTCTGTTTCTGATCCGCAGGCGACCTTAAGAAATTACATATATCGGGCCGCAAAACGTATTGACCCGTTCCGCGTGGATTCTGACAATAGCATAGATCGTTATTAAGGAGAACATACATGCGGCGTCTATTCGTGGACGATTTCCATCTGTCCGAGATCAAGAACATGGCGCGGGTCATGAATCCGGTGGAGAAGCACTCCGGCAATCCAATTCTCAAGCCCGATCAGCCGTGGGAGGCAGGGTACATCTGGGCCCTGAACAGCGCCATCTACGACGCCCGGGAGCGGGTCTTTAAGCTCTGGTATCATTCGGGAGAACGCACGGGCTTGGCGATTTCGCCGGACGGCGTGCATTGGGACAAACCGAATCTGGGGCTTCGGGAATTCGAAGGATCAAAACAAAATAACCAGATCGATCGGCAGATCTTCCACGTGCTGCATGGTCAGGACGATTTCGGTCCGGTGCCGGAGGATCGGCGATTTCAGACGGTCTGCTGGTCGCCGGAGATGGGTCAGCATGTCAAAGCGTCCGCCGATGGCCTCCGATGGCGGGAAATCGGTAAGTGCGAGATTCTTGGCGCTGGCGATACGTTTATTCCCGTAAAATCAACGCAACCGCTGACGGGTGAAGCGGGCGAACTGCCGGCGTATCCGGTATCGCAGAATCTGTCACGATACCTGGGCGTGGCTCGGTGGTGCATGCCTGTGGGTCGGTTTGATGGGTCGAGCGATATTCGTCCCACGCGCCGCGTCCAAGCCTTGCTCCAGTCCAATGACTTGCTCCGCTGGGAGCGGCCGGTGCGAATTCTCACTCCTGACGACCGCGACGACGAGATGTCGCACGAGCGAATCGAAGCCGCGTTGGCTGACGGATCGCTTATTCACGACTGCAAGGAAGATCGCCGCTGTGAGTTCTACAACATGCTGATCATTCCCTACGAGGAGATCTACTTCGGCCTGCTTCTGGTCTTCGACCCGTCTTACGAGTTTCATCGTGTCGGCAGTAACAACCAGGCCGGTCCGGGGCACTACCAACTCGTCGCCAGTCGAGACTTGGTCACCTGGACCCGCCTGGGCGACCGCAAGCCCTTCATTTCTCGCGGCGGGCCGGGAGAATTCGACTGGGCCATGGGGTGGTATTCCTCGCAGCCTATGGTGAAGGATGGCAAACTCCACTTCATTTACCAGGGTAATTGCACGACCCACGGCGGGACCCGCGATAAGGCCTACTGGCAGAGTCTTCTTGATATGGTCAAGGCGGGAAAGATTCCCGCCATCGGGTCGCTGGGCCTGGCCACGCTTCGCCGCGACGGGTTCGTCTCGCTGGACGCGGGAAACGAACCGGGGTATGTGATGACCAAAGCGTTCCCCTGGCCTGAGCATGGACGGCTGCATTTGAACACCGACGCTCGCGGCGGCGAGGTTCGCGTGTCGGTCTGCCAACCCGATGGTACGCCGTATGTGGGATTCGGACCGTCCGACTCGCTGATCGGCGATGTCTTGCAGGGCCATGTGTGCTGGAAAGGCGCACCGTCGGTCCAAAGGAATGATCGGACGACACACGGTACCGATGCGGAGGCGGGCGTTGTCTCCGGTGACGAATTCCAGACGCTGCGCCCAGGGAAGCCGGTCAGGCTGAAGATCGAGGCGAAAAATGCCAAGCTGTTTTCGTACTGGTTTGAATGAAAACGCAGGTTGTACATGATTGAAGGCGAATCGGCTTTGTCGCGTTTTTTTGGTTCGGCGCCGGATATTACCCGGAATGGGTCGATCGGTCCCGGTGGGCCCAGGACGCCCGACAGATGAGAGAGATGGGTCTGAACTGCGTGCGGCTGGGGGATTTCTGCTGGAGCCGATTAGAACCTCGCGAAGGCGACTACAGGCTCGACTGGCTTGATGATGCCATTGCTGTCTTGGGCGATCACGGTATTCGGACGATGCTGACGCTGCCCACCGTCGGCCCGCCTCGTTGGGTCAGCATGCAATATCCTGAAACCCTGCCCGTCCGTCGTGACGGTCAGCGCATGCCGTTTGGGTCCCGCAATCATATCTGTATCAACACCCCGATCAGCCAGCAATTGAACCTTCGGCTTCTGGATGTGCTTCTGGAGCGGTTCTCGCGAAACCCGCGTATTTTTTCCTGGGCGTTAGGTAATGAAATCGGTAAGCAGTTTGCATGTTATTGTCCTATCTGTCTCCGTCTGTTTCAGGAGTGGCTTCGGCAACGATATATCACCATCGACAAACTGAACGAAGCCTGGGGCACGGTTTTCTGGAGCCAGGAGTATTCCGATTTCGATCAAGTGGTCCATCCCCTGGAGCGCCCGAACCCTGGCCTGCATCTGGATTGGCAGCGATTTCGCAGCGATTCGATGATTCACTTCTGCCAGCCTCAGATCGAACGGATTCACGAAAAGGACCCGGACAAACCGGTGACCGTCAATTTCCGCCTGGCTCCGGACGAGCACGACTGTTTTGAGTTGGCCCGACAGCTTGATGTCGTCGGTGCGAATTTCTACCCCGGACCGATGACCAGTGAGGAGCAACGTCATTCGCATTATCTGGATCTGTTTCGGGGCATCGGTCGTCAACAGCCATTCTGGATCATGGAAGCCCAAACCGGAATCATGCCGCTGATTCCCAAAGAAGATTTTCAGAATCCGGTGGGGTGTTCACTTCTTCCTTCACCCACGCCGGGCCAGATCCGTCTCTGGGCCTATGCTTCCATCGCCGGCGGGGCGAATATGATCAATTATTACATGTGGCAGGAGGCGCCCTTCGGCGACGAGTGTCTCTCGACGGGTATTCTCGATCATGCCGGACGCCCGCGTCCGCGACTGGTCAAGGAACTCAAAGCGACCATTGAAGAACTCAAAGTCCTGGAACCTTTCGCCACGCAAGTGGTGCGATCCAAAGTCGCCGTCCTTTTTGATTACCCCTCCTGGTGGGCCAACCGGACATACCGGCTTACCGAACCCTTCTCGCATCTGAACCTGCGGCAGGAATTCGTTCAAACGTTCTACCAGTTGGGCCTGCCCTGCGACATTATCGATATCGAACAGTTGGAGTCCTACAAGGTCGTGGTTGTATCCAACATGCAGATTATCACGGCGGACATTCGGGACCGTTTTGCTGCCTTCGTGCGAAACGGCGGGCATCTGCTCTTTACATTCCGTGGCGGACTGCGCGAAACATCCGGACAGATCATCGGCGATCCGTTCCCCGGCCTTCTCTCACCACTTCTGGGTATGACGATCGAAGAATCCGAACCTCTGCATTTGGACACCACCGTGAATCTGAAGATGTCTTTTCTGGACCAGCCATGTGTCGGAAGGACCTGGACGGATACTCTCATTCTCGATGGGGCGGAACCTCTCGGATGTTACGCCGATGGCTGTTTGAACGGTAATATCTGTTTTTCATGTCGCCGGCTGGAAAAAGGATGTTCGTACTACCTGGGCACACTTCCCGACCGTCCGGGTTTGCTGGGAGTATTGAGACACATCCTCGGCCAGGCCAACGTGGTACCATTGGCCGACGTGCCGGAAGGCGTAGTTGTGGGAGAACGTTCGGGCCGATCAGGCCGAGCCCTGTTCCTGATCAACTTCAATGATTCTGACGCGGTCTGTACCTGCCAACCGCCGACGGCAAAAATCACCGTTCCCGCGCACGATGCGGTGGTTGTTACGTGCAATAAGTGAATATAATCTACTTTTACTGCTCTCTTGCGTGGATATCCCACAGTCCTCTGATTCTCTAACTTGAATGGGGTTGACAAGTATAGGGGAAAAATGTATACTGCATTCATTAAAGCGTTTTAACGAGATTATATGGCGAATAAAACGAAGCTACATTTCGAGAAGCCGAAAGTAACATGCACAGATGTTGCTAAGTTAGCTGGGGTTACAATTGGTACAGTGTCCAGGGTGGTCAACGGGGCCCCAAATGTCACTCCTGAGAATCAACAGAAAGTGTTGCGAGCCATTAAAGCGCTTAATTATCGGCCGTCTTCTGCTGCCCGCATGCTTGCGAGAAATAAATGCGAGACGATCGGACTCCTGATTGAGAGCGAGATGGAGGACAGTTACTATACCAATCGCCTGATCCAGGGTATACTTCTGTCGCTGTCCCGATTTGGCCATCGACTGAGTATCGGTCATGTCCCCATCAACGTTCAGGCTGAGACGCTCCTGAACGTGCCTATACTGAAGAATCGTTCTGTGGACGGTCTGATTGTGGATTTAGCTTATGTTCAGGGGGGGCTGCAGGAAACCTTGAAGCAACTTAACATGCCCTGTGTGTTTGTCAATACGCCCGATCGGCCGGTCTGCAATGGGATCATTCCGGATGATGTGAGTCAGGCCCGAAAGGCGGTGGAATATTTGATCGCTCACGGTCACCGTCGAATTGCCTACCTTCCCTGGATGGCCGAGACAACACACCCAGCTCAGACGGATCGAATGAAGGGGTATGCCGAGGCGATGGCCCGGGCGGGATTGCCGCTGCTTCCCGATTGGGACGTCTATCTGCCGTCGCGGAAGCCGCAGGATATTATTCCCCGCCTTAGGCGGTGGATTGGGGACTGTCGATGCACGAGCGTGGTTGTGTACAGCGGGGCCAGTGCGGCGGACCTGTTCCGCGCATGTTACGAGATGGGATTACGCGTTCCTCAGGACATCAGCATCATGTCTTGCGACGACGATCTGGGTATGACGTACATGCCGATCTATATCAGTTGTTATGCCCTCCAGCGCCATCAGATGGGTCAGATGGCGGTGGAGATGCTGCTTGAGCGGATCGAAGATCCGGACAGGCAGATACCGTCCAAATACGTTCAGGGAGTTTTGATGGAAAGGGATTCGGTGAAGACCTTGAGCTAGATCCGCTTGTGAATGTGGGTTTCGGCGATCAGGTTTCACGTATTTCTTGTCCAGGAGGATTCCCCGCCTTGGTCGGGTCGGAAAGTAAGGAGAAGGCCGATGATGAGGAAACGTGGCTTTACCTTGATTGAGCTTCTGGTAGTGGTGGCCATTATTGCCGTTCTTATTTCACTTCTGTTGCCGGCATTGGGAAGGGCCAGGGATCAGGCCAAGGCGGCTGTTTGCATGTCGGGTCTTCGGCAGGTCGGATTGGGGATCATGAACTATGCTTCAGCCCACAACGGGATGATGTACATTTCGTGGGTGGACAAGAATTCGAACTGGAGACTGATTGCGGGCAATTGGGTCTGGGCTTTGACGATTACGAAATACCTGCCGGTCCCGCAACCTACGGATGTGACGAGCAAGATCCTGATTTGTCCGATGTCCGAGGCGGACGCTTTGGCTCGGGGCGCGAAGAAGGTGGATTGGACCTATTTGCGGATTCGCAATACGTATCCGTTCTGGGAAGTGAATGGAACGGCGGGGTGGGTCAATGTGGATCGGATTGAGAGCCCGGCCCGTCAGGCATTTCTGGTTGATGGCAAGTTGGCTGATCAGTATGACCTGGGTTCGGGGGAACCCGGGGCCTGGTATAGTTTCGCGACGAACTGGAACTTTGTTTGCGACCCCGCGGGCGACATCTACAGCGGGGCTGTCGGATTCTATCATGGAGGTCGGGCCAATATTCTCTTTTCCGACTGGCACGTCGAAGCCATGCAGCGATATTCCATTTCCAGGAGCATGTTCGACGAACCGGATTAAGAACGCATGTCAAATGGGTTTTGTTCAACTCTTATCTATTGGAGGACCGGAACGATGCGAAGAATGATGATGTTGTGTATGGTGTGGCTCATCTCGGTGTCCGGGATGGCTTGGGCCGACTGGAAAAGCGAGGCCGACGCCCGAATCGAGCAGATTCGCAAACGGGACGCAAAGATCAAGATCGTGGACCGAAGCGGGCAACCGGTCTCCGGGGTGACGGTGAACGTCAGCCAGTACAAGCATCGGTTCGGGTTCGGGTCGGCCATCCGGTACCAGGCTGATCAAAATTACTATGCCTACTTCAAAGATCACTTCGAGTGGGCGGTTGCCGAGAATGAGTTGAAGTGGGGGCACAATGAACCCACGCAGGGGGATATGCACTACGTCGAGGGGGATTTCATTTCCGATTACTGCAAAACCAACGGGCTGAAGATGCGTGCCCACAATGTCTTCTGGAACGGCTCGATTCCGACCTGGGTCGGCGCGTTGTCCAACTCGGAGCTGCAGGACGCGATGAACGCCCGGATCAACAGTGTTGTGAATCGTTACGAGGGAAAGACGCTCCACTGGGACGTCTATAATGAAATGCTGAATGGATCGTTCTTTGAGGACCGGTTGGGTTCGTCCATACGATACTGGATGTATCAGCGGGCGCGGCAGGAAGACCCGAATGTCGTCTTGTTCGTGAATGAAGTCGGCGTCGAGAATTCTGATTCCCGTACCAACGACTTGGTGACGATGGTTCAGGATCTACAGGCTCACGGCTGCGACGTGGGTGCAATCGGTTTGCAGGGACACCTCGACACGATCGATCCGTATGCGTTCAAGACTCGTCTCGATACGATTGCGCAACTGGGCAAGCCGATCTGGATCACGGAATTTCACTGTGGTCTGACCGACGACAACGCTCGCGCGGACGTATTGGAGAAGGTCTATCGAACGGCGTTCAGCCATCCTTCGGTCGAGGGAACATTGATGTGGGGTTTCTGGGAGGGCGCCCAGGGAGTGCCCGGATGGTACATCGTGAATCAGGATTGGACGCTCAATGCGGCCGGGCAGCGGTATTTCGGTTTGATCAACGAGTGGACGACCAGTGCGAGCGGAACGACGAATAGCTACGGTGAGATGACGTTCCGCGGATTCCATGGAACGTATACCGTGACGCTGTCCAAGAATGGTCAGAGCCTTGGCACGCAGATCATCGAGGTGAATCCGGGTACCGGTGAGGCAGAATACGTTCTCCCGACTCCGGTTTTCGTCGACGATTTCGAGGACGGTCAAGTGGATCCGGCGATCTGGGATCAGAGTCGGAATGCGGGTGGGACCATTGTGGAAAGTGGTGGTCGTCTGACTTTGACGTCGCAAGGCACGGATCACCCGGCTGCGATTTTCGGAAAGCAGCAGATTCGTCCTACAGGTGACGGAGTTGTCACGCTGCGTTCGACCGGCGTGAATTTCGGTTACTACCAGAAGCAGAATCAGTGGGGATTCGGCTCGGCAAGCGGGAATGGAATTACGCTGTACATCAACGACGCATCGGCGAGCCTGGCTTTGCAGATGCAGAAGAACGGCGGGACCACGCAGACATTCGTTCTTGGCAACGGTGGGGCGAATTATGACGTTCCATTCGCCATTTCCTGGTCGGTCAATCGCGTGACGGTGACGAAGGGAACGGTGGTTATTTTCGATACCGCCGAGAATACGACCGACTCCAACGGTCAGCCGTGGAATATTCCGGCCATGCCGATGAGCGCCTTTGCTCAGAGTGGATACAATGGAAATTCCATTTCTTTCGCTGAAATGGAAATACAGAGTACCGGGTCTGTCGAAGCGTTCTCCGTGGCGGCGTACGATGATTTCGAGGACGGCAGTTTGAATGCCTCGCTTTGGAGTACCGCGGGGAACCACGGGACAATCACTGAAACGGGCGGCATCTTACGGGTGGCGTCGAACGGCTCTGCCAACCTGGGTCAACTTCGCAGCACGTTCGCGATGTGGCCGGGGAGCGACGGCGCCGTGATCGTGAGTTCCTTGGGAATCAATCTTGGCGATTGGGCGAAGTACAACCGGTTTGGGTTGTCCGATCTCTCCGAGTCGAACCAGATTCTCCTTTATATGTCCCAAGAGTATGGCAACCTGAACCTGGTGATGCGAAAAGACGGCACGGAGCAAAAGCGTGATCTGGGCAGCGGTAGTCTCAATTCGCTGATGCCCTACGCCATCTACTGGTGGAATGACCGGGTGGTCGTTCTCCGCAGTGGCTCTGTGATCTTCGACACTACCATCCATACGACCGATTCCACAGGCGCCGCCTGGCGAATTCCCACCACACCGATGGTGGTCAACGTCCAGACGGGATGGAACTATAACGCGATCTCGTTTGCCGACTTGAAGGTCGAGACCGCGGGCTCGGGCAAGGTTCTCTCACAGATCTTCACCGACGATTTCGAGGATGGTACGATCAACTCGGCCATTTGGGACACGAGCAGCAATGCCGCGACGATTACGGAAAGCGGCGGGCTGCTGACGCTGGCGTCGATCAACAGTTGGACGCAGGCCAAGATCGTCAGCCAGGGCACAGCCGATGTATCCGGCGGCGGCGCTGCGATGTTGACCTCTCTCGGCGTCAACTTCGGATTCTATCTGAAAGGAAACGGCTGGGGTCTCATGTCCGACAACGAGAGCGACGTCATTCGCCTCTATACGCATGACGATTACGGCAGCTTGATGCTTTATATGCGAAGCAACGGTGGTACTACCCAGGGTCTCCAACTTGGTGGCGGGAGCATGAACAGTCTGATTCCGTTCACCATCGTGTGGTCGGCGGATCGCGTCGTGGTAACCAAGGGTGGAGTGACCGTGTTCGACTCCACCGTCAATACGACGGACAGCAACAATGTGCCGTGGGCGATTCCCACCGCGCCGATGAGGGCGTATGCCATGAGCGGCTGGAACTCGAACGCGATTTCCTTTGCGGATATGACGCTTCATGCGACGACTCCTTCGTCTCTTCCTCCGGCGGCGGTCTTGTCGGTGACTCCGGCGAGTCGCAGTGTTGCGTATTCTGCCGGGACGACGACGTTTGATGTGTCCAACACGGGCGGCGGGACGATGGCCTGGACAGCCGAGGTCACGAGCGGCGGTACGTGGCTGAGCATCACCAATGGCGCCAGCGGCTCAAATAGCGGCACCATTACCGCCAGCTTCACCGAGAACACCGACACGGTCAACAGCCGTACGGGCACGATTCGCGTCACCGCGGTCGGGGCTACGGGCAGTCCGATCGACGTGACGGTGGTGCAGGCGGCGGCCCCAGTCCCGATGATTCTGTCGGTCACGCCGAGCAGTCAGAGCGTGAACTGGCCGGCGGGCACGACCAGCTTCGAC
>CAZLZE010000059.1:0-31915 GCA_964563935.1 uncultured Phycisphaerae bacterium | reverse complement strand
CGCGACCCCGCCGACGATTACCCAGCCCCCCTCGGCGCGTCGAGAATCGCCGCGAACACGCCCGCCTCATTGAACCCCGAAACGACTCCGACAAAACCAAGGTACCCGATCAGGCACACCGACTTGTCTCCATTTCGAATCGTAACCACCGTATGCAATTGTGCCGCCTGGTTCTTCGATCCCCTGTGCCAGTCGAGCGTCCGCTCCAGAATCGTCTTCTTCGTCTCCGACCGCGACCCGAACACGCCCAGCGCGCTGCACTGACAACCCCTCGCCACATCCGGCAGCAGGTTCAGAAGGTACACCTCGTCCACCGACAGCTTCCCGTCGCCCCGCGCTCTGGTCGTCTTTCCCGAAAACGCCGAAGCCATCCCTTCGATCTCGTCGCGATAGTCGCACGGAATCTGTGGCCGAACGTCTCCGACCCGTCGCAGGAATTCCCCATACGTCGGGTCGTTCCCCCGGGCCAAATCCGAAAGATACGAGTCGGCAATCGCCTCAAACGAGGGAATCGTCTCCACGATCGCCTTGGCATACGCCTCGCCCATCTGCCGGTGCGATGCGCCGCTTCGGAAATCCATCACCACCTCGTAATGACTGCCCTTGTCCGCAATGACCACCGGCTGTACCTTCACCGGTGCTACCTTGGCATTCACCAAGGAACTGCAATTGCCGAAGACAACGATCAGGGTCGTAAGAGCGATCAGTAGACGTGCAGAATACCGGTTGATCATAGCAGACATTCTCCTGTTAATAGAGAGTCAATCTTAGAGACTCTGCGAATGCTCGTCAAGCCGAAGACTTGTTCCGAGCCAAAATGAAAGGCGATGCTGACAATATCGATATTACCATCATCTCCTCACTCGCGGAGGTGGCGACAAATAAAAACTATTGACCACTCCTCCAATTTGCAGTATTCACGCACATTGACGGGCAACAATGTCCAAAAGGATGATCAATGACTCACGTTCCCGCAAATATCGACCGCTTCAGCGGATTTGCCGATACCTACGACGCCTATCGTCCGACCCCGCCCAGTGTGATCGTCGATATTCTGACGCAGTTGGCCAAGTCCCCCAGGCCCGCGAGAGTGGTCGATATCGGCTCCGGAACCGGCCTGTCCACCCGCATCTGGTCAAGCCGCGCACGAGAAGTCATCGGCATCGAACCCAACGCCGACATGCGCCGCCAAGCCGAAATGCAAACAGCCAGGTTCCTCGGCATGGAAAATGTCCTTTACCGCGAAGGCGTCTCCAACCACACCGGCCTGCCCGACGAATCCGCCGATATCGTCACCTGTTCCCAATGCTTCCATTGGCTCGAGCCCGTCTCGACTCTGACTGAAGTGACGCGCATCCTCCGACCTGGCGGTGTCTTCGCCGCCTACGACTGCGACTGGCCGCCGACGATCGGCTGGGAAATCGCAACCCTCTACAAGCAATTCATGGCCCGCGTCGGAAGCATGGAAAAAGACCAGGGCGTCTTCGACACAGTGACCAAATGGGATAAATCGCAGCATCTGGCCCGAATCAAAGACAGCGGCCGTTTCCGCTACACAAACGAAGTCCTCGTCCATAGCACCGAATCCGGTACCGCCGACCGCCTGATCGGCCTGGTCAGAAGTTTCGGCGGCCTCACCACCCTCCTGAAACGCGGCCTGACCGAACAGGAAATCGGCTTACCCCAATTTGAAGAAAAAACCCGCCAACTCCTCGGAAATACCCCCCAACCCTGGTACTTCAGTTACCGAATCCGCCTGGGAATCAAGTAACCTCTCCCGGAAATGGTCTCACGCCGATGCCCCGCCCTCTTCCCTCCGGATGCCTCGTCCGAAGCCAGCCCCCAACGTCAGTTGAGGGACTTCTTCTCTTCATGTGGCGCACGCACTCTTGCGTGCGGCTCTTTGTCGGACCCCGTCAAGCCGTCTGCCCCACGATCACAACGTAATTCTTGCCGTACTTCTTTGCGCATTTTGGACACGTGGTATACCACATGTACCACTTCTTCACGCTCAAATTCCGGCTCTGCACCAGGCCCTTGAAATCCTCGCACCATTTCCTCGTGTCCTTGAACGGCCCTTCGTAGACCTTGCTGAAAAACTTCCCGCTCAGCGTCACATTCTCCGCGTCCGGGATTTCCTTATCCACCGCAAGATACACATCCATGTTCCATTTGGACGTATGATCCGACAAGCAAAGCCACTGGGGAATCGTACCCCCAGCCTTCCTCACCTTTCCGTCCATCCGTTTCATCACCATACCGAAATTCACCGGCATGTAAAAGAGCGTAAACACCTTGTCCTTGATGAACCGTTTCGCATTCCATTCATGCGTCGTCCCATCCCACGGACCAGGATCAAACGGCGGACAACACTCATTTTCGCTCATTCCATGCTCCCTTCTCTGGCTGAACGCTGATAACTGACAGCTCTCGTAGGGTGCGTCGTGACGCACCAATCCCCTCCGAAGCTGACCGCTGAAAGCTGATGGCTGACAGCTACTCCTACGGCAAAAACTTCTCCGGATTCTTCAGCTTGTTCGGCAGATACGTCTTGGCCACGAAATCCAGACTGTGCTTGGCGAATGCCTGCTGCTCGACACGCTGCTTCATCTTCAGCATCTGCTCCAATGCCTTCTGCCAGGACTTATAGTGCTGTACAAACGGGTCGTTCTTGATCGCATCCTGGGCCCGCTTGATATCCTGTTCCTTCAGCTCGTGCGTCGGCAGCTTGTAATCAATGATATCCTGCGGCGTGACGCCCAGGTACCGCGCCTGTGGTACGCAGAAGTACCGGTTCAAGTGAGCCGCATTTCCCGATCCCACCTTTAACGTCCGGTAGATGTTCATATACCCATACGGATCACCGTCGGTGAAGGCATAAACGGGAATCTTGTTTTCATCGGCCAGCCGGCGGATAAACCGTCGGCACGCCCGCGACGGCACACCGCCCATACTGATCAGGATGCAGTTATGAGTCTCAAAAAACCCTTCCTCGAGCAGCCGGTCATACATACCGCTGGTCTCGATGGCCAGGATGAACTTCGCCTTGGTCTTAAACTGCAGGTGCTCCACCGACGACGGAACCGAATACGAACCCGAACCGAAATGGGTGCAGTCGATCTCGATCCGCTTGCCGCTTCGCCGGTCCCTGTCGATCACGACCAACTGACCGGACACCGATCCCCCGTGTTCCTCCGGGCGGAACCGCATCAACTCACGCGTCACATCGAGCATCGCCTCGACATCGTCCATGACCGTGTCCGACTCCGGCTGATCGTGGAACATCGCCTCTTTCCAATTCTTGCTGATGTAGTACGCTTCTCGTTTCGTCGCATGGCGGTCCGCCTCCACCAATTCCTTCGACAGCGCCATCATCCGAAGCGTCTGGGCGAAACTCTTGACGGTATTCACCGTCAGTGTCCGCATCTTGTTCTTGTTCTGCATCTGCAGATAGCCTTCTTCCGGGGCATAACGCACGTTATTCAACGCCCGGATCGGCAGCTTCATCGTGGGCTTGTCGCCCGCCATAATCTTACTATAGACCCCATCGGCGGTCTTTTTGATCTTCTGAACGACATCAACAGTCATTGAATCTCCTCGTGTCCGAAACTTTTTTGCGATTAGTCCTCATACATATCGGCATACAATGTCGGAGTCAAGCAAACAACGATAAGCAGTCTGAAGATAATTTCCCGACCTCAATCATAGCGTAAAACAGCCTGTTTTTCCCTTGGAAACCCCTTCCCAAGCGGGTATTTTCGGAGGCTTGACAAAGGTGAAAAAGAGGACTATATTCATTACGTTCTTCGACAAACGAGCGAGATAATTGGCTGTTTTTCAGCCGTGGCGCACTTCCGAATTGGCGAAAGCTGATTCGGAAGTTTTTTTGGCTTGAAACGGGATATAATTTAAGTATCTCAAAATAAACAGCTTATGGCAAAAATAAAAGTCCAGAAAAAACTGTTCCAGGCGACCGTGGTAACCAACCTCCCTCTGCGCAAAACTGGCCTTCAGGGAAACTACTTGATACAAGTCAAGATATCAGAACCTGTTACGTGTCGCCCAGGCCAGTTCTTCAAGTTCGACCTGACCGGACACCTGGAACACAAGATTCTGGACATTGTCGAAGCTGAAAATGATCATAACTTACTACATATTAATAACATAAGTCTCGCAAACGACTTTGTTGCCCGTCAACCCTTGATCGCACGCCCCTACAGCGTCGGCCTCTGCGAAGATCGCGACCATACCACCCTGATTACCTTCGTCTACAAAATCCTCGGACCCGGAAGTCAGAAACTGTCCGAAGTTAATCCCGGACAGGTACTTACAATCCTTGGCCCGTTGGGTGGCAGCGTCTTCTATCGCCCGAAAAACAAGTCCCGAGCCCTGATGGTGGCAGGGGGGGTCGGACTCCCACCGCTGCTGTTCTTGTCCCGGCAATTCCTCCAGGAAGGCATTACCAGCGTCCACCTGTTCATCGGAGCCAACTCCAGCGATAAACTCCCGCTCCATGCCGATATCAAGGGCGAGTTGACGCAAGCCGAGGCGAAAAATCTGCCCGCGATCTTCCAGCATCTGGCTGATCCTCGAATGACAGTCCAGATCTCAACCGACGACGGGTCCGAAGGGCATCATGGCCTGGCGACACAGCTTCTGGAAAAGCACCTCGAGGACTACGATCACTTCGAACAGAGTATGATCTACACCTGCGGACCGTGGCGCATGATGGCCAGGACAGCCCAGATCGCCCAAGACTATCGCATCCCTTGTCAGGTCTGTCTGGAGGAAATGATGGGTTGCGGAATTGGCGCGTGCCAATCATGTGCGGTCAAAATGAAATCAACTAATCCCCAAGGCTGGGAATTCAAACTCGTCTGCCGGGACGGCCCCGTGTTCGACGGCAATGACGTATACTGGGAAAAAACATGACTACCAAAACGACCAATACTGTGGATCTGTCGGTGAACCTGGCGGGTATTGCGATGAAGAACCCCATCCTGACCGCTTCAGGAATCTGCGGGTACGGGTTGGAATACCTTCCATACGTCGATCTGACCAGGCTCGGCGCCTTTACGACCAAGTCCATCACCCTCGAGCCTCGTGACGGCAATCCGCCACCCCGGCTGTCGGAAACCCGGGCCGGACTGCTCAACAGCATCGGCTTGGCCAACGTCGGCATCGACAAGTTTGTCTCCGAAAAACTGCCCCAGACTGCCCGACTCGATATTCCCATTTTCGTGAACGTCGCGGGCAGGACCGTGGAAGAATACAAGGCCGTGGCCGAACGCCTCGACGATCAATCGTCCATCGCCGCCTTGGAACTCAACATCTCCTGTCCGAACGTGTCTTGCGGCGGTCTGGAGTTCGGGGTCGACCCGACTCAGGCGGCAAAGCTCATCGGCGAAGTCCGAAAGGTCGTCAAAAAACGCAAACTTATCGTCAAACTCACACCCAACGTGACGGACATCACGGAACTCGCGCGGGCGGCCATCTCTGCCGGCGCCGATATCCTCAGCCTGATCAACACCCTGCGGGGCATGGCCATCGAAGTCGAATCCCGACGTCCCGTCCTCCCTCGCGGCGTCGGCGGATTGAGCGGACCCGCCGTCAAACCTGTCGCTGTCTATTGCGTCTGGCGAGTGTATAATGAGGTGGCGAAGAAAAACAATATTCCCTTGATCGGCATTGGCGGGGTACAATACTGGCAGGACGCCCTGGAACTCATGCTCGCGGGAGCGACCGCGGTCGCGCTGGGCACGGTAATGTACGTCAATCCCAACGCGCCCGTCGAAATCCTGGCGGGGCTCGAAGATTACTGCCAACGGCATAAGGTCGACCGGTTGGCCGACCTCATTGGCGGCGTCGCACCGCCCAGAGCAGTCTAGAACAAACATGGAGACAATTGAGGCGAAAGTTCGGGAGGATATTCGCTCGCATCGGTTGGTCCAGCCGGGGGACCGCGTGGTCGTGGGTGTCTCCGGTGGGGCCGACTCCGTGGCGCTCCTCTTCATCCTGAACCATCTGAGTCGCGAGCTCGGCTTTTCCCTCTCCGTCTGCCACCTCAATCACCATCTGCGCGGACAGGACAGCGATACCGACGAGGTCTTCGTCAAAAATCTTTGCGCGCAATTTGGTCTGCCCTCGCACCTCGGCCATCGGGACGTACGCGCGATCCAGGAGCAGGAAGGCGGAACGCTCGAGGAGACCGCCCGACGCGCACGGTACGACTTCTTCAAAGAAGCCGCCGTCGCTCTCGCCGCCAATCGCATCGCCCTGGCCCATCATCGCGACGACCAAGCCGAAACCATCCTGTTCAACATGATCCGGGGCAGCAGTTTTCATGGCCTGCGAGGCATCCCCCTCATCCGACCCATCGAACCCGCAAGCGACATTCACATCATCCGCCCGCTGCTCGAAGTGTCCAAAACCGAACTGGAAACATATCTGGAGTCTCGCGGAATTTGCTGGCGGACCGATCTGACCAATTTCGAATATCACGCGGATCGAAATTTCCTTCGCCTCAAGGTCTTCCCCCTGCTCGAGGAAATCAACCCGTCGTTCCGCGAACATCTGGCCGAGTTGGGCCGCCAGGCCGGAGCAATCGAAGACATCCTCGCCGATCCGGTTCAACGAGCCCTGGCTGCCTGCAAGCGGACGGACGATGATATCCGTCTCGAGCAGTGGCGGCTCAAATCCTTGCCCGAAATCGTCGCCTCCGAGGTCGTTCGCGGCATGTTCCTGACCCTGGGCGCCAAGATGGGACGTCTCGGCGCACGGCACTTTCGAGACGTCGTGAACCTGTCCACAAGCATGGAACTTCCCGACGGATACCAGGCGCGAGTCGAACATGGCTGGCTCGTCATTGGTCCCAGGAAACTCTTCGAAAAAAACGACCAGATCCGCCCCTTGCCCGTCAATGGATCCTGCCGCTTTGCTCGTTTTGAGTTTTCCGCCCGCCTTCGAGACTTCGACGACCCTGCCTTCAAGGAATTCCTCGCAGCCAAGACTCACGACGCCGAATGGATCGACGCCGACAAAGTCGAAGGAGAACTTTCCGTCCGATACGCTCGAGATGGCGACCGCTTCTGGCCCCTGGGCGCTCCGGGAACCAAGAAGATCAGCGATTTTCTCACCGACGTCAAAGCCGGCTGGGCCGCCAGACCCGCCACCGTCGTCGCCGACGAAAAAGGAATCGTCTGGCTCACCGGCTGGCGCGTGGACGACCGGGTGAAGATCACTTCCCAAACCAGAAAAATCCTGCAACTGAAGAGAAGTTAGCGCCTTGCGAAGGACGAAGGGCTAGCCTTCTTTCCCCAGTTCCTCAAGATACTTGATCTGACGTCGGTGAGCGAGTCTCGCCACCGTCGACATTCGATCAATAATCAGCCGGCCGTCCAGATGATCCGTTTCATGCTGGATCACCCGGGCCATCAAATCAGTGGCCTGCATCTCAAACGGATGACCCGCCAAATCCACCGCCTGGATTACCAGCTTCTTGTTTCGACGAATCTTGGCATACACATCAGGTACCGAGAGGCATCCCTCTTCATGTTCTTCCCACCCTTCGGCGTTCCGGATTTCCCCATTGATAAACACCATATCCTTACCGACTTCACCCGTGGGATTCGCAACAAACAATCGCAACGAAACCCCCACCTGATTGGCTGCCAGTCCTACCCCTTTTGACGAATGCATCATCTCAATCATCTTCAGAACCAGTTGCTTGAGGTTCTCATCGAATTGCGTAACAATCGCTGTGGGTTGCCGAAGCACCTTGTGCGGGTATTTGACGACGTGCAGTTCCTTTATTTGATCGGTATCGATCATCGATGCTCCATTTCTCCTCGCTGTAACAGAGTATCATAATATTGTAGACATGCGGTTGACAAAGGCAAGAGTCAAAATCCCCCCGGAACTCCTGTCCCTGACATAAGTTCCGTCGCCAAGGGACCGTCCGAAGCCTGCCGGAATTTTAATTTGTCAATCCCACAAATTTCGGTAAGATGATACCGTAAGTAGTTGACGCTGAACCGTGGTTTCTCTTTTCCGCGTTACGAGTTTTAGCGACCATGAATATTTGCCTGCTGACGCCTACTTTTCTACCCAAACTGGGGGGCGTGGAGATCATTGTCTCCTCGCTTGCCCACCAATACGTGCAGGCGGGGCATCGGGTCGTTGTCGTGACCCAATGGCCCAGGCCCGGACGGGGCACGGTTCAGGATCACGATCTTCCCTATCCCGTTGTACGCTATCGCCGACCGTTTTCGTTCCTCTGGTCCTTCGGCCTCCGCGGAATCCGACGAGCCCTGGACCAGGCCCACCAACTGCTTCCTTATGACGTCATCCACTGCCACCTGGCCTATCCCACAGGTCCCGTGGCCATGGCGTATGGAAAAAACCGCAATATCCCCGTGGTTATCACCACGCACGGCAGCGATATCCGGACCGACAGCCGTTACCGTCAACGCGGAATGATCTGGCGCAAGATCTGCCAAACGCTCAGGGGAGCCAACGCCGTAACCGCCATCAGCCAGGAAATGAAATCGCTTCTCGAACCACTCGTCGGAGCGAATGGTCGCGGAATTCCACTCATCCCCAATGCCGTGGATATAAGCGATCTGAACCGCCCCGCCCCCCATGATCCCGCGTGGCCGGTCCGTCCGGACGAGCAATTCATCCTCTATCTCGGCGGCCTTACCCACAAGAAAGGGGTCGACGTCCTCCTAAAAGCCGTCAAAACCCTCGCGGACAAAAAGGAGCTCCCCTTCACCCTCATCGTCGCCGGCGACGGCGCCGATCGCGAAAAACTGCAGACTCTGACCGCGACCTTCCAATTGAACGGGCATGTCCGGTTTGTCGGAAAAGTGGCTGGCCCCTTCAAAAACTACCTGCTCCAACGCTGCCGGTTCGTGGTCATGCCCTCAATCACCGAAGGATTCGGATTGGTCGCCATCGAAGCCTTCGGCTGCGGCAAGCCCCTCGTCGCCTCCTCGGTAGGGGGGCTCAAGGAATTGATGGGCTCCAACGAGCACCTCGGCCTGCTTGTCCCCCCAGGCCAACCAGAACTCCTGGCCCAGGCAATCCGCACCATGGTGACGCAGGTTGAACGATTCAATCCCGACCGGATCCGAGATTTCGCCCGAAAATACGATTGGCCCCACGTCGCCCAGACCTACGTCGATCTCTACCGACAACTGGCAAGTCACCCTGACTGATCTGGCGTGGCATGTCTCCTCTTTGTTGCGCACACTTCAGTGTGCGATTCTCTCCTCTCCGCCTGGCTGCGCATCACTCCAACCAGGCCTTGTCTTCGCCGCCGACCCGCCCGACCTATTTCAGCTCCGCCATAATCCGCTGCTGAACTTCCTTGTCCTTCCCCACCGCGTACTTCTTGGCGTTCCAGCGATAACCCAATCCATCCTCCGGCATCCGCGGAATAATGTGAAAATGAACGTGATCCACCAGCTGACCGGCCACCTTCCCGTTGTTCTGCAAAATATTGTACCCTTGAGCCCCCGTGGCCCGAACGACCGCGTCGGCCAACCCCGGAAGCACCCGCGCCACCGCCGCCACCTCGTCCCCGGACATCTCGTCAAGCCGCGAATAATGCTTCTTCGGAATCACCAGCACATGACCGTCCGCCAACGGACCGATGTCCAGAAAACACAACGCATAATCGTTCTCGTAAATCTTCAGCGACGGAATCAGACCGGCCACGATCTTGCAGAAAATACAGTCCATAACGGTTCCTCCCATACTTGCCTTCACCACTATTATACCTGACTATGCATCCTGTTGCAGACCCTGTAACTGAGTCTGGTACAACGTCTGATACAGCGGCGACGCGTCGATCAATTCCTGGTGCGACCCGCACGCCACAACCTTCCCCCGGTCCATGACCACGATCTTGTCCGCCTTCTTGATCGTGCTGAATCGATGCGCGATGATCAGCGCCGTTCGACCCGGCAGAAACTCATCGATCGCCTCCTGAATCTTCCGCTCGCTCTCCGCGTCGATCTGGCTGGTGGCCTCGTCGAAAATCAAAACCGGCGCGTTCCGCAAAATCGCCCGCGCAATCGCCAACCGCTGACGCTCGCCGCCCGACAACGTCGTCCCGTGCTCCCCGAGGATCGTCTCGTATCCGTCCGGAAGCCGCTCGATGAACTCGTGGGCGTGCGCCCGCTTGGCCGCCGCGATGATCTCCTGCTCCGTCGCATGATAGTTCCCGTACGCGATGTTGTTGAACACCGTGTCCGCGAAAATCACCGCCTCCTGCGATACATACGAAATCTGCCGCCGCAGCGCCCGGAGATGATGCTCGCGAAGGTCCGTTCCATCCCACAGAATTGCCCCCGACTGAGGATCGAACAATCGCAACAGCAGCGACACCAGCGTCGTCTTGCCCGATCCGTTCGGACCCACCACCGCAAAAATCTTTCCAGCCTCGATCTTCAAATCGATATTGTCGATCGCCGCATGGTCCGAATTCGGATACTTGAACGTCACACCCTCAAAGCGAATCTCCGACTTCGGCGGTTGCGTCGCCTTCGTACCTTGCGAGAGCTCCAACTCCGTCTGCAGATCGATCAACTCAAAAACCCGCTTGGCGGCGGCGTTCGCCTTCTGAATATCATTGTAAACGTTCGACAGCTTCCGCACCGGATCCAGCACGGCCGCCATCGCGATGAGCAACGTCAACAGGTCCGCCACCTTCAGTTGCTCCGACATGATCTGGTTCATGATCCAAATCATACCTCCCGACATCGCCATCACCCCCAGAATCTCCAGGATCGGGCTGCTCATCGCGTTCACCCGCTCGATCCGAAGCGCCTGCTTCAATATCTCACGCTCCACCCGGAAATAGCGCCGCCGCTCCCGGTTCTCCATCGTATACGCCTTGACCACGCGAACCCCGCTCAGCGTGCTTTCCAACGCCCCCGTCAGTCGCCCGTAGGCCTTGAGCAACTTCTCGTTGGCCCGGCGAATCCACTTCCCGAACTTCCGAAAAATCAGCGCCGCGAACGGACCGATCACCACCACCAACAGCGTCAATTTCGGCTCAATGCACAACGCCACGATAATCACGCCGATCGCCTTCAGCGGCTCACGCAACACCTTTCCAAACAGCGTCCGCAAAGCCTTCAATATGTCCTGCGAATCGTACGTGAACCGACTCATCGTGTCCGACACCCCGCGCGTCACGAAGAACGACATCGGAAGCATCATCGTCTTTCCGAACATGACTCGCCGAATGTCCAGCAGCGTTCGCGCCCCGACAATCTCCCCGTAGTATTCCCCGATGAACCGGCAGATATTCCCCAGAATCGATAGCGTAATAAACACCCCGAGAATATACGCCAGCATCGTCATCCGATACCGCGTCTGCTCCGCCCGAGTGGCATTTTCCGACTCCGGCGGAACAAAAGATACCGCCTTCAGCAGTATCCTGTGCAGCGTATGCTGACGACCATACTCGGCCTCGATGGTCTTCGGGGCGCCCAACCCCAGAGCATAAATCTTCACTCGCACAAATCGCTTCTCCCGCTCCTCCTTCAAAAACCTCTCCCGCAGAAAATTACGCACCGTCCCCCACCACGAAGACGACGTGGTCTTCTCGCGGTTCGGCAGATTTGCCAGGTATTTCATCATCTCCCAGCCGCGAAGTTCGCCCTGCGAGGTCTCGACCGACGCAATGTAATTTCCGTTGCGAACGCCGTACTTCTCATACATGCGACATTTCGGGCTGATGTCCGTAATGAGAATACCGTGCGGACCAAGAAACTCTCGCGCCGATCCCTCTATGTCGCTGCCCGTCAGCTCCACATCCAGACGCTTCTGAACCACCGTCAGATTCGCCATGTTGTGAAGATTCTCCCGGTCCACCAACACCCGCATGATCGAATACATCGTGGCGATACTGAACGTATACGCCATGGCCAATCCCAGCATGGCCACAAAGGCGATAATCAAATATCTGCGATGCGGCCAAACCATCTTCAGCACGCGACCAAAATGCTTCATCTCGCCAAGTTCACTCTTGCGTTCACGCTTAGACATTAAATAGACCTCAAAAAACAAGTCCCCGATCGGATGCCCGATGGCTACCCGACCGCCATACCGCGCCCATACGGCGCATAAACCCTTATTGTATGAAAAACACAGTGGTTATGATAGACCCAAGGGAAATATTTGTCGAAAGACTCTAAGCGGCTTTTATAAGTAAGTCCCGTAAATTATTTCTTCTCCCTCTTCCCCGGTACCGCGGAGCTGGACCCCAGCGTCAGCTGGGGGGACTCTTCTCCGTCTTCGCCAACACCTCACTCGCTCGCGTAAAACTACTTGCCCCCTATCCCCAAACCCGCTTCGCTTCCGCCTGTCTGTCCGCGACCTCCAACCGATCGATTCCCGCCTGCTTGACCCACTGCGTCACATCCGCGATCATCTTGGACGCATTGGCCGAACCAGGGCATAACCGGCAGATGATGGTAGGATGCTTCTGACCCCTCGCTTCCCGAAGGTCCCGCAAATCCTTGACCGCCCCAAGCACACGTGGACTGATCTTCGATTCTCCCAACCCGGCCACATAGACCTCGATCGCATCCAGCGATGACGTCAAAATCTGATCGAGAATGGCAGTGCTGGTGATGTTCTTGCCGTCGGTAATCAACTTTGTCGGCCAGGTCATCGCCCGATCCTTCATCGCCCTCAGCATCTCGAACACGTCCGTCTTGATCGACACCGGATCGAACGACACAAAATACACCGCAATCTTCCGCCCCGCCCAGCGGGTTCCTGCCGCGTCCAGCCACTCTGCGAAATTCCATCGACAAGACCTGCTCGTCGCTCCGGCATAACTCTGATTCTTCGACTCCGACAACCGAAACCAGATCTCCGTGGGTGCGGGCCCCTTGGAAAAGCCCAACGAGCCTTCCGGCACCGGTGGCTGCCAGATCTGCTCGCCATCGGGTCGGATAATCAGGCGTCGTGAAACCAGATCTTCAGGACTGCTCCGCTGGCTCCGCATCTTGCGGCGACGGGCATCCAGCGTTTCCTTATTCGAACTTCGTTTCGGCGGCATGGGCGCTCTTATGCTTCCTTTCATAAAAGTCTGCCTGCATTATAGCGGAATAACACGGATCACGGCAAGCGAGCGACGGAAAGATTACGCCGCTTCCGAAAATGGTCTGCAGACGTCGAACTCAACCCTTCAGGAAATACTCCATCAATTGCCACCCCAGATCGATCCGCAAGCTCGTCTTTCCCGCTTCCGCCTCGGTGAATCGTTCCATACCGCCGGAATGGATACCCGTCCCCGCCATCACGAACGGAACCGGATCCGCGATATGAGTCTTGGCGGCGATGGGCGTCGGATGATCCGGCAGAACCATCATCCGCCATTGGGGAAACGTGGTCAGCTTGTCGAGCACCGGCTTGACGATCTTCTGATCGATCTGCTCCAGGGCGTAAATCTTGTTCTTGTAGTCGCCGTTGTGCCCCGCCTCATCCGGTCCTTCCACGTGCACGACGACAATATCCACCTCATCCAGGACCTTGCATGCGGCGTCCGCCTTTCCCGCATAGTTCGTATCGACCCATCCCGTAGCGTTGGCGACTTCCAACACCCTCCACCCGATGAGCTTCGCCAGCCCACGCACCAGATCCACCGCCGTAATGGCCGCCCCGGAGAACCCAAATACCTTCTTGAATTAGTCCAACGCCGGTTTCTGACCCTGGCCCCACAGCCAGATGCTCGTGGCCGGGTTCTCCCCAAGATCACGCCGCACCTGATTAACCTCAAGCAATGGAAGAATCTCCTGCGACTTGGCCATCAGCTTGCGGACTCGATCACTGCCCCCGCCTCGCGGCAGATGATCCTCCACAGGCCGCCCGGAAATATCATGCGGCGGCGTCGTCTGCAAATTAGCAAACTTCTCCGCCGGCGAGGTCACCATCAAATGCCGATACGACACGCCCGGGTAGAACTTCACTCCCGGCTCGCCCATCTTCTCGTTCAACGCCTCGATCAATTTCTTCGCTTCACCCGTGGGAATATGCCCCGCGGAAAAATCCTCCATAATCCCGTCGATAATCGTCACCAGGTTGCACCGAAACACAATCTGCTCCAGCGTCAGCGGCAATCCCATCGCCGCCGCCTCCAGCGGCGCACGCCCCGTGTAGTATTTTCGCGGATCATACCCCAAAACCGACATAATCGCCACGTCCGAACCCGGCGGGTAATTCTCCGGGACCGTCTTGACCATCCCTAACCGGCCCGAACGAACCAGACCATCGATATTCGGAAGACTCGCTGCCTCCAGAACCGTTCGATTCTCAAGCATCTCGAGCGGCAGATCCGCCGCCCCATCGGGGATAATGATCGCGTATTTCATTGCCACTCCGGATGTTCGTCCACCACTCGAATGCAAATCGGCTGCTCCGCCGACGCGTCCAGCTTCGCGATCTCGCCGATCGCCGCCTGAACGTTCCCTTCCTTCGCACGGTGCGTCAAAATCACCACCGGAACGATCGGCTCGCCGTTCTTGTCATACTCGGCCCCTTCGTGCTGCAGCACCGCCGATATACTAATGGCATTTCGCCCGAAAATCTCCGTCAGCTTCGCCAGCACCCCCGGCCGGTCCACGACCATCAGCCGCAAATAATACCGCGACGAAATCTCCCGCATCGGCTTGATCGTTGCCGGCACCGTCGCGTCCGGAAGCACCGCCAACTGCTCGAATGTGCGAACCCCGTTTCCCAGAATAATATCGATCACGTCCGACACCACCGCCGACGCCGTCGGCATCCGTCCGGCGCCTCTGCCGTAGAACATCGTGTGTCCAACCGCATTACCGTAAACGCTCACCGCGTTAAACGGACCATTCACCAACGCCAGCGGATCGTTCTTGCTGATAAACGCCGGATGAACCCGCACCGAGATCCCGTCCTGCTCCTTGATCCCAATCGCCAGCAGTTTGATCACGTATCCCAGCTCGTGCCCGTGACGAATGTCCTCGATGTCGATCTTGTCGATTCCCTCGATGCTGATCGACTCGAACGGCACCTCCTGCCCGAACGCCAGCGAGCTCAAAATCGTCAGCTTGTGCGCCGTATCCGTCCCGTTGACGTCCAGTGTCGGATCGGCCTCCGCGAACCCCGCCGCCTGCGCCTCCTTCAATGCCGTCGAATACGCCTTCCCTTCACGCGACATCGCCGTGAGGATGTAATTGCACGTCCCGTTGACAATTCCATACATCGCTTTCACGTCGTTGGCCACCAGACCCCGCCGGATCGACTCGATCAGCGGAATCCCGCCCCCGCAGCTCGCTTCAAACGCGATGCACCGCCCGTGCTTCCGCGCCAACGCGAAAAGTTCCTTTCCATGATGCGCCAGAAGCGCCTTGTTGGCCGTCACTACGTGCTTGCCCGCCCGAAGCAGCTTCTCCACCACGTCCTTCGCGATCGTCGTCCCGCCGATCAACTCGATCGCGATTTCCACCGACTTGTCATTCAGAAGATTGTCCATGTTCGGCGTCATCACGCCCTCAGGCTGCGGAACGTCGAACGGACGATCCATGTACTTTTCCACCACGTGCTTCAAATACACCCGAGCCCCCAGCTTCCGCGAAATCGCCTCCCCGTTCATCGCGAGAACCGCGCCCACACCCTGACCAACCGTACCGTAACCAACCAGACCTATGGGTATCTCTTTCAATGCCGTTTCCTCATCGAAAACACTGTTTCCACGTCCAAACCGCGTAACCCTTCAAGTGTAATCACTACACCTGTATAATACAAGAACAACGTACACCCCCGAATGTTCGCCCCACCCCAAATATCCACAGTGCAGACTTGTCTATTACTACTCCACGCCTTTGTCATTCCCGCGCACGCGGGAATCCAGAATCGTCCCACCGGACGATGACCCATCTCTCTCTTCGCTTAGCTTCTGGTCGGCACGACCACTTCCTATTTAACCTCTTTCTTGTTCGTCCTATTCGCTCCTATTCGTGTCCCTCGTATCTCTCCTCCTTCTTGCTCAATATCCCTCTTCTTTGTGTCTTTGTGGTCAATCTCTCCTCCTCACACCACATTCCTCGGCGCACCATGCACAAACGCCCAGATATTCTCCGCCGTCTCCTCCACCAGCCGTTGCCGAGCCTCCCGCGTCGACCATGCCGAATGCGGCGTGATGATGATATTCTTCGCCGAAAACAGAACGTTCCCTTCCCGCGGCGGCTCCGTCGACAGCGTGTCCACCCCCGCCCCCGCGATTCGCCCCGAATTCAACGCCTCTGCCAACGCCTGCTCGTCCACAATCCCGCCCCGCGCCGTATTGATCAAAATCGCCGTCCGTTTCATCTTCGCCAACGCCGCCGCGTCGATCAAATTTCGCGTCCCGTCCGTCAGGGGAATGTGAAGCGTCACAATATCCGACTGCCGAAGCAATGTATCCATGTCCGTGTTCCGATGATGCCCGTCCTTGATTCCCTGCGCGTCGTGCACCAAAATGCCCATTCCGAACCCTTCCGCAATCTTCGCCACCCCGCGCCCGATCGCCCCGAATCCGACAATTCCAATCACTTTGCCCGCCAGCTCAAAGGTCGGATACGTCAGCATCGTGAAAATCGGCGCCTTCTGCCATTTGCCCGCCATCACGTCCGCGTGATACTTGTACATCTGCGTCGCAAGGTTCAATATCATCGCGAACGTATGCTGCGGCACCGTCTGCGCCGCGTACCCCGCCACGTTGCACACCGTAACCTTGGCCGCCTTCGCCGCCGCAAGGTCCACATTGTTATATCCCGTCGCGATCACCGTAATCAGCTTCAGCTTCGGCAGCGACTCGATCACCCGCCTGGTCATCGGGGCCTTGTTGGCGATCACCACCTCAGCCTCCTTCGCCCGCTCGATAATCTGATCTTCCGTCGAGTTCGCGTACTCCACGTACGTCCCGATCTTCGCCAGACACGAAAAATCAATGTCGTTCAGTGTAATCGTCGACTGGTCCAGAAAAACAATCTGCATTGCGATTTTCCCTTTTCATGACTCACAAATTTCCAACAGTCCCGCCAAGACGCAAATCCACAATCTCTTCGTTTGGCCCTCGTCCGTACGACGACGTCCTCTCTCTTCGCCGCCCGAATGAAGACCCTTTCATACATGTCCGGCAGGTAGATTTCAAGTCCATTGCTACGCCCTGTCTGAGAATTCCAGCCATCATCCCTGCGGGTCATCGCGAAGCCCCATCGGGGCCGTGGCAATCTGGTGTTCGTACGCCGGATTGCTTCGCGGAGTTTATCCCCGACCTGATCGGGGGCTCGCAATGACGCATTCTTAAACAGAGCCTGGCCTGCCTCCAAATGTCCGCCACAACTCGACAGACTTTCGTCCTTGCCTGTCCGCTCCTCCGCTCACGTTCCCAATCGCCCCTACATAATTGTCATTTTCTCCCACCGCTATCACATTCTTGTTGCCTCCCAAAATGCAGATTCGCAAGTCCCCCGACCTGGTGCCCATTCTGCTGTAGCGCCTTATCCTCATGTTCCATAGACGCTTATTGAAAATAAGGCGCGAAAAAATCGCTTTGGCCCGGTTTTTGCCAAAACCTTCTCCAAGTGGCGGCGTATACTAAGGAGACAAATTTGTATGAGAACGTTTGACGTGAAAGCGAAGGAGGCCCTATGAGAGAAGCAGGCATGGACAGCCAATGGATCCCGATGATCTGTACGGGAAGAGTTCGAAACTCGAGTTTCGGCAACATCAGCACAGACACCGATCGCCCCTATGTGGCCGTGGCGTCCCGACAGGGAAAGTTCATCGACGAGCATCTCGCCCTTGCCGACTGTCTCTGGATCTACGGAACCAAGGACCGCCGACTCGGACTCGTCGACACCCGAAAAACCCCCGACCCCGATAAAGGAGAGCAACGCTGGTCCGAATTGGCGGGAATCCTCAAAGACTGCCGCGCCGTTCTCGCCGCCGGATTCGCCGATCCGCCTCCGGACCTCCTCGATCAGGACCAAATCCGGTTCATCGACGCCGGCGGACGCGTGGAAGAAGTCCTCGAGAAAATCTTCGCCGCCTCAGGTGCCGAGTAATCGTCCCTACAGTCGATACAGCTCGCCGTACTTGCTCTTCAAATAACGAACATACGGATCGATCGTCATCGGCGAACCGGTGACCCGCGGAATCAGTTCGGCCGCCGTGAATTTGCACCCGTGCCGGGAAATATTCTCCTTCCACGACCCATGCAGTGTCGCAAATCGCCCAGGCCGACTCTCCTCCGGAATCGCCGGACAAGCCCGCACCGCCGCCTCGAAGAATTGAGCGCTCAGCACGTTCCCCAGCGTGTAACACTGGAACATGCCCCCGATCGTCCCGACAAACCAGTGCATGTCCTGCAGCACCCCATCCTTGTCGTCCGGCGGCAAAATCCCCAGGTCCGACTGATACCTCGCCCGCCATGCCTCGGGAAGGTCCTTCACCGCCAACTTTCCTTCCAGCATGTCCAGTTCCAACCCGAACCGGATCATCACGTGCAGGTTGTACGTCACCTCGTCGGCGTCCGTGCGAATCAGCGACCGCTCAACCCGATTGATCGCCCGATAGAACGTATCCAGTGGAACCGACCCAAGCTGCGAACTGAACACCGCCTGAAGCCTCGGATAAAAACACTGCCAGAAATTCCGACTCCGACCCACCAGGTTCTCCCAAAGCCGTGACTGACTCTCATGCATCCCCGACGACGCCCCGTCCGCCAACGGTGTCCCTTCATACGACATGGGAATTCCCTGCTCGTATAGCGCGTGTCCCGATTCGTGCATCGTGCTGAACATCGCCTCCCCAAGATTGTCTTCCCGAACGCGAGTGGTGATCCGCACATCGCCCAGAGAAAACTTCGTCATAAACGGATGCGGCGACTTGTCCTCACGCCCCCGCGAAAAATCGTACCCGAACTGCTTGATGATCTCTGCCCCGACCGCCAACTGCGGCGACTCCGGGCAATGCGGCCGCAGGCACGACGGCTCCGCCGGCGGCCCGGACGCAATCGCCTCAACCAGCGGAACTAGCTCCGCCCGAAGCTTGTCGAACAACGGCCGAAGCTCCGACACCTTCACCCCATAATCCGCCGCGTCGATCAGTGGGTCTGCCACGTGCTCGTAACCCGGAAAAAACTCCGCGTACTTCCGACTGAGGTCCAGCGTCTTCTCCAAAAACGGCTGCGCGAGCCCAAAATCATTCGCCGGCCGCGCCTTCGTCCACGCGTCAAACGACGCCGACTGATGATTCGACAGCTCCGCCGCGAACGACGACGGCACCTTCACCTTCCGCTCATATTCCCGACGCGTCACCCGAATCAGCCCCGCCTCGTCCGAATCGTAAGGCAGGCTCTGCTCATAACCCTTCAGGTCCTCCAGCAGCTTTCCGATCGCCGAGTCCGTAAACTTCTCGTGCGCCAATCGCGTCAGCGTCGCCATCTGCCGCCCCCGCGCCTCAGATCCCCCCGTCGGCATATATGTCGACTGGTCCCAGCTCAACAGCGCCGCCGCCGACATCAGATCATTGATCTCCGTCAGCCGATTCCTCAACTCCTCATACTTCGCGTCCATGGATTTCCTCCCTTACAAAATCTCTCCCCGAATTCTACCACCGACCCCCGCATCTTTGAAGCTCCGTCTCCTCCATGCCACAATCCGCCCACCTCTCCCTCTGCTCTCCCTCAATTTGCCTTTTCCCAAAAATGTGATATATTAATAATAGAAGCCCGTGGGAGCCCCCGCGCTTCAACCAGGCCGATCCTGGGGGATTGACCGACATTCAAATACACCGCCAAATCGAAAAGGAACAAGAATTTCTCCTCTCCCCAAGCTGAAAGCTGACAACGGATAGCTTGTTATACCGTCGTCTCCGTTCATCTTCTTTGGTCATCTCTTTTACAAGGAGTGGAACGATGATCCCTACACAGCCTCGTCTTTCCCAAACCGTCCGCGACCGCTTTTTGGAGCTCCGCGCCGAAGGCGCCAGTTACGACCGCATCAGCCGCGAACTGGGCGTCTCCAAACACACCCTCATCAACTGGGGCCGCCGCTACGCCGGAACCATCGCCAGCCTGCAGGCCATCCACCTCGACGCCCTCGCCGACGAGTACCAAATCGTCCGGCGACAGCGAATCGAGACCCTCGGCCGCCAGCTTCAGATCGTACGCGCCGAACTCGCCGCCCGCAACCTCGGCGACGTCTCCACCCCGCGACTGATGGACATGCTCCTGAAGCTCACCAAGGCCATCGCCCGAGAAATCCCCGAGCCCGAACCCGCCTTCGCCGACGCAACACTCGACGAGACCCCGGCAGAAGACTCGCCTCCCGACTCCACGCCGGAAGAACAACCTTCCCACACCCCCGATCCCCCGCCGACCGATAAACCATCTTCCCAACCGCCCGCGCGCACCAAAAGCGCACCGAAATTCAACTTGTCTTCCGCAATGGCCATGCTCCGCGGTCCCCAGCCGCCCATGAAGGACCTCCAAGCCCGAATCCAGGCCCAAAACCGCGCCATCTGCCAAGCCATGTGGCGAACCACCGCCCAACACCCCACCGGCTAGCGGCTGTCCTACCCGATTTTGTGCCTCGCATCCAACGATCCAAACGGACCGCCCACCCACTCCCCGCGACCTCTTTCTTGTGACGCACACTTCAGTGTGCGCCCTCTCTTCTCCTGCAGGAGCACGGCATGCCGTGCCCTCTTCCCTCCGGACACTTCGTCCGGAACTAGCCCCTGGCGTAAGCCGGGGGATTCTTCTCTGGTCTTGCAAAATTGCCGCTTGCCCCGCCCCTGCAAGACGCAAACAAGTTATCCCACCACAATATTGATCAATCGGCCCTTGTTGGCAACGATGACTTTGCGCACCTGTTTGCCCGCGATGGCTTGCTGCGTCTTTTCGTCTGCCAACGCCATCTGCTTGATCGCCTCCTCGCCGACGTCGGCGGCAACGCTGAGTTTGCAGCGGAGCTTGCCGTTGACCTGCACGGGCACTTCAATCGTCGTGTCCTGCGCGAGCTGCTCGTCGAACTTCGGCCACGGCTCGTACGCGAGCGTTTCCTTGTGTCCGAGCTTCTGCCAGAGCTCCTCCGCGATGTGCGGGGCAAACGGCGAGAGCAGCAGCACGAATTGCTCCATGACCGACTTGGACTTGCTCGGCTTGCTGAGCATTTCGTTGACGAAGATGATCATGGCCGAGATCGCGGTATTAAAGCCCATCGTCTCGATATCGCCCGTGACCTTCTTGATCGTCTTGTGGAGCAATCGCAGATCGTCTTCGCCCGGCGCCACGTCCTGCACCGACGAATGCAATTCGCCGGTCTCCGAGTCGATCATCATTCGCCACACGCGATGGAGGAACCGGTGCACGCCGGCCACGTCCCGCGTGTTCCACGGCTTGGTCGCCTCGAGCGGACCCATCGCCATTTCGTACAAGCGGAGCGTGTCGGCTCCATATTGCGAGACCACGTCGTCCGGATTGATCACGTTGCCGAGCGACTTGGACATCTTCTCCACCGACTCGACGAGCTCCTCACCCGTGGTCTTGTGTTTCGGCTTGTCGCCCGCGAAATCGATGTCGTGGAAGTTCACATACGCGCCCTTGCCGTCCTTGTACGCGAACGACAGAATCATGCCCTGATTAAAGAGCTTTTGGAACGGCTCTTTCGTGGTCACGTACCCGATATCGTAGAGGAACTTGTGCCAGAACCGCGAGTAGAGCAGGTGGAGCACGGCGTGCTCGGCGCCGCCGACGTACAGATCGACGGGCATCCAGTATTTTTCCTTGGCCTTGTCCCACGGCGCGGCATTGTTGTGCGCGTCCAGGTATCGCAGGTAATACCAGCACGAACCCGCCCACTGCGGCATGGTGTTGGTGTCGCGACGGTATTTTTTGCCGTCCTTCTCGACCACGAGCCAGTCCGTGGCCCGCGCAAGCGGCGACTCGCCCGTTTCCGCCGGTTGAAAGTTGTCCAGTTCCGGCAGCCGCACGGGCAACTCGCTTTCGTCCACCGGGTGCGGATGGCCCGCCTCATCGAAGAGGATCGGGAACGGCTCGCCCCAATAACGCTGCCGCGAAAAGAGCCAGTCGCGAAGCTTGTATTTCACGGCCGCCTTGCCGAGCCCCTGGGCTTCAAGCCAGCCGGTAATCTTCTTCTTGGCGTCCGCAACATTGAGGTCGTTGATGCTCGTCCGGTCGGATGACGAGTTGATCAGCTTGCCGTCGCCTTCGTAGGCCTGATCGCTGATGTCCCCCCCGCTGATCACCTGGATGATCGGAAGCTTGAACTTCGTGGCGAACTCCCAGTCGCGCTGGTCGTGCGCCGGCACGGCCATGATCGCGCCCGTGCCGTAACTGATGAGCACATAATCGGCGACCCAGATCGGGATCTGCTTTCCGTTGACCGGATTGACGGCATAGGCGCCGGTGAATTCGCCCGTCTTGTCCTTGGCCAACTCCGTACGCTCGAGGTCGGATTTGTTCTTCGCCTGTCGGCAATAGGCGTCCACCGCCTGCTTACGGTCCGGCGTGGTGATCTTCTCCACCAGCGGATGTTCCGGGGAAAGGACCATGTACGTCGCGCCGAAGAGCGTGTCCGGGCGCGTCGTGTAGATGCGAATCTTGACCGACGAATCGCTGGCGAGGGTGAAATCGACTTCCGCGCCCTCGGATCGTCCGATCCAGTCGCGCTGGAGCTTCTTGATGCTCTCCGGCCAATCAAGTTCGTCGAGATCCTCAAGCAACCGATCGGCATAGGCGGTGATCTTGAGCATCCACTGACGCATCGGCTGGCGAACCACTTCGTGACCCTGGTCGCATCGGCCCTGGAAGACCTCTTCGTTGGCCAGCACCGTCCGGCACGTGGGGCAGAAGTTCACCGGCGATTCGTGAAGGTACGCCAACCCTTTCTTAAAGAGCTGCAGGAAGATCCACTGCGTCCACTTATAGTACTCGGGATCGGTGGTGTCGACTTCACGATCATAATCATAACTGAATCCGAGCGACTTGATCTGCCGCCGGAAATTATCAATGTTCTTCTGCGTCGTGATCCGCGGATGCGTGCCCGTGCGCATCGCATAGCGCTCAGCCGGCAGGCCGAAGGCGTCCCAGCCGATCGGATGGAGAACGTTGAACCCTCTCATTCGCTTATAGCGAGCAATGATATCCGTCGCGGTGTATCCTTCCGGGTGTCCGACGTGCAGACCAGCCCCGCTGGGATAAGGGAACATGTCCAGAACGTAGTATTTCGGCTTGTCCGGGTTCTCAGAAACCTTGAAGGTCTTGAACTCGTCCCAGAACTTTTGCCACTTCTTTTCAATTTCTGTAAATTCGTAATTCTTCATCATTTCGAACCTGTCTGTAATAAGGGTATCGTGCCCAAGGGCCTTGTTCACATCGAACCTGAAATTATAAGTTCCATCTGGCTTAGCGACAACGAGATAGAGAGAATATTTTGCCGTCCCATAATCCGGCTCGACAAACTTGACCTCATGTATATAATTGGAATGCCTTGGAAGAGAGCTAATAAAAACTTGTTCCCATTTTGAAATTTTTTAACTGACAAAGCGGAAACGACCGATTAGAATTTGGCCAGCACGGTCCGTGCGGTTCTGGGCGCACCCAGCCCAAGTTCGAGGAAAGGAGGCCTAATATGGCAACAAAAGCAAACACAAAGGGGAAGCCGAAGAGAGAGAGCAAAGAAAGCAAAGAGTCGCTGGAACAGTATCGCAAGATGCTGCTGAAGCGTCGGGAAGAACTTGCCGCCTCGGTGAAAAGCCACGCCGAAGAACTTCCGGATACAGGAATGGACGGAGCCACCGGCGATCAGGCCGACCAGGCGGCGACTGATTACACGACTGAGATGTTCGGAGCATTGCTGGAGCGGCAGGCGGGAACGCTGGAAGAAGTCGAGCGGGCATTGAACAAGATGGATCGCGGCGAATTCGGAATTTGCGAGGCGTGCGAGAAGGCGATTCCGAGCAAGCGAATCAAGGCGCTGCCCTGGGCCAGATATTGCCTCGAATGTCAGCAGAAGTCGGATCGCATCGGGGCCTTCCGGCGATCACAGGCTGCACAGACCGAATGGGAGTCGGTTGACGAATAAGCGGATTTGTCTATCGAAAAAACCAGCATCCCGGCGATCCAAAAGGGCGCCGGGATTTTTTTATCGGACACCCCCCCGCCAAACACGATCGGCGAAATCCTGTGGACTTTGAAATGTCATGACAGTAATATGACAGAAGAGGGGCTGGCTGATCGTATACTGGGTTGACGGGGCAGGGCGTGGCGCTGAAGCCAATCGGGAGTAAGAATGGTAACAAACGTGAAGAACAATCCGGGATCCTTGACCAAGAGCCAGCAGGCCTACAACACGCTTCGCGAGATGATCATCTCCAAGGAATTTTTCGGGGGAAACAACTGGTCGCTCCGGAAGCTGGCGGCCCGGCTGAAGATGTCGGTCGTTCCGATCGCGGAAGGATTGCGGCGGCTCGAGCAGGAAGGCATTCTCGACGTGCGTCCTCAGCGGGGAATTACAGTGCGGCAGATGTCGGCGAAGGAATTCGAGGAACTCAAGATCATCCGCGAAGGCTTCGAGATCCAGGCGGCCAGGCTCCTGGCGATCCATCGGCCGAAGGACAAACTCAAGAAGCTTCGTCAGATGGCGGAGAAGCTCCAGCGCGAACTCAAGGCGGGGAAATACAATCAGGCGGCGGTGACCGATTTTCAGCTGCATCAGGAACTGGTGGCGGCGGCCAATGCGCCCCTGCTCACCGAGCGCTATAACCAACTCGTCACGCTCAGCATGATCAGCACGGACAGTTGGGACGGCGCCAGTTGGATGCGGGAGGAATTGGAGGGGCGAACCAATCACGTTCACCTGGTGGACGTGCTCGAGGCTGGGAGTCCGGACGAGGCGGAACAAGCCGTTCGCGAGCACATTCGGACCGGGGCGGATCGGACCCCGCTCAGAAGTGCGTGAATCCGCGAGGGGTGAGCGGCTCGCGACGGCCATTGGGATGAAGGACGCACGGCGTTCGGCCCTCGATGATTTTTCCAATCGGATATAATCGCAGATTCTCCGGACACGGGGGCAGCTCGTCCGGCGACAGTCCGATCGCGGCCAGGAGTTCGAAGTCCTCACCATCGTTCAGAGCGTGCTCCAGAGGATTCTTTCCTGTTTTCTCCGCCCGCGTCTTTGCATCTTCGGAAATGATCGCCTGCAGACTCCCGTACGGCAGTTCCGCGCCGCAATGACTTTCCTCGCACAGGTGATTCAGGTCGCTGGACAATCCGTCGGAGATATCGATAAGGGCGTGCAGGGGCAGGTTGGCGGCCATCCATCGTGCCTGTTCGATTCGCGGCTCAAAGCACAGATGCTTTTTCAGGATCGATCCGCCGAGGGGACCCGTGACGTACAGATAGTCGCCGGCCTGCGCGCCGGAGCGCAGCGCGGGCGGACCTTCGCATTTGCCGAGCAAAGCCACGTCGATGATGAGTTTGTCGGGCGAGCTGGACGTATCGCCGCCGACGATGGGACAGGCGTAGCGGTCCGCGAGTTCAGCCAATCCGCGATAGAGGGCTTTGAGTAGTTCGTCGGACATGGTGGGCGGCTTGGCGATGGAGATGATCGCCGCCAGAGGTACACCTGCCATGGCGGCGCAGTCGGACAGGCATCGGCCGAGCGCCTTGTGGCCCACGGCTTCGGGGGTAGCCTGCGGGAACTCGAAGTGGGCGCCCTCGATGGTCATGTCGGAACCAAGCAGAAGGCAGCCGCCCAGAAATTCGATAACGGCCATGTCGTCGCCGATACCGACGGGGACGTTCGCCCGGTCCTTCGGCCGGTCGAGGAGTTTTTTCAGCCAGTCTATGAATTCAAATTCGTGCATATTCAGAGTGTATTTTAATCTCCGGCTGCGTTTTATTCCTGTCAATTCTTTTCAGAGGAGAGAGCCGGGTAAAAGCAGACACGGCCGGGGAAACCGGCCGTGTCGTTACTCTTTTGCTGTTGAATCAGGGATGCGAAATTGATGGGCGTGGTTAGCCCCCAAAAAACTCCTGGTAGAGGACCTTCACCGCCTGCTGGGCGTCGGCGGCCTTGGTTCCGAACATCATACTGACTTCGGAG
Organism: uncultured Phycisphaerae bacterium; assembly: GCA_964563935.1. GTDB lineage: Bacteria > Planctomycetota > Phycisphaerae > JAAYCJ01 > JAAYCJ01 > JBAZZQ01. Next base: position 5,747 of record CAZLZE010000059.1, on the reverse strand, counting down.
GATCCCTGGTTGATCATCTCAAGGTTGACGCCGCCCCTGGCGAGAGCCGCGGTGGCGCGGGAGGCCACGCCGACGGTGTGGCGCATGCCTTCGCCGACGAGCATGATCAGGGCCAGGTTACGTTCCACGGAAACATCCTCCGCCTTGAGTTCTTCGCGGATCCGTTTGATCACGCGGGCCTCTTTTTCCGCGGTCAGTTGCTTCTCGTGGAGAATGACGGAGATGTTATCAATACCCGAGGGGCAATGCTCATAGGAAAGATTCTCCGCTTCCAGAATTTGGAGCAGTCTTCGGCCGAAGCCCACTTCACGGTTCATGAGATACTTGCTGACGAACAGGCTGCAAAAGCCGGTATCGCTGGCGATGCCCGCCACGGGTCCGTTGTGCGGATTTCGCTCGGGGACCAGTCTGGTTCCCGGGGCCGAAGGGTTATTCGTGTTCTTGATGCAGACTTGGACCCCGGCATAGAAGACGGGAGCGAGGGCTTCGGCATGAAAGACGCTGAATCCCGCGTAGGACAATTCCCGCATCTCACGATAGGTCAGCTCGGAAATCGGGGCGGGGTTTGGAACGATGTTCGGATTGGCTGCGAAGACCGAATCGACGTCGGTGAAATTCTCGTAGACGTCCGCCTTGACGGCGGCGGCGAGGATGGAGCCGGTAATGTCCGATCCGCCGCGCGGGAAGGTGACGAGTGAGCCCTGGGGCGAATAACCGAAGAAGCCGGGGAAGATGGTGATGCCCGGGGCGTTCCGCAGGGACTCGAGATTCTTATAGGATTCGGGGAGGACCTGGGCGTTCCCGGCCTCATCGCTCAGGAGCAGTCCGGCGTCCTTGGGGTTGACATAGTGGGCGTCGAAGCCTTGCTTCTGGAGGTAGTGGGCGACGACTCTGGCGGTGTGGTCTTCGCCGGCGGCCTTGAGGAGGTCGAGGAATTTTTCCCTGGTGGCCGTTTTGGTAGCCAGACGCTTCCGGAGGTCGGCCAGGATATCATCCACGACGTGAGCGGGAAGCTTAAGTTCCTCGGCAATATCGCGGAATCGGTCGGTGATCAGTTTGCACTCTTTCTCGGCCGATCCGTTTTTGAGGTTGTTTTCCGCACAGGCGATGAGCAAGTCGGTAACTTTGATGTCTTCCTTGCTCCGCTTTCCGGGCGCGGAGACGACAACGATTCGACGATCCGGGTCCGAGGTGACGATGTCGCAGACCTTCTTGATCATCTCCCCTGTTGCCAGGGACGTTCCGCCGAATTTGCATACTTTTAACATACGGGTTCCTTTTGAACGCGTGGTTCCAGCGCAAAAAGAGGCCAAGTGCGATTACTGCGCTTGGCCCCGGTACTTATGTACTATATGGATTTTTACGGTCAAGTCAAGAGGGGTCGCGAAAATCGGGGTGACCTCGGCTGGGGGTACGGGAGGGACGTCCGATAACGGACACTGGACAGAGAATGAAACGCTCAGCTTTCAGGTTGGGGAAGGAATTCAGCTCATTCTCTTGCGGATCGATGGACTGAAAGCTGAGCGTTTGGAGCTCTGTATTTGGTTGTCGGTTCATATTAATGGCGCAGGTGAGGCGGGAGGTGTTATTGGGAAAAGAATAAGAGTAGCCAGAGTCCAGCCGCCAGTAGCCGGCAGGAAGAGAAAAGAAGACGGCGGGTTCATAACCCGCCCCACATGGAGGAGATGGCGGTTTCAGGTCAGTTCGATGGTTTGCTGGTTGGGGCGGAGGAAGTCGCAGGGTTTCTGCAGGGCGCGGACGAGACGGCGGAGATAATCGTCGCGTGGGATGGTTTCGGCGCCGAAGCGGGCGAGGTGTGCGGTGATGAACTGGATGTCGAGCAGGAGGAAGTGCTGCTGTCGAAGCTGTTGGACGAGGGCGACGAGGGCGACCTTGGAGGCGTCGGTCCGGGAGTGGAACATGGATTCGCCGAAGAACGCGCCGCCGATGGCGACGCCGTAGAGCCCGCCGACGAGTTCGCCGTTGAGCCAGGTTTCGATGCTGTGGGCGAAACCCCTTCGATGCAGTTCGGTGTAGCAGCGGATGATGTCGTCGGTGATCCAGGTTTCCTCTCGATTTGCACAGGCGCGCATGACGCGCTCGAAGGCGTTGTTGATGGTGACGCGGAACTTGCCCCGCCGGATCACGGCGCGGAGGTTGTGGGGTACGTGGAAGGCGCGAAGGCTGATGATTCCTCGCGGGTCGGGGCAATACCACTCGATATCGCCGGTCTCGGGGTTGCCCATGGGAAAGATTCCCCTGGCGTAACCCCAGAGGATGATCTGCGGATCGAGTCGGCCCGCCAGGATCGCATCGACATAATCTTTATCTTTCAGTGTTTCCGACGTCACACTCATTTGATCCCTGTTTTTCGGAACATCGATCAATGCCGCAGTCGGAAGATCAGCCAGAGTATCAGGCTCAGGACGATGGAGATGACAATGCTGCTGGCCAGGGGGAAGAAGAACGTGAAGTTCTCCCGCCGAACGACGATATCGCCCGGCAATCGTCCGAGCGAGGTTTTTCCCATCAGCAGGAGGATAGTTCCTGCGATTACCGCGACTGCGCCCACGGTGATCAGTAGTTTACCCAGTTCCGTCATCATTTATTATTATAGCGGAGCCCGGGGGGCAAGCAACCCGGGAGAGGCGTAAAAACGACAAGGCCCCGCTTTTGTGCGAGGCCCTGCCACCCGATCTGTGTTTGTGTTGTGTATGGGTCTATTTCTTTGTTTCCGTGTTTTTTTCGGTTTCGGCGCCATGTCCGAGGGCTTCTTGTGCGGCCTTTCGCTGCTCGTCGGTGGGGATGGCCATGAGTCGCTGTTTGAGTTCGTCAAACATGTCGAGGAGCGGTTTTTCGAGGGCCTGCTCCTTGGCCTTCCATTTTTTGAGTTCCTTGTCCTGATCCGGCTGAGTGGTGCTGGTCCGCGTGAGGCGGTTCACGGTTTCCTTTACTTCGGCGAACTCGCGGCTGTGGTCCTGTCGATAGGCCTTGGCGCGGGCCTTCATATCGTTGAGGATGGTATAGGCCATGGGGATCTGGCCGGCGTCGAGCTGGAAGGCTTCGATGAACATCTTGACGTATTGCTCCCAGAACTTGACGGAGGTCTGACTCAGGATTTCCGGTTCGGCGGCTTCCGCCTGTCCGGGTTTCCGAGGTCGCTTGGCGTGGCCGTTGCCGAGGAATTCGCCGGACTTGTACTCGCCTTTTTTCCATCGCGCCAGTTTTTCCTGCGTCTGGATCACGTCCTGTTTCATCCGGTCCATGTCCTGCTGGTGTTTGGCTTTCTGCTGGTCGTCGAGGATTTTGTGGAATTTATCGTTTTCGGAGACGATGAGGTCTGTGGCTTCCTTATATATGGGGGCCATTCTGCCGGCCAGTTCTCGGATTTGCTCCGGGGAGGGCTCCTGGCCGGCCATTACTTTCATTCGCATGTCCTGCATCTGGGGGACGAGGACGAGGAGCTGGTCGTAGTGCTTATTGACGAAGGCCATAGTGTTCTTTTCGAGCATCTGCCTGGCGGTGTCGGCCTGATCGGGTCGCAGATCGTAGCGTCGCGCGACGGATCGGGACACGAGGTCAATAATGGTTTTTATGGTGGCCTCCCGCATCATGGGGGGCACGGAGTCGTCTTTCCCTTTGTCGGGGGCCTCGGCGACGACGAAGGAAAGAGGACTGATAATCAGAAGCAACCCAAGGATAAACGAACGCCTCATACATCTCTCCTGGCAATGACTTTGCCTAATATTGAAAATAAACTGGCCGTTATCTGATTTCTTATATTATAATGCGTTGCCAGGGTTGCGATTGAAATTATGTTTACGGGTATCGTCGAGAAAATAGGGAAGGTTCTTTCGGTAAACCAGAGCACGGCCGGTGCCCGGCTGGTTGTGGATATTGGGGAATTGGCGGGAGAGGTCAAGCCCGGGGGGTCGGTGGCTATAAATGGCGCATGTCTTTCTGCGGTAAGGACTTACGAAACCATCGTCGAGTTTGATGCCGTGTATGAGACCCTGTCGCGAACAACGATCGGTCGGTTGTCGCAGGGTGACGTGGTGAACGTGGAGTTATCGCTTCGGGTGTCGGATCGCATTGAGGGACATTTTGTGCAGGGGCACGTGGATACGACCTGTCGGATTGTGAAGTGGCAGGAACAGGGGGCGAGCCGGGTGTTGACGGTGGAACTGACGGATCCCGAGTACGGCAAGTATGTGATCCCGAAGGGGTCGGTGGCGCTGGATGGGATCAGTCTGACGGTGGCGCGGGTGTCGGGGCAGGGGTTTTCGGTGGCATTGATTCCGGCCACGCTGGAACGGACGACGTTGATCGGCAAGCCGGTGGGGGCGGTGCTGAATTTTGAGGCGGATATTCTGGTCAAGACGGTAGTGAGTATGCTTCGTCCGCCGTGTGGGTCGGACGAGTCGCTGATGGGAAGACTTCGCGAGAGCGGATTTCTTGAGTAGCGCATGGCGATTGACGAATTTGTGCGGACAATTCTTTCCTTTGGTCCACGCGCGGTGGGGACTCCGGCGGAGCGAGCCACGGCGGATTACATCGCGGGTCAGTTCGCGCGCATGGGGTTGAGCGTATCACGGCAGGAGTTTCTGGCGTCGCCTGTTCCGCTGGCGGTGGTGACGAGGGTCTTGCCGGTGATTTCGATAGTCGTGCTGGGTCTGGTGAGCCAGATATTTTTTTCGCACCCGCTCGCTGCGATGATCCTGCTGCTGATTCCTCCGGGGTTGATGTCGCTGGGGATGCGGATGGGTTTCGGCGTGTTGAAGCGCTGGATTGCGGCCAGGCATCTGTTGACGACGGAGAATATTGTGGGACAAACGTCGTCGGCGGGAGCGGATGGACCGACGTTGATCCTGATGGGTCATTATGATTCGAAGTCGCAAACGCAGCCAATGGTGGTGCGGATGCTGAGCGCGATGCTGTCGCTGGTGATTTATGCGGTGCTTGTGATTCTGGCTTTGCTGACGCTGCTCGGCGTCCCTATTCCTTCGTTGCTGATTATGGTTCTGATTGTGGTGGCAGTGGTTTGCCACGTGGCGTATCTGACGAACACTTCGGGCAATCGTTCGCCCGGGGCGATTGACAACGCGTCCGGGGTGGGGGTTGTGATGGATTTGGCATCGAAGCTTCCGGAGCGGCTGAGGGATCGGGTGCGATTGATGTTTGTGGCCAGCGGGGCGGAGGAGCTGGGGTTGATGGGCGCGGCGGCGTTTGTGGAGACCAATCGCGATCAGTTGAATCGTGAGGGGGCGCTGGTGATCAATTTGGACAGTTTGGGGGCTGGGGGCAAGGTCTTGCTGGTGACGTCGGGTCGGATGCCGGATCCGCGTCTTGGGGATTTGGCGCGGCGGGCGTTTGTGTCGCGGGGATTCGCGTTTGGCGCGTTTTCGTTCATGGTGGGCGCGGGGATGGATCACATGCCGCTTTCGCGGGCGGGTTTTTCGGCATTGAGTTTTACGCAAGGGGCGTTACGTGCGGGCAGGAGGATTCATACATCGCGCGACAGCCTCGAGGCGTTGCGGATGGACGAGTTGAGGTTGATCAGCGAAACGATTCGGGAGTTTGTCGAGGCGATTTACGCTGAGGAGATATTAACCACGAAGACACCAAGACACGAAGAAGAGAAGGGATTGAGTAAGAATGAGAGTGGTCGTACCGACCACGGCTAAACGAAGAGGGAAGAGAGAAGATGGCGTGGGCGAGCGGGTGTGTTGGTCGGAAGGGGAAGGGGG
>CAZLZE010000058.1:0-32075 GCA_964563935.1 uncultured Phycisphaerae bacterium | reverse complement strand
CCATGTGACCATTCACGATGTCGCGGCCCGGCTGGGCGTCTCTGCGACAACCGTCTGGAACGCCGTCAACAATCGCGGCCGGATCCGCCCGGAAAACCGCCATAAGATTCTGGACGTTGTCCGTGAAATGAACTTCCGGCCATCGATGGTGGCCCAGACCTTAAGCGGGCAAAAGACCCGGCTGATCGGGGTGATGGTTCCGGGAATTGGGGGCAATCCGTTTACGCCCATGGTTCACGCGGTGGAGAAAGTGGCCGCTCAGCAGGATTATAACATCATCCTGTGCGAGACCGAAGCTAAACTTGATCGGGAGGAAAAATATCTCGATCAACTGATTCGCCGGAGAATCAATGGATTGGTGGTTGTCCCGTGTGTTCGGGCTGGTCTAAAGAAATATGACCATCTGGCCCGGCTGGAATCGCTGGGTATCGCGGTGGTGGTGATCGAACAGGATATCCCCGACCGCCGTTTGACGCGAATTGTCCCGGAAAATCGCGGTGATGCTCGTCGGATGACGGAGCATCTGCTTTCGGTGGGACATCGGCGGATTGGCTTTTTCCAAAGCGAATCACCGAAAGGCAACATCGCCGCTCTGGAGCGGTTGGACGGATACCGGCAGGCAATTCTGGCGGCGGGAATGAAGTTCGATCCTGCGCTGGTACTGAACGTGGATGAGTGGGCCGCGGAGGAAGATGCTCCGATCCCGGAGGCTTTGACGAGATATCTGGCAAGGCGGCAACGACCGACGGTGATATTCGCGAACAATGATGGAATCGCGATCCGACTTATCGCGATGCTCCGGCGAATGAATATTCGAGTTCCCGACGAGATGGCGGTGGTTGGGTTTGATGACAGTTATCTTTCCGGCTTTATGACTCCGCCTCTTACGACGGTTCGGCAGCCGGATAGTCGAGTCGGGACTCTCGCCGCCCAATTGCTTCTGGAACGAATCTCCGGCCGACAGGACGAGCACTCGTGGCCCCGGCATGAACGGATTCCTGGTGAGTTGATCATTCGGAAATCCTGTGGATGTAGAAAAGAAAAACTCCAATGATATAGACGAAAGGTGTTTCCAATGGACGATCGGATTATCAGAAAGAAACTGGAGATCCTAAAGGGTCTTTCGATTGACAATTCTCTGCCGGTGACCGGCTGGGAGGCGCGGACGGCGGATCATCTAGGTCCAAATGAGTACAAATATGACGGGGAGTGGAAGAAAATTACCACACCCGCGAACTTCCCGGGCGGCAAGGTTGTTTTCATTCGGGGCCGAGTGGATGTGCCGGGCAAGTTCTCCCTGGCCAACACATACATCGCCCTGGAAACCAAGGCCATGGAAGGGCTGGTGTTCATCAACGGCAAGCCTTACAGCGGAACGCAGATCCGGTTCCGTGTTCCCAGCCACGGCAAGCTTGACTTGAGCATGGAGTTTCAGTCGGTGCCGGAACTTTTCTGGGAAGCTACGTTGCGGAATCCTGAGAGCCGCTTCTTCGGCGGCTTGCTGTTCGTACTGAACCGTGATGTCGAGGGCTGTTATTACGATATTCAATTTGCGTGGGAAGCGTCCAAGGTGGTGCGCGATGATCGCCGGAGGCAGATCATCGATGCGGCGGTAGAGGAGGCCCTACTGGCGATCAATGTGACGTTGCCGCGGAAAGAATTCCTGGAAGAGGTCCGCCGGGCGAGGAAGGTTCTGCGTCAGAAACTCGCGGAGATAACGCCGGACAAGGACGATGGGATGGTTTTTCTTACCGGGCATACGCATATTGACACGGCGTGGCTCTGGCCGATCAGGGAAACCATTCGCAAGTGCGGACGAACATTCGCTTCGTCGCTCCGCCTGATGGAGGAGTATCCGAACTATTACTTTTCCTGCAGCCAGGCCCAACTGTATTCGTACACGAAGAAATACCATCCCGAAATCTATCGGCAGATCAAGAAGTGGGTGAAGGAAGGACGATGGGAGACGACGGGTGCGATGTGGGTGGAGGCCGACTGCAACGTCAGCTCGGGCGAATCGCTGGTCCGCCAGATACTGTATGGTCTGCGATTTTACCGGGAAGAGTTCGGCACTCGGCCGAGGAGCTGCTGGCTGCCGGACGTATTTGGATATCCCGCTTCGCTGCCGGAAATCCTCAAGGGGTGTGGAGTCGACTTCTTCTACACCAATAAGCTCCACTGGCAGTCGGACAATCCGTTCCCGCACAACCTGTTCCGCTGGCGAGGACTGGATGGGACGGAAGTTGTCGCCCACATTCCGAAGCTGAAGGATTACTACAACGGATTCCCGAATCCGGAGCAGTTGATGTACGCGTGGATGAACTACTCATTCAAGGACGGCTATCCCGAAGTGATGCTGCCATATGGTTACGGTGATGGCGGCGGCGGTCCGAATGAAATCATGCTCGAATACGTGGCGCGAGCCAAGGCGTTTCCTGGCCTGCCCGCCACACGAACGGGTCCGTCGGAGAAATACTTTGTCGATGTGGAGAAAAAGGCACCGAGCCTGCCCGTATGGGACGGCGAACTCTATCTGGAGACCCACCGCGGAACGTACACCACGCAATCAGAAACCAAACGCGGAAATCGCAAGAGCGAACTGATGTTGCGGGACGCGGAAATATTCGGCGTTCTGTCGGGCAAAACGGACCGCAAAACGCTCGATCGGAATTGGGAAAACGTCCTTTTGAACCAATTCCACGACATCCTTCCCGGCAGTTCGATCGGCTCGGTGTACGACCAGACCAGGAAGGACTATGTCGAAATTCGCAGGCAGGTCGATGCGATGATTTCGGACAGCCTCGGGGCCATGGTAAAAAAGGACAAGGCGACGGATGGCGTTCGCGTGTTTAATTCGCTGTCATGGTCTCGCGCCGATGCGGTGACGGCGGTCGTTCCGGAAACGAAGGGAGAAATCAGCGTCTCTTCGGGGAATGCAACATTCCCGGCCCAGGTGGTCGATCGAAAGAACGGCCAGGCGACGATCGTATTTGAGCCCGACGAGGTCCCGGCGATTGGATATGCGACGTTCAAGGTCGAACCGCGAAGAGAGAATACACCGTCGGGTCTGAAGGTCAGCACAAAGAAGATCGAAAGCAGCCGGTACGTGGTGGAATTGACCCGGGACGGCGGGATTTCACGGCTTTACGATAAGGAGTACAAGCGGGAAGTCGTTCCTGCCGGGATGGTGACGAACGATCTGCAGCTTTTCCAGGATGATCCCGAAGTGGAGCATGCCTGGAACGTGCACGCGACATCCACCAGGCGGCGATACGCCTTTGAAGGCGACACAAAGGTTCAAGTGATCGAAACGGGTCCGGTCCGAGCTGTGGTGCGAGTTGCGAGGAAATATGGGAACTCGAAGTTTGAGCAGGACATCATCGTCTACAATCGAACGCCGCGGATCGATTTTGTCACCCGGGTCGACTGGAATGAAAAGCACACGATGCTGAAGGTGGCGTTCCCGATGGAGATTCGGACGACCCGTGCAACGTATGAGATCCAATTTGGAGCTGTTGAGCGGGCAACGCACCGGAATACATCATGGGAAAAGGCCAAATTCGAAGTGTGCGGGCAGCGGTGGGCGGATCTATCCGAGACCGGATACGGCGTGAGTGTGCTTAATGACTCGCGCTATGGGTATGACTGCCTCGATAACGTGCTTCGGCTGACATTGCTTCGCAGCACGATTCTGCCGGATCCGCACGCGGACGAAGGACGTCATGAATTCACATACAGTCTGTATCCGCATGGCGGCGATTGGCGCGACGGAGGAACGGTTCAAGCGGCTTGGGAACTGAATGTGCCGGCTCGGGTGGCGGGGAGCAGGATCGGCGAAAACAATCCGGAGGCCAAGAGCTTTGTTACGCTGGAAGGCGTACCCGTGGTGGCTGAGACGCTCAAGATCGCGGAAGATGGCAATGGGTTGATTCTGAGAGTATACGAACCGAACGGCCGTAGGGGATCAGTAACAGTCCAGACGCTCCTGCCTGTGGCGAAGGTTGTCGCATGTAATCTGGTTGAGGAAGGTTCGGACCCGGTGAAATCAAAGAACGGCCAATTCACATTTGAAGTTAAACCGTTTGAGATTCGCACGTTCCGACTGATTCAAAAATAATCAGCCGTGCGGATGCGAAACGCAGGGAAAAGCCTACCGGCTGTGCCGTGAGGCGAGTTCCAGGTCTTCGATCGTAGTCGGCAGAAGTTCGAACCGCGTGTCTTTGACCAGATCGTCAAAGGATTCGCCGCTCCTGGTATGTTTGATGAACCGATCGGCGATCTGTGACGTGATCGGACCGGGAATGCCCCCGGACATCACTCGGCCGTCGATCTTGACGATCGGACGAATTTCTGATCCGCTGGCCGAGGTAAAGAGTTCATCCGCATGATAGGCATCATCGACAGTGAGGGCCCGCTCCACGATGTTCAGCCCCATTTTCTCCGCGATGGCGAGAATGGCTTGCCGGGTGACGCTGGGGAGAATTTCATATCCCAACTGCCGGGTAATCAGTGTACCTTGGACTACCGCGAAGAAGCATGAAGACGCGCCTTCGGTAATGACGCCATCGGACACGAGCAATGCCTCTTCAGCGCCGACCTTGGCGGCGGCCTCAGTGGCCATGACGTTGGCCAGGAGGTTGAGCGACTTGATGTCGCATCGCTTCCATCGGAGGTCCGGATAGGTAATGGCGGCGGCGCCTTCGGCGAGTCGCTTGCGGTTGTCCGGGGCGGGCTTTATGTATAGGAAGAACTGGGGCTCTAATTCCGGACCCGGAACGTGCGATCGTATCTCGCAGCCGCGGGTAACCTGCCAATAGATGAGACAGTTGTCCATTCTCGCTGCCTTGAAGGCGTCGAGCACCCATTGCTGAATCTGTTTGATGTCGGCTGGGATCCCAATTTCCCGCAGGCTGCGCTCGAAACGCCTGAAGTGAGGGTTATACCCCCAGAGTTTTCCCGCGTACGCCTGGATAACTTCGTAAACCCCATCGCCAAAATAATAACCACGATCCCAGACGGAGGTTTTGGCCTCGTCCGGATCGACGACTTGCCCATTGATCATTACAAATACCATAATAATAATTATATCGGACGTTGGCCCGAAAATGATGAATAATTATGGGCGTAATTGGCGGGTTATTCCTCAGCCGATTCGCCGAACAGGGCTTCTACGAACTTGTCGGGGTCGAAGGACTCGATGTCTTCCATTTTCTCGCCCAAACCGACGAATTTGACGGGAATATCGACCTCATTACGGATGGCGATGACGATTCCACCCTTGGCCGTGCCGTCGAGCTTGGCGAGCATGATACCGGTGACCTTGGCCACCTGCTTGAACATCTTGGCCTGGTTGAGAGCATTCTGGCCGGTGGTGGCGTCGAGGACGAGCAGGACCTCGTGCGGTGCGCCGGGAATCTGTTTGTTGAGAACGCGGAAGATCTTCTCCAGCTCCCGCATCAGGTTGTCCTGAGTGTGAAGCCGTCCAGCCGTATCGATGATCAGATAATCCACGCCTCGTGACGTGGCGGCCTGGCAGGCGTCAAAGACTACGGCGCTCGGATCGCCCCCGGATTGATGTTTGACGATCTGCACGCCCGTTCGTTCCGACCATATGGTAAGTTGGTCGACGGCGGCGGCGCGGAAGGTGTCGGCTGCTCCGAGAATGACCTTCTTCTTCTGGTTCGTCAGGAACCAGGAGAGCTTGGCAATGCTGGTGGTCTTGCCGGACCCGTTGATTCCGACTACGAGGATAACCGTCGGTCCGGACGGCGCCTGGGCGAGCTTGCGATCATGCTCGGGCCAGTACTTTTTCAGCTCTTCCTTCAGGAAGGGGACGATTTCCTCGGCATGGATGATCTTTCCTGCTTTCCATGCCGCGTTCAGGTCGCTGATTATCTTCTCCGTATTTGAGATCCCGATATCGGCGGTGATCAGGGTATCGAACAGCTCATCCAGGAGTTGCTGGTCGATCTTTCGCCCGACGCGAAGGACAGAAGTCAATGCGCCGGTCAGTTTGGTGCGTGTTTTGGCCAACCCCTCACGAAGTTTTTTGAAGAAACCAGCCATGATTAACTCTCCTGTGTCTCTGAATTTCCCGGGGCCGGCTGGGTAATATCATCTGACTCAAGGGATACTGTCGTGTCTTGCGGTACCTCGGGTTCAGCAACTGTGCCCACCGCCTCGGCCTGGGGTTCATGGACCTTCTTGGCGATGGCATCGAGGACTCCATTGATGAACTGCGGCGATTCGGCGGTGGAGAATTTCTTGGCCAGTTCGATGGCCTGATCGAGAACGACTTTTACAGGAACGTCCGTGCGATAGAGCAATTCCGCGATGGCCAGACGAAGGACCGCCCGGTCGATCAGGGCAATTCGCTGCAACTGCCAGTGTTTCACCGTATCCGCGATGAACTGATCACACGTCTCGTGATTATTCCATGCAAGTCGGGCCAATTCCCCGGCCAGCGATTTACTATCGGAAACCACATTTGCTTCGGCGATGAAGCTGTCCATTTCGAGCAGAAAATCACCACCCTGCACATCGAGCTGTGTCAGGCATTGCATCGCCAAAGCCCTGGCTTGGGCTCTCCAATCGGTCAAGTGTACGTCCTCCCGGTATTCCGGAAACGTCTGGAAGTCTTACAACAGGTGCATGAGATTCGCCATTTCCACGGCGGTGATGACCGCATCGGCGCCCTTGTTTCCTGCTTTAACGCCGGCGCGGTCGATGGCTTGCTCGAGCGTATCGGCAGTGATGATCCCGTAAACGATGGGAATCCCCGTCTGCAGACTGGCTTGAGCGATACCTTTGGCGGATTCCGCCGCGACATAGTCGAAATGGGGGGTCTGTCCCCGGATGATCGTGCCTAGGCAGATAACTGCCGAGAACTTGCCGCTTTCGGCGAGCGTCTTGGCTACCAGCGGAATCTCCATGGACCCCGGGACATAGGCGATAGTCAACTGTTCGTCTTTTCCACCCAGTCGGTTGAACACATCCTTGGCGCCGTTCAACAGTTGTTCTGTAATGAAACTATTGAACCGTGAAATCACAACCGCGTATTGCTGGTCGGCAGACACGGTCAATGAGGCGCGATATTCCTTGTATGCCATGTTCGGTTCTCCAACTATGTATAGGCGTCAAGTTTACCTTCATCGGAAGGTTCGATCAAGTTCTAATACGAATTTGAGGATCATCCCATCAGGCCGGATCACCGCTGAACAGGGATGCCGGGAAATATGGGTACACACCCTCAAACCGTATTGGCCCGATCTGAGCATTGAATTTTCAGCGACAAAATATAGAATAGGATAACATAGGCACTTTTTAACACTGTTGAAGGAGCGAAACATGGTGAGAATTCTCATTGCGGACAAGCTGGATCAGAGCGTCGTCCAAGATCTGCAGGCCAAGGAAAACGTCGAAGTGGATGTCAAACCGGGCCTGTCGGAAGATCAGTTGGCCCAGATCGTGGGTCAGTATGACGGAATGATCATTCGCTCGGGAGTAACGGTGACGGCAAAAGTGCTGGAGAAACCGGGGCAGCTTCGCGCGGTGGCCCGGGCGGGCGTCGGAGTCGACAATGTCGATCTTGCTGCCGCGACCAAGGCGGGCGTCCTGGTGATGAACACTCCGGACGCCAATACGATCTCAACGGCGGAGCACACCTTTGGAATGCTTCTGGCCGTGGCGAGGAATATTCCGCAAGCCAATGCCGATACTCGGCTGGGTAACTGGAACCGAAACAAGTTCATGGGCAAGCAACTGGCGGGCAAGGTCTTGGGCTTGGTCGGATTGGGACGGGTCGGAAGGGCGGTGGCGGAACGGGCCATTGCTTTCAAAATGTCGGTAATCGCGTATGATCCCTTGTTCCCGGACGAGACGGCGCTGGACGGGAAGGTTAAGGTCCTCCGGAATTTGGACGATCTGTTGGGCAAGGCTGATTTCATCTCCTTCCATGCCCCGGTGACGGATCAGACGAGGAAGATGATCGGACCGGATCAGTTCGCGAAGATGAAACCCTCGGCCATGCTGGTCAACTGTGCGCGGGGCGAATTGATCGACGAGGATGCCTTGGCGCAGGCGCTGAAGGACAAGAAAATCGCCGGAGCGGCGGTAGACGTGTACAGCACGGAACCGCCGGGTAAGCTGGCGATGTTCGAACAGGACAATGCGATTGTAACCTGCCACTTAGGCGCCTCCACAAAAGAAGCGCAGCTGGCAGTGTCGGTTGAGGCGGCACAGGTGTTGCTGGATTATCTGCTGAATGGAACGATTCGCGGCGCGGTCAACGTTCCGGGTCTGCCGCCCAGCCTGACGGATAAGGACCGTGCGTATGTCGACCTGGCCCAGCGAATGGCGGCACTGATTGCTCCGCTGGCCGACAAGGGAATCAAGTCTGTTCAGGTGACGGCGATGAGCAGCCAGTTGGAACGCGTACTCCCATTGTTGCTCCGTACAGCCTTGGTGAAACTGCTCGGGCGATTCCTCGAGACGCCGCTGAACGTGATCAACGCCGAACTGGCCGCCAATTCGACCGGAATCCAGACATCCCATTCGATCTTGACCAGCCGCGCGGAAGTCGAACGGATAGCGGTGGAAGTGAAGGGCACGGACTATATGCACCGAATCGAAGGAACTGTCAGTCCCGATGGTCTCCCGACTATCCTCGCCATTGACGGATACCGGATGCAGATGGTGCCCGAGGGCGCAATGGTCATCCAGTTCAACGACGATCAGCCGGGCGTCATCGGCCTGGTGGGTACGCTCTTCGGGAACTACAAGGTCAACATCGCCGACCTGACGCTCTCCCGCCACGATAATCGGGCGCTGATGGTTTTCAAAATCGACGCTCCGCCTCCCGCGATGGTAATTGACCAGTTGAAAAAGTCCTCGTCGCTGATCCGATTCGTGGCAACCGTTGATCTGCCGAAAATCGACGGCGTGCGATCTGTGGCGTGATACCACGCTCATAGTACTGACTCCAAGGGCGGCTTCCGAGCCGCCCTTTCCTTTTGGCGGGGACGGACCTTGGCGAGAACAAGGGTGAGGCAAAGTCCGATCTTCTGAAACCAGAATTTCAGGGTATAATGACCTTGGGCGGCAGGGGGGCTTCCGCAAAAAGGGGGCGAATCATGGTTGAGGTGCCGATCAAGTCGCTGTTTTTGGATATCGGGGGAGTGCTGCTGACCAATGGGTGGGATCGGCAGATGCGCCGGCACGCGGTCGAGACGTTCGATCTGGAAGGGACGGAGGTGGACGAACGTCACCATCTCACGTTCGATACCTACGAGGAGGGCAAGCTCACGCTGGACGAATACCTGGACCGGGTCATCTTCTACAAACCGCAGCCGTTCACCCGCGAGGACTTCAAGGACTACATGTTCGCCCAGTCCAAGCCCTATCCCGACATGATCGACCTGATCAAGCAACTCAAGAATCGGCACGCCCTGAAGATTGTGGCCGTCAGTAACGAAGGACGGGAACTGACGATTCATCGAATCCGGAAATTCAAACTGGGTGAGTTCGTCGACTTCTTCATCTCCTCCTGCTTCGTCCACGTCCGCAAGCCGGACCTGGACATCTATCGGTTCGCCCTGGACGTGGCTCAGATCGATGCCGCTCAGGTGGCCTATATCGAGGATCGTCAGTTGTTCCTGGACGTGGCCCATGTCCTGGGTATCTGGGGCATTCACCACACCGGCCTCGACGACACGCGAAATGCTCTGGCGAAGCTGGGATTGACGGTCGAGGAAAAACGGCACGTGTCCGCCGGGGAGTCTGAAGAGGAGGAAGGGAACGGACGGGTCAAAACAAAGGTCCGAGGGCGGGTCCGATGATACAGAACAGATTCCAGATGGGGATGATCGGTCTGGGCACCATGGGGAGGAATCTGCTCCTCAATATGTCGGATCACGGCCTATCGGTGGTCGGCTACGATGTGGACCCCGACAGGGTTCGTGAGCTTCGTGCCCAGGCGGGCGACAGCCATGTGGCGGGAACTCAGAGTATCGAAGAACTCGTCAAGTGGCTCGAACCGCCCCGGACGATCATGATGCTCGTGCCCGCCGGTCGGCCCGTGGACGATGTGATCCACTCGGTGCTTCCGCTTCTCGAGCCTGGAGACGTTCTGATCGACGGCGGGAACTCCCACTTCATCGATACCCAGCGGCGCCAGGGCCAGACGGCGAGAACCGGCGTCCATTTACTCGGCGTGGGCGTCTCCGGAGGCGAAAAGGGCGCCCGATGCGGTCCGAGCCTTATGCCCGGCGGCGACCCAGAGGCTTACGAACGCGTGAGGACCGTTCTCGAGGCGATCAGCGCCCGCGTGGACGACGAACCGTGCGTCGCCTACCTCGGACCGGGCGCGGCGGGACACTATGTCAAAATGGTACACAACGGAATCGAGTATGCCATTATCCAGCTGATCGCCGAATCCTACGACTTGATGAAACGCGGATTGGGGATGAACGACGATGAGCTTCACGAGGTGTTTGACGCCTGGGACCAGGAGGAATTGAACGCGTATCTGATCGAAATTGCCGCCGATGTCTTCTCCCACGCCGACGACCGCACGAACAAGCGGTTGATTGACGTGATCCTGGACCGGGCCAAGCAGAAGGGGACGGGAATGTGGGCGGTCCAGGACGCCATGGAACTCCAGGTCCCGGTTCCCACGATTGACATGGCCGTGTCCATGCGGGATCTCTCGCGATTCGGCGATGAGCGAGCCGTGGCGGCCCGTTGTCTATCCGGACCGCACTATCGTCTGCGAACGGATCGCGAGACGTTCCTCGGGCAGTTGGCCAACTCCCTCCACATGGGTATGCTGATCGCCTATGCCCAGGGAATGGCCCTTTTGCGCCAGGCGTCGTCGACCTACAAGTTCTGTCTCAATCTGAAGACTGTTGCGAGGATCTGGCGGGGCGGATGTATCATTCGCTCGGCGTTTCTGAAGAATATTCAGGCGGCATTCGGGTCCCAGCCGGACCTGCCGAACCTGATGATGGATCCGCGGCTGGCCCCCGAACTGATCATACGCCAGGAATCGCTTCGGGCCCTCGTGGTCGATGCCGTGAACGCGGGAATTCCGGTCCCCGCCTTTATGGCGACCCTGGCGTACTTCGACGCCTATCGCAGTGCATGGCTGCCCGCGAATCTGATCCAGGCCTTGCGTGACTATTTCGGCTCGCACACGTATGAGCGGATCGACGCCAGGGGCGTTTTTCATACCGAGTGGCAGGAGACGCGATGTGGTGACGAATGAAACGGATCATCCGGAGTCGTGTGTCATGATGATCTTCGGCGGCGGGGGGGATCTGGCGGGGCGGAAGCTGGTGCCGTCGCTGCATACGCTCTTTGTCGACGGGCAGATGTCCCAGGACTTCGCGGTGATCGGCGTTGATATTAAGGAAATGGACGAGGACGGCTACCGCGATCATCTTCGTACGGGGGTGGAGCAGTTCTCCCGGCGGGCGAACACGATGAACGAATCGTGGACGCCGTTTGCCTCGCATCTTCATTACGTTCATGCCGATTTCACCAATGACGCGGCCTACGAGGACCTGAAGAAGAGACTCCAAGACCTCGACACATCCTGGCGTAAGCGGGCTACGCGAATCTTCTACATGGCCGTTCCGCCGCGACTGATCCCGCCCATTACGGACCGGATCGGAAAGGCGGGACTGGCGGAAGATCGGCGGCGGGCGAGAATCATCGTGGAAAAACCCTTCGGACGCGACCTGGAAACTGCCCAGATCCTCGACTGCATCCTGCTGGCTGTCTTTGCGGAAGAGCAGATCTATCGGATCGATCACTTCCTCGGCAAGGAGACCGTGCAGAACATCCTCGCCTTTCGCTTCGGCAATGCCCTGTTCGAGCCGCTGTGGGATCGCAAGTATATCGACAATGTGCAGATCACCGTGGCCGAGTCGATGGGCATCGGCCATCGCGGAGCCTATTACGACAATGCGGGCGCCTTGCGCGACATGGTTCAGAACCACCTGCTCCAGATCATGTGTCTTGTGGCGATGGAGCCGCCGGTGTCGTTCACGGCCGATGAGATTCGCAACAAGAAAGTCGACGTGCTCCACTCAATTCGTCCCATCGCGAAGGACCAGGTCCGGGAGTTCGCCGTTCGCGGGCAGTATGGGGCGGGCAAGATAGACGGTCAATCCGTGGCCGCCTATCGATCCGAGCCGCGTGTGGACCCGAACTCCGGCACGGAAACCTACGTCGCGGTGAAGCTCTATGTCGACAACTGGCGATGGCAGGGCGTGCCTTTCTACCTGCGGACCGGTAAACGCATGGCGGCCGACGTATCGGAAGTCTCCATCCAATTCCATCCGGTTCCGCATCAGCCGTTTCCCGCGTCGGCCATCGCCGACTGGAGTCCCAACCGCCTGGGAATCCGCATTCAGCCAAAAGAAGGAATCGTCCTGAGCCTCCAGGCCAAACGTCCGGGCCAGCCTATGTGTCTCGTGCCCGTTCACATGCTCTTTGATTACCACGAGACGTTCAAGTCGCAGCCGCCCGAACCCTACGAAATCCTGCTCGTCGACGTGATGCAAGGGGATCAGACTCTGTTCATGCGGGCCGACCAGATCGAGGCGGCATGGTCCGTTATTAAGGGCATCCTGGATGCCTGGGAGACACTGCCTGTTCCGTCGTTTCCGAACTACGAACCGGGAACCTGGGGACCGGGCGCCGCCGAGACGCTCCTGACCAAGGACGGGCGACGCTGGCTTCCGCCGAGTATCAGCGAGAAGGTTACATGGGAACAGGAACACGTCGGCAAAAAAGAAAACGCCCCGGACTTTGCCGTCCAGGGCGTTTGATTGCGGAATAAATGTCTCGACTACCGAATCCGCAGTACGCCGCGGAAACCGATGTTCATGCCGTGATAGTTGGCCGGGGCGAACCGGCGAACCGTGGTCCGGCAATCGGCGATCTCGCTGGTATACGCTCCGCCGCGGATCACCCGCATGTCGCCGAGGTCCGGTCCGGTGGGATTGACGAATTCGCGGTTGGCTTCAGCCTGCTGACGACCGGTACGACTCGCGAAGTTGGTCACGGAATACGCGGTCGCATCATAATAATCCTTGCACCATTCCCACACGTTGCCCGCCATGTTGTAGCATCCGAACGGGCTGCGTCCCGAGGCGAAGGCCGATACCGGCGAGGTGTACATGAATCCGTCTTCCGCCGGTCGGGCGCCGTCGTAATTGCACAGCGGGTGCTGGCTGTCGGGCTCAGTGTTACCCCACGGGTACAGCCGGGCCTCCGGCCCCTTGGCCGCCAGTTCCCATTCCGCTTCCGTCGGAAGGTCCTTGCCGGCCCAGCGACAGTAGTACCAGGCTTCCCAGAAACTGACGTTCCGGGCGGGATGACTGTTGTTCACGCATTCCGTCCAGTAATCTTTGAACGCATTAAGATCGAGTTGAACGCACTTGGGCAGCCGACAGACGCTGGCCGCCAGGCATGGATCGTCTTTCATCGGGCTGTTGCGATCGACCCAATTCGCGGGAGTCATACTGCTCAGGAGTTCATTGGCCAGGCATGGATCATCCTTCTTCCAGCACAGGCAACTTGCAGCCTTGGCGAATTGGTTGAACTGGGCATTGTTGATCTCGTACATATCAATGTAGAACTTGCCCACCACTACGCGGTGCTGCGGTCCTTCGTTCACTTCCTGACCGTTCATACCCATTGTGTAGCACGTTTCCGGGACCAGGGCCATGATCGACCCATCCTTGCAGTTCATGATATACCGAGGCCAACCCTGGTTGTCATAATCGGCGTCGCACAGACCCTTCATCACGACGTACCCTTCGGGCAGGACTACCGTCGGAGCCATTTCCTCGGCCATCGCGGTTTCACAACTCTTGCACTTGCATCCGCTCAGCAGGAGTCCCGGGATAACGATCGATACTGTCAGAAGAACACCTATCCATTTTGCTTTCATCGAACTATTAACCTCCGAAGTAATCTGCATGAAGAAAAAGGGCGACCTTCAGTTGGTCGCCCCGGTTGTGTTCGTTACGGCAAATACACGGGCGTTTCCTGGGACGGATTTCCCCAGTGATTGTGCCGTCCGCCAAGACGCAGAACGACGACCACTTGCCCGAGTTCCTGGGCGGCCTTCACCGGGTCCTCGTGGGCGGGAAGAATCTCGTCCGTCGCCAGAACCATCATCTCCCGGCGAAGCAGCACATTATCCGCTTTCAGAAGAGACTGAAGACGACAATACCGGTCCCGGTTTCGATTGATCTTCTGCTCCAACTCCTTGAGTTCGCACTGAATTTTAATGAAATCCTTCGAAGCGGGATCATCCAATGCATCGAGCTGGGCTTCGCACAGAAGAGCACGATATCGCTGTTGTTTTCCGACCATGCACGTATATTCCACTTCCAGTTGGTCAACGTCATGCTTGGCCTTGGTCAAGTCGGCTACGAAAATCACCTTCGTCACCATATCGCCGGCGGTGATCCGCTCGACATCCTGATAGGAAATCCGCAGGCGGTGCGAAGGCGATGCATACGGGAAAATGTCGTCCTTCGGAGTGACCATGCCCGGTGTGGCAGGAGAGGGCAGGGCGACCGGAATGAAACACTTTCGCAGCATCATCTTCGTTCCAGGATTGAATAGTCCGCACACGTCGTACACGTGAATGTTGCCGTACACGGCTGCGCCTTCCCAACCCGGAATTCCAGTATACTTGAACTCATATTCGCCCGGGGCGAGATTGAAGGTCGCCGTCTCTTCGGGTTCGTGCTCCAGACGCGTTGACGGGTCCCCGTATATGTTAATCTGATGCGACCGGTCGGCTTTGATGTCGCCACAAACGTACTTACCCATCGTCACCGTTGAGCCCGTGGGGGCGTAAAACTGGAGCTGAACTTTGTTGAAATCGTGGTATCCCGTCTCGAAGTTATGTTGACTGCATCCGACAAAGAAGGTTAACACGGTTCCGAGACACGCCAGCTTCGTGGTCCTACTGAAGGCCATATCGTCTCCTTAGGCTAGGTAAATTCATGGATTGTCAATACTTATATCATTCAAAGATTAAAGGTTCGCCGCAAATTGTCAAGGAAAAAACTCGGGTTTTACCAAATTAGGAGTTCTCGCTAGGTCCGGACTTGTCTGGGTTTAGGTTTCGTCAGCCTGGGGCACAAACGATGAGAGTTTCTTCCAGGGATCAGGAGCATCATCGTTTCCACATTACTGACATTCTCTCCAGACATGGCCTGCGGCAAGCATGGTTCAGGAAAAAGCAGGTTTGCATGATGCTCGCGCTTGTGGAAATTGAGCGTCATTCCTCAACGGGGGAGAATTCCTCTTTGCCGGCTCCGCAGACCGGGCAAACCCAGGCGTCAGCCACTTCCTCGAACGGGGTTCCAGACTCCACGCCGTTGCCGGGATCGCCTTTGGCTGGCTCGTAGACATAACCACAGACATTGCATACATATTTCTGCATCTGCTTCCTTCCTTTACAAGAAGTTTGTGGCGTTCGACCCTAACAATATCCCCCCATTTTCCTCATTTTTCGGCAAATCTTCAAGAGGCTTCAGGAAATGATTTTCGTCACTTTCGGGCCGCCAGTTCGTTGCTTAAAACGGTGATATGACGCATCTCCTCACGGATGATGGCATCAATCTGGTCTTTCCCCATGCTGTCTGGAACCATTTCCTTCATGCCCAGGTAGAAAACAATGGAGTCCTTCTCCAAGTCAATGGCTGTGGCGAGAATGTTCTCGGCTGTTCTCTGTCCCGCGAGCTTTGCCATTGGATCAGTTCGGATGTCGAAGACACGGCTGTTCGCCAGTGCCTGCAAATATGCGCCGCTCTGACCTTCCGGATCAAATGTGGCGGGCACGCTCGCGTCCTCCGACAATCGCTGCTTCATGTCGATAAACGCCTTCTCATGAGTCTCCTCGAGGGCGCCCAGGCTCTTGAGAAGTTGGCGGACCGACGCGTCGGACGTGTAGTCCATAGCCTGATAGTAGAACCGGGCGCCATTTCGTTCGATCTGAATGGCGATGTCAAAAATTTCGTCTGCATTAAAGGCGATACCCATGTGCATGGTCCTCGATGGTGTGGGAGCGGTTCCGATGAACCGCCCCCGTCACCTCAGTTGAGTGTGCAATCCTACTTTCTCTGACCCAGGTGGGCGTCCATCATAAACAACCCCTGGGCAGAATCCTTAATCAGCTTCAACTTCTCCACGATCTCACTTGCGTTGGCCTCTTCCTCGACCTGCTCGGTCACGAACCATTGAAGCATGATTTGGGTGGCATAGTCGTTCTCCTGGCGAGCCAGGTCGACCAAGCCGTTGATCATGCTCGTCACTTTCTGTTCATGAGCATAGGCGGCCTCAAAGGCGTCGAGCGGGCTTTTCCACTCCTTGGGAGGCATGGCGATTTCCGTCAGCACAACCCGTCCATTGCGGTCGTTGATGTAGTCAAAAAACTTCATGGCGTGCGTGTGCTCCTCGTCGGCTTGAACATGCATCCAGTGGGCGAAGCCTTTCAAGTTGCAGTCCAGGAAATAAGCTTCCATGGCGCGATATAGATAGGAGGAAAACAGTTCCGCGTTGATCTGTTTGTTCAGAGCGTCTTCGATCTTCTTGCTGATCATGACGTACTCTCCTTATCAAAGGGGTTCTTATGTTCTCTTCTCATCCTTCCACACGGGAAGGACTTGTTCCGCCTTCATATTGACCGATCTTCTCTCTTAAGCTCAAAGCTGATAGCTGACAACTGAGAGCTTTCTTCACGCCTTCCACAACCCGTGCAGGTTGCAGTATTCGCGGGCCGTAATCGTCGCCGCCTCGATGGGAAAAAATGCCTCGGGAACCTGGCCCGGGTTCAGGAACTGCCGATAGACTTTTCCATCGGCGATCACCTCCACCCACTCGATCCAGTGCTTGTCTTCCATCGGATGGGGAACGCTGCCAACCTTCACCTTGAACCCACCGTTCACCTTCTCCACCACGGGCACATGCTTCTCCTTCGCGGCGTCCACCGTGTTTTCCTTGAAGAGCTTCATCGGTTTGCCGCAGCAAACCAGTCCGCCCTCGCCCGCGTGCAGCACTTCCACGATGTTACCGCACATTTCGCACTTGTAGATTTCCAGCTTGTCAGCCATGGTTGTCCTTTCTATACCGAAGTCCACTTTTTGTGATGTTGCATTCCACGCCAAGCACGAATGCACCTGGCACCAGGCACTTCCCGTTCTACCAGTTCTCCGCCATGACCTCAAAGTAGGCCTGCGGATGTGCGCAAGCCGGACAAGCGCCGGGAGCGCTTTCCGCTTCCGAAGTGTATCCGCAGTTCCGGCATCGCCAGACTACTTTGCTGGTCCTCTTGAATACGGTCCCTGCCTCGACGTTGGCCAGAAGGGCCCGATATCGTCTCTCGTGATACTTCTCCGCTATGGAGATGAAGTTGAACACCATCGAAACGTCATTAAACCCTTCTTCCTTGGCCGTCTTGGCAAAGTCGACGTAAATCGACGTCCATTCCAATTGCTCGCCGTCGGCCGCCGCCTTCAAATTCTCAGCCGTCGTCCCGATCCTTCCCGCGGGATATGTCGCCACAATCTGAAGATCGCCGCCCGGGAGGAAACTGAAGAACCGTTTGGCGTGCTCCTTCTCCTGGTTGGCCGTCTCCTCAAAAATGTCCGCGATCTGGACCAGGCCTTCCTTCCTCGCTTGTCCCGCGAAGTAAGTGTACCGGTTCCGTGCCTGGGACTCCCCGGCGAACGCTGTGAGCAGATTCTTTTCCGTCTGGCTTCCACGTAAGGTCATGCATCGTTCCTTTCGCAAAAAATGTGTTTGTGAATATCCATGGGGCGGTCGTTGCTCGCCCTGAATTCCATTCTCAAAATCAGACGCCCTGTTTGGCCACGAGCTTTTCGATTGTCTTGAGTACCTGCTCGTAGTTCGGTTCCTCGGTGATCTCCGGTACAACCTCGCGGTACTGAAGCGTCCCGTCGCGGTCCACAATGAAGACCGACCGGGCGAGCAGGTGCAGTTCCTTGATCAGAATACCATAGTTGTTGGCAAAGGATCGCTCCTGGTAGTCGGACAGGGTGACGATATTCTTAATGTCGTGCGCCCCGCACCAACGTTTCTGAGCGAAAGGCAGGTCCATGCTGATGACCAGCACCTTCACATCCTCACCCATGCTTGCTGCCTGCTGATTGAATTTCTGTGATTCAAGATCGCAGACCGGAGTGTCCAGCGACGGCACCGCTACCAGCACGACGATCTGCCCCGCGAAATCGGACAGACGCACTGGTTTCAACTCGGTGCTCACCGTGACGAAGTCGGGCGCCTTGTCGCCGACGGTTACCTCGTTCCCTGTCAAATGCAGCGGATTGCCCTTGAAAGTGACCGTTCTTCCGTTAGTCATGGTTTCAGCTTTCATGTTTCGCTCTCCTCTTCAATCGCTGTTACTTCTCAATTAAAGACCCAATGGCCGAATGGTTCTATCGATGTCCGTTATTGCGTTGCATGGGGAAGTCACGCCCCGAACAGACTGGGCACATTCGGCGCCAGTCATCCCCGCCATTCTCAGTATAATTGCGGACGAACTTATGTCAAGACGCGAGTCGCTGGACCGCAGATTCTGGGGCGTCTGCAATGCTCCTGTCGCGTCCAGGACGCTCCAGAGTCTTTTCAACATCTGTACGAATGTATCAATCATGTCAAGCTGCTTTCAGAATTCCCCACTCTTCCAATGCCCGACGCATCTCCTGGTCTCTTCGGATTCCCAGCCGTGTCAGGGTAAAATCGTATCGAACGGCATCGCCGGGCGACATCCGTCGAAATCCATCTGTTATCTCGTGAGCCGTCCGTATGTCCGCCTGTCTTCGTCCTGTCAATCCCATCGCAATGGAAATCCTGTGCATGTGCGTATCCAATGGAACAATAAGCAACTCGGATCCCACTCCATCCCATCCGCCCGGATCCACTTCATCATTCCGAACCATCCATCGCAAGTACAGGTTCAGGCGTTTGCACTCGCTGGTCCCTGACGGCAGGGGAAGCAGGCTGTTCTTCCTTCCCATAGACAACTTCTGTGAAAACTTTTTTGATGCCTCGTGAACGGTCGGAGCTTCTTTCCCTAAGCCCTCCAGAAAGCATCGGTTCAGACTTCCATACTCTTCCACAACCTGCTTAATCCCCTGCAGCATCAGGATCAATTCTTCATCTGTAGTGAAACGGTGCTTGAATCCGGCAAATGTATCGGCTAACGCTTGCGTAGTCGCCTGCTGAAGGAACTTGGCCGGGGACGGCATCCGGGCAAGAACTTGAGATACACTTTTCAGTATCTGCGCCACCCGGCCATAGGCCAGAGAAGAGGCGATCAATCCGACAATCTCCCGATCTGCCACATCGGGATATCCGTACAAAAACTCCAGCGGATCCGGATGAACGAACTCCCGCCGGTTGTACTTCCGGTAGAGATATTCAAGTTTGTGCCTGTCGATCTTCATGCAGATTGTCTTTCTTCTTGCACTTGGGACACAGTCCAAAAAACTCCAGCTTCTGTCCATGAATCTCGTAATCTTTCACGAGTTCCTGTGCCTTTTCGACCTGTGACGCGATTTCGACGGGAAAATCAAACATCGACCCGCACCCATGACACAGGAAGTGTGGATGGCAGCATGTATTGCCGTCGTAGTGCTTGTGCTGGACTCCGTCGAGCTTCAGAAGCAGCCCTTTTCGTGTCAATAAATCCAAATTGCGGTAAACGGTACCCAGGCTTACCCTTGGCATCTTCTGGCGAACCATTTCATATACCTGATCAGCGCTCGGGTGGGTGGTAACCATCCGTATCGCCTCCAGTATCGTCCGCCGCTGCTTCGTCATATGCATTTTGTCACTAGCCAACTGTCTTTCTCCCTGGATCATTTGCCAACTATATGTTTCCAAGGGCTTTTTTATTATAATAGTATTAAGAACTATTCCTAATAATAGCGACCTGGAATATACTGTCAACTATAAAATCATGGAAATCACATTTTATTGACATAACTACAGACACTGAAGTGTATATGGAGAGGCCTTCTGTATGATTCGCAAATAGTTTAAGGTCTTTGATTCTGGAATGTTATAGTTGGTGTGCCCAAATGCAATACTCCATGTTTCTGCCTGATTCCTTTTTTCGTTCAGAGGGCG
This sequence comes from uncultured Phycisphaerae bacterium, assembly GCA_964563935.1. Taxonomy (GTDB): domain Bacteria; phylum Planctomycetota; class Phycisphaerae; order JAAYCJ01; family JAAYCJ01; genus JBAZZQ01. The sequence goes on along the minus strand of CAZLZE010000058.1, from coordinate 11,894 downwards.
GGAATTCAAGGAGAGGGCTGAGCAGGAAAAGATTTGTAGAATCAAAACCCCGTGGTAAGATAGTACTCGACTTCACAAGGGGTCAGCTGTAAATTCACCAATTTTTCAGGAGGGGAGAAAATGAAATCGCTAGTTCAGATCAAGAGAGTTGTGTTACTATTGATGTTGCCGGGGGCTCTGATTGGCATTCAGGGCTGCGGATCGCCAGCCGCGCCTCCGGTGCCGGAAGCGGTACTGGCTGGAAGCTGGGAGCTTACCACGGTCAATCCCAGTAATCTGCCCAAGACGGTTCTTACTTTTGATTCCAACGGAAACCTGACCAACATCACGTACACCGTAGGGGGGGCATCGGTCAGCCAGATACCTATTAGTGGGTCCACGACGGGCGTTGACAGCACAGTTACTATCTCGGAGACCCTGCCGAATGGAGGCAGCATCAGCTTCCAGGGGACACTGAACGAGGCGGGCACACAGGCCACGGGTAATATCGTTGCCGTGTTCAGTGTGACCAACATCTTCACCACGACCTTGCCTGGTGTGCCAGCGGTATTGACGAAACAATAGGGGGTTTAGGAGTAATGGGCAAGATGATGTATGATCAGTATTCATTGAGATGACGGTGGCTGCAGACAGAAAGGGACGGTCACATCACGGGGTCCAGGAATATAACAACCTGGACCCCAGTCTTTTGGATTATTGAGTCCGCCGGCACTTGCACCAGAATCTGCCTTCTGATTGATAGAGACTTTACTATTTGGCGTGAGTCATCTGGTAAAGCTCCAGAATGATGAGGGCAAACCATCCGATCTGAAGAACAAAAAACGCGATGATTTGAATCCATTCGGCGCGGTGCTTTCCGGACACGGTGAAATTCTCGACGACGATGGAATAGATATCCTCCAAGGATTCCAGCTTGCTGCGGATGGACTTTCGCCATTCCTCGATTTTGAACTTGCTGGTCGCCAGGTCATAGAAGCGGGCGGAATACCAGTCGCCGATGAGCTTGATATCGCGTTCCAGTCGCTGGAGTTCCGAAATGGCGGTGGTACGACTCTTGACGATGTCGCGAAGATCCTGGATCAACTCCTTGTCGTATGAGGACCACATGCGGATAGGCGATCGCCCGGCGCGATCGGTCATGTGCTGGAGGCGTTCATCGAGCTGGCGGTCGAGAATGCGGTGCCGAAGGAGTTGGAGATTGGCCAGGGTCAGGAGTTCAAGGTCTTCCTTGGTGTTGCCTTCGGGGTCGAAGAGGAAGGCGCCGTCCCAGTCGATGATGGATAGATCGTTCTGGCTGTACTTGATTTGGGATTTCAGCGTGTACTCGACCTCGTCGGGATCGAGTTCCATCCGCTCGGACTTCAGCAATGAGGCGATGATGGGGGCGTGTTCGAAAAACTGCTCGGGCTCGCCCTCGAAGTGACTGACGATGAAGATGGAATAGTCCTCGCTGAATTCAAGGTTCCCGCCGTAGGAGTGGAGAATGGTGTGCGAATAACGGAACAGTTTTTCCTCGAGCGTGAAAATCTCTTTCTGAAAGACGTCATCAACGTCGACCGCAGTCTGAATGAGCAGAATGTCCGGCGGGTAGCCTCGGAGGGTGAAAACAATCTCGCGACCGTCGATGGTGCCGGTTTCCTGTCCTACGATCAGTGAATAGGGGACGGCGGTGGCCGCGTACAGCGGGGCGCTCTTGACCAACTGGGGTTGGAAGACCTCCCCGCGGACGGCCTGCGCGACTTCACCCAATACGAGTGTGACCAGTTGCTGTTTCATCGTGGATGTGAGAATATCAGAGGAGATTTGGCGGTGTCAAAGGAAAAGCGGTGCGTCTATCTCAACGTCCGGATGATCTCCGGGGATATAGATTGCCAATTCGTGGCCTCGATCGCGTCGAGAAGTAGCGTCTTGTCCTCTTTCCCGATGGACAACTGGCGGATCTTTCGCGTGAGGAGTTCGACGAATTGAGGATCCTGATCGATACGGTCGTTGAGACGGTCATATTCCTTGTTCTGAAGGGACTGGACAAAGAATCGCCAATCGCTGTCGCTGATGACGGTAGTCTGGACATTCGCGGATTGAGCCTGTTTCCCCGGTGTGTACGCGGACGCGCTGATCGCCCAGAGGATACCGAGGAACCAGGCAAAGACAATCACCGTACCGATGATGCTCAACTGCTTTCCCGGAAAGAAGCGATCCCTCAGGCGAGCCCAGACCAGAGCGATGAGAAAGAGCACGAACTGCCCCATGACAATGGTGGGTCCGGAGGGAAGGTCACTGACGATGTCCGACAGGAGCAGACCGCCCGCCACGGCAAGCAAGCCGACGAGATTCGAAATGAGGAACATGTTCCGGTAACGGTAGGTCAGCATCCTGGCCGTCGCCCCCGGAATAACCAGAAACGCGGCCACCAGGAGCACGCCCAATATCTTGATCGATAGCACGATCGTGATGGCGAGAAGTGTAAGGAGGGCATAGTGGATGAATCCGGTCGGGACCCCGCTGACGTGAGCCAACTCCTCATTCAGGCAGAACAGGAACATCTGGCGATAGAACACGGCGACGCAGATCAGAACAAAGAAGGCGAGAAGGAGTGTGACGACGACATCCGTCGTGCTTACCGCCAGGACCGATCCAAAGAGGAAGCTGAAAAGCTCAGCCGTGTATTCGCGCCGCAAGGAAATGAGAATAATACCGAAGGCGAGGGAGGCGACGAGAAAGATACCGATGGACGCGTCTTCGCTGATGATCTTTCGGCGGCTCGTCCATCCGATGAGCCAGGCGACAAGGATGCAGAAGATCAGGGTGGTAATGTCGATTCCGAGGCGGACGCCTGCCGTTTGCTCGATCATCGCCCCGGAGACGAAGAGGGTTACGCCGAGGGCGATTCCGCCCAGTGCCGAGTGGGCGATTCCCTCGCCGATAAACGCCAGTCGCTTCAGGACCACGAATACGCTCAGCGTGGCGCAAACGATGGAGATCAGAACGGCGGCCTGCAGGCCGTGCATGAGAACGGGCAGGGTGGTCAAATCTTGATGAAATTGCCGGAGAATCTGCAGGATCATTTCGCCACTTCCTTGTCTTCGCCCAATCCCCTCAGGTATGACTGCAACTCACAGCCGTAGACTTCCTCAATCATCTTTACGCTGACACCGCGTGAACTGTCGTGCCAGTGCAGCTTCCGATTCAGGCAGGCGAGGTAGTCGGAATTCTGCGTGAGCTGACCGATATGGTGTGAAACCATCAGGACGGTTAGTTTGAGTTCCTTTCGGAGCCTCTGAATGAGTTCGAAAAACTGAATCTGACCGGCGGTGTCGATCCCGTTTGTGGGTTCGTCGACCACCAGGAGCCTCGGGTCGGACACCAGGGCCCGGGCGATGAAGACCCGCTGTTGCTGACCGCCCGAGAGTTGCCCGATAGGGCGATCGGCGAAGGTGTCGGTTCCCGTCATCCGCATGATATCCCGTACACGTGTCTTGCGTTCTGCGGGTAGGATCTTGAAAAGGTTTGTCCCCACGGAATATCCGCTCATGACGATGTCCCAGACAGTCGCGGGAAAACGCCAGTCGAGGTCGAACCGCTGGGGGACATAACCAATCCACGTTTTTCGATCGCCTAGATGACCCACGGGTCGCCCGAAAACCTCAATTTGGCCGTGTTGCAGGGGAAGCAATCCGAGAATGAGTTTGAGGAGTGTTGTTTTTCCCCCACCGTTGGGTCCGATGACTCCGACAAGACACTCGTTTGGTATACAGAATGAAATGTCCTCGAGAACGCGTTCCGACGTGTAGGCGAACGAGAGGTCGCGGACGCAGACGACGGCATCGGCGCACTCGAAGCTTCCAGGTTCTCTTCCGCCGCCCGAGTGAAGCTTGATATGGGTCACCCGAGGATGACCGGTGTTGTCACAGCACGATTCGCTCATTTCCTCACCAACTGTTCGAGATTATAGGTCATCAGACTGATGTAACTGTCGCGTCCGGGCACTCCGACCCCGCCGATCGGATCCACCGTGACCAGGGGAACGCCCAACTGTTTCGCAAGCACCTGGGCGGGCTTTTCTGACAACTGGGGCTCCGTCAGTACATACCTCAATGGTTTTCCGGAAACCATTGCCGTTAGTTTCTTGATGTAATCCACGGATGGTTCTTTTCCGGGGTAGGGTTCGACAATGCCATATACGTCCACACCGTAGCGTCGGAAGAGGTAGACGAAATCGTTGTGGAAAATGATCAAGCCGCCTTTGCGGGGATCGAGCTTTGTTCGGTATAACCGGTCCAGACGGTCCAACTGGGCCCAATAATCTCTGGCGTTCTTCTGGTAATCCGCGGCATGAGCCGGATCAACCCGGCTTAATGCTTCGGCGATCAGGTCGACCATCCGAACCGCCCGCATGGGATCGAGCCACATTCCGCAACCGGTGTGTGTATCGGACCCGTGGTCGTGCCCTTCACCGGGATGATGATCATGGTCATCATGGTCCGCGTCCTTTTCACTTTTCGCTTTTTCGGCGATGACTGTCGGCATCGGCGCCAACGGCAAATGGCTGGCGAGGGCAAGTGTTACAAGTCCTTTGTTTGCCGCTCGTTCGGCAAGCGTTTCTGCCCAGTTGTCAAGGCCCGATCCATTAAAAATCAGCAGCTTGGCGCCTTGCATGCGTTTAACGTCCTTGGTCGTCAATTCGTAAGTGTGTGGACTGGCACCGGGCTTCAGCATGGTAATGACTTGGACGTGATCGCCACCCACCTTGGCTGCCCAGTCGGCGAACGGGAAGAGTGTTGCCACGACCTTGATTTTCGTCGTTTCCTGTTCTGCTGAAACGATTTGGGTGAGCAGGGGACTCAGCAAAGCCACCCCAATCGTCAAGATCCGGGACAATCCTCTCACGATAGCCTCCTGTATTTGAACACTACCTTGCCTGGAGGTCATTTGAGTCGTGGACAATCTACGACGCCTCCATATCAATCGTATTGTCCTAACTTGATACGAAGACGGCAAGAAAATGTTTCCGGTACGGCGTATAATTAGAAAGTCCGATAAGAATACATGGGGGCGGGATTGGATGAGAAGATGTGAAGCGATCTTTTGACAAGAGGAGAGCCGATAAAAACCAATCTGACAAATCTATCTCAAATGTTTTAACTACAGCACCTTGGTATTTGGTCCGATGAGGATTGAGTAGAGTTTGACTTGGCAAAAGCGAGGGTATGACCATGGCTGGCAGAGATTGGTTGGAAGCTGAGTATCGTGCTGAACGGGCAAACGAACTGCTCGAGGCGCACCGGCTGGAAGAGGCCTTGCGTGAGCTTCAGGCGGCGGTTGAGATCAACCCCGATAATGCGAATTGGCAGGGGATTCTTGGTAAATTATTGGATGATATGAGACGGTACGACTCGGCCGTCAAAGCCTACGAGAAGGCCGTCGAGATCGAACCGAACAATATAGAAACACTGACGGCGCTGGGTGTGGACTATGCCCGAACCGGGCAACTGGAAAAGTCGCTGAGCTGCTTCGAACAACTTGAGGCGATGAATCCGGAATATGAACCTTCCTATTGTCACCGGATCTTCGTTTACATGTCGATGGGCAACCACGAGAAGGCGGAAGAGATGTTTTATTTGGCCCGGCAGCTCTCGGATCATTGTCCGATTTGCTACCATCATATGGGTCTGTCGCTGCTTTCCAGAGGGGAATACAATCGGGCTTTGTACTGCTTCCGAATGGTGTCGGAAATGCGGGACGATTTTCCGCAGATCAATCAGCGTATTGCCGAATGCTACTGGCGGATGGGAAAGGTCAGCGAGGCGCAGGATTCATACCTGGAGGAACTTCGGAAAGACCCGAAGAATATCGAGGCGACGCTCCAGTATGCCAATCTTCTGATGGAACTCGGACAGGTGGAATCCGCGAAGGAAAAATTCCACCGGGTGATCGAGTTCGAACCCGAGAATGTAACCGCCCGGACGAGCTTGGGCGATTTGGCGATGCGGGAAGGGCGATATCAGTCCGCGATTGACAGCTACCTGGTGGCTTTGGAGCATCGTCCTTACGCGCCACAACTTCACCTTCAACTCGCGAGCGCGTACGAGGCGATCTCGCGATGGGAGCTGGCTCGTGAGCAACTGGTGGCATCGCTGGAGATCGATGACGAGCAGCCGGAGCTGCTGTCGGAGTTGGCCGAGGTCTGCGTACGGGACGACGATCCGCGTGCAGCCCAGCAGTATCTTGAGGAACTGTCCAGGATGACGCCGTATCAACCCGAAGTGCTGCACAACCTGGCCGTCTGTCACTTCATGCAAAATGATTGGAAGGAAGGAATTCGCTACTGCAAGGAAGCCCTGAGCGTGGATGCTCGTTATCTGCCGGCAATGCATAAGCTGGCCATTGCCCATATGACGAATGAAAACTGGGCGGAGGCAAAGTGGGCGATTGAGGAAGGCCTGAGAATTGAACCGGAGAACGAGCAGTTCGTGAAGCTTTCGCGGCAGTTGCGGGCGAACCACATCAGCAACATAGTATCACACGCGCTGAAGCCGGTGAAGTCCGTCGGTCGACAAATTACACGACTGTTCCAGCGTAGTCACTCGACGAGCGACAACTAGAAGAGGTGTGAGAAGTGGGGGATCGGGCGAGCTTTCCCCTTCGGAAATAGCGATGTTCACATTCGTGGGAAGGGGCGGCGTGGCCTGGCTATCCACGAGGTCGCGTTTTCGGTTTGCCCGCCAGATTCCTCGCGTTCTTAAGCCACGGGCAGAGCGGGCGGCGTCAAGAGCGTTTTATTGTGTGATGTGGGATGGAGCATCAGGCGCGGAAGAAGGAATGGTCAATCGCCTCATGCCCAATCATGCCCTCTGCGGCAATTCAGGGGTATATTTCTCGATTTTGGCATAGAGTTCGGCCACGTTCAGCGGTTTTGAAAGATAGTCGTCCATCCCGGCTTCAAGACACTGCTCGCGATCCCCTTTCATCGCACGAGCGGTCATGGCAATAATGGGAATATGATCGCGGACATCCTGCTCCCGTGTCCGGATGATTTTTGCCGCCTCCAATCCGCCCATCTTGGGCATCTGAACATCCATGAAGATCAGATCGAACGCGTTCGGCGCTTTATCCAACAGGGATAAGACCTCCAGTCCATTATTGGCAATCGTGACATGATGACCTTTCTTCTCCAGGAGCCGAACCGCCAGCTTCTGGTTAATCACGTTGTCTTCGGCAAGGAGAATGCGGATCGTTCGACGGGAAGTCGGTTCTGCCGGTCGATCGGACGGGGTTTCCTGCTCCGGTGCGGGAGGCTCCAATCCCAGTTCGCGGCGAATGGTCTGAAGCAGAAACGATGGTCGAAATGGCTTGACCAGAACGGCATCGATCCCGATCTGGCGATACCGTTCCAGATCGTCGCCGGAGGAATCCGTGTCCGACATGAGGATCGCCAATTTCGGCCTTCCGAATCGCTGATGATAGGTTTGGATGAATTTCGTTCCGCCGTCACATTCCTGTTGGGAATCGATGAGCAGCAGGTCGGGTCTGGATACCAGTGCCTCCACTCGGGCGATCGCCTCGTTCCCGCTGCAGGCCCGAAGTGTCCGCGCGTGTCGGTCCTCCATGATGCGGCAGATCGTTTCCAGATGATCCGGATTATCCTCCACCACGAGGACCAGTTTGCCTTCGAGCCACGGTTCGTCTTCCAGATCTGGAGAACCCTTGGCCGACGCGTCGAGCCCCAACCGAACCGTGAAAAAGAAGCTGCTGCCCTCGTCGACCTTGCTTTGGACCCAGAGGTTGCCCTCCATCAGTTCGACCAGACGTTTGCTGATGCTCAAGCCCAGACCGGTTCCCCCATATTGACGCGTTGTCGACATGTCCGCCTGTTCGAATGCCAGGAATACCACCGCCTGCTTATCCTCGGGAATGCCGATCCCGGTATCCCTGACGACAAACTGAAGAACGGAACTCTCACCATCGGTTTTAACCTGCTCCACCCCGACAAAGATCCGCCCCGTCGCGGTAAATTTGATGGCATTACCTATCAGATTGATCAGAATCTGGCGCAGGCGTCCGGCGTCACCCACCACGCCGTCCGATATCGCCGAGGGAATATCATAGGTCAATTCCAATCCCTTGGATCGAGCTCGAAGTCCCAATGCGGTGCAGACATTGTATACGCAGTTCCGCAGACTGAACGGTTCTCGGACCAGCTCGAGTTTGCGGGCCTCGATTTTGGAGAAATCCAGAATATCGTTGATGACGTTCAGAAGCATATCCGCCGATTCCCTGACCGTCGACAGATAGTCACTCTGAATCGGCGTGAGCGAGGTGTCCATCACCAGGCTTGTCATCCCGAGGATCGCGTTCATCGGGGTGCGGATTTCGTGGCTCATATTCGCCAGAAATTCGCTCTTGGCCAGACTCGCCGCTTCGGCCTGGACACGCGCCTGGTCCAGTTCGGAAATTTTCTGTTCCAACTCCTTTTGTGAGGACAGCAGGCGGGAATTGTTTTCCTTAATGGTATCGAGCATGCGGTTGATGGCAAATCCCAACTCCGCCATCTCGTCGGTCGATCGGCTTTCGAACCGCGACTCCAGGTTTCCGTTTCGCACTTCGCCGATCAATGCCGAAATCGCCTTGACCGGGCGAACCATCTGCCGGGCCATCACGCAAAGGATCAATACCAGCGTCACCACGGACGATCCTGCCAGAATCAGGAATGATCGGATCAGCGACTGACGGAGCTCGGACGCCGCCTGCAGTCCCGCCATGGCCCGGTTTCGCGTTTGTGCCGTGATTTCACTTAACCGCGAGGTAATATCCCGACTGATGGAATCGAATTGGCGGTTGATCACCTCACCCTGGGTCTCCAACTTATAGTCGCGATCCAGGTGATTGACCTGCATCTTGAGATACCCGCGAATTCGATCATGAACGTGCGATGAACCGACGAGTTTTCTGTCCAGAGAACGAACCGATATTTGAAAGGCCTGGTATTCCGCGGGTCGATGACCGGCCAGATAATGGCGTTGGAAACGATCGAGATTCAGCAGCGGTTTGTAGAGAGGAAATTCATTGCTCAGAACCACATTCGCCACGAGGACCTCGTAGTTGGAATCCAGATCCGCGCGATTCAATTTCTGTTCCGTCCGAAGCTGGGTCAGGGTTTCAAAGGACTTCTCATACCGTTTCAGCAATCCCTCGACATCCTTCAATGACTGCAGCAGATCATCACTATCGCTATGGTCTTTGATCAGCCGTGCGATCCGCTTTTTGGCCGACTGCAGGGCGGATTCGAAAGTTCGTTCCGCCGACGGCGCGGCGTGCTCGTAGATCACCCGTTCCCAAAAGCGAGTTTCCCATAATTCCGATTCCAGACACCTCATCTCGTTCTCAAAGATCCCTGCCGACTGGCATCGCTCCGAGATCGTCGACTGGCGGCTGAGAAAATACACCATCGCGACATAGCCGAATCCAAACAACAGGACCAGCAAGACGGCGATGACGATGAACTTCTGGCTAATCGTCCGAAACAAATGCATGGAGCATCCGCCTTATCGTGATTTCGTCTTCGTGACCAGGTCGACATCCACGAGGGTTACTGGTTGGATCGGGTCGCCACGGAAATAAGCGGCAGCGTTCTTGGCCGCCATGCACCCTATCTGGTCGGCCTTCTGAGCGATGGTCGCGGTTAATCGTTCTTCCTCGATCGCGCGGCGCGCGTCGGGTATTCCGTCAAAACCTACCGTCACCACCGTGTGATTTGAATCGTATTTCCTCAATGCATCGATCACCCCAAGAATCATGGTGTCACTATGAGCGAAGACCGCGTCGAATGTGATCTTCTTCTCCAGCAACCGACGCATTGCCGATTCTCCCTTGTCCCGGCGAAAATCACCCGTTTCCCGTGCCACAACTTTCAGCCCCGGATATTTCAGCAGTGCTTCGTTGAACCCCTTGCCCCGCTCAAAGGAAACCGAAGTCCCCGCGATACCCTCCAATTCGACGATGGTCCCTTTTCCACCCAGCCTCTTCGCAATGAACTCCGCCGCCAACCGACCGCCGGCTACATTGTCCGACTGAATGTGACAGACCACCGTTCCTTCCGCCACCTTGCGATCAATGGTCATCACCGGAATCTTGGCTGTATTTGCCATCTCCACTCCAGGAACTATCGATTCCGTCTGCGTGGGAGTCAACAGCAGAAGATCGACCTTATCCTTCTCAACAAACCCCGCGATGTCCGAAAGCTGTTTGGCGGCATCGTTCGCGGCATTCTTGACCACGAGCTTGATCCCGAAGATCCCGCACGTCGCCTGAATGCTGGAATTCATGGCGGCAAAAAAGGGATTGTCCGCGTCGGCCGTCCCGATACCGATCGTCTTGTCGAACGGTTCATAACTGATCAAATCCAGAGCCATCCATGTATTTTCAGGGACCGTTCGGCCGTCTATGGCATCCTTCGCCAGTTTGACGCTTGAGGCCCCCAGTTGCTCGGGATATTGCTCCACGGTCGCATGCAGACGGCCGTTGCGAATCTCATTGCGGGCCACTTCAAGGTTATCATAACTGGTCACCCAGATCTTTCCCGTCCTGTCCGCCAAGTCGATCGCACGGATCGCCCCCAGCGCCATGCAGTCATTAACACAGAACACCCCTCCAAGATCGGGGTACTTTTCCAGGAACTTCGTCATGAGGGAAAACCCCTCAGCCGTGTGAAAATTCGCGAAATCGCACGCTACCACCTGGATATTGCTGTCCGTTGTCACCGCCTGAATGAAACCGTCGCGCCTGAAGTCGGAATTGGGATTTCCGCGAATCCCCTCCATGACCACGACCTTGCCCTGCCCCTTCATCAGACGCCTCACATACCGGCCCACGATTGCCCCACCCTCGCGATTGTCCGGACCGACGAAAGGAATATTCAGCTTCAGTTCCGCCAGCAATTGGCCATTGAGCTTGTTGTCCACATTGATTACTTTGATGCCTTTGTCCAACGCTGCCTTGCACAACGGAACCAACTTGGTCGAACTGGCAGGTGCAATCGCGATCGCCCCATAGTTCTTGTCAATCAGATTTTTGACAATCGCGATCTGCTGATCCAGATCCGTTTCACTTTCCGTCCCGAATACCTCCAGCTTTATTCCGTGTGTCGATGCGTATTCCCTCGCTCCGGCTTCCACGCGTGAGAAGAAGGGATTGGATAACGCCTTCATTACTAAAGCGACCGTATCCCTGCGATCGGCTTCTGCCGCGGAACATTCCGAACTCAAACCACACACTAGACAGGCGAAAGAGAGGAATTGAAGCGTCAGACCAAACCCCGTTTGCCCGATAAAACGACCCGCGCAATAGCGAACCATACTCACCTTCTTCCATAACATGTTCGTTACACGCGACGAAACAACGTCCCCGTATACGCCGCGTCCGTAACAAATCCGACCCGTGTTACACCTTCATCACGGTCTCATACACCGCAATCATCAGCCGCCAGCATCATGATCCAGGTAATTATCCGGAACCGAGCCGGCAGTCCCCAAACTCGTATCGCAGGTGCAAATCAGATCCGCAACGATTTTTCCATTGCGGCCATGGTGTCGAAATAGGGCCCAGAACATACTTCGATCATCTGCCCATGCGACTTGAATAGCCCGCTCCTTTTTCATGCTTGGCGTTCACAATGGGTGATATTGTCAAAGGAGGACTGCTATCCAGCCTCACGCAACCATCCTGTAACCACGGAGACTGACCACCGACTCTATGCACGCAGACAATCCTTGCCAGAGTACGTCCGGAAGATGGATTGACATTGAATGACATGGACCGAAAACCACTGCGATGGGAGGGAGTCGAACCCTCACACCTTACGGTACAGGAACCTAACTCCTGCGCGTCTGCCAGTTCCG
>CAZLZE010000057.1:0-32649 GCA_964563935.1 uncultured Phycisphaerae bacterium | reverse complement strand
ACCTTGTTTTCAAAGAGCTTACCCTGCGCTGCATAATCGCGCACGGTCATTTAGAAGCCAGGTAGGGTGTGTTATCGTTTTCGATAACACACCTTTCCTGTGTCGGCGAGATTGGAGACGTATGGCGGCTGAACGAAACGGTGGGTTTCGGAAAACCCGCCCTACCACGAGCTCTCTGTGGCCTTCGTGTTCTTTGTGGTTCAGTCCGTCTTCCTTGGCGATCTTGGCGGTGGAAAGAAGTCCGTAGTCTACAGTCCACGGTCTACGGCTGAAGTCAAAAACCGGCAGCCCATTTTTGTGTCTTCGTGTCTTGGTGGTGAAAGTCAGTCCGCAGTCCGCTAAAAACCGTCTTTGCGGTCCTGCCAACCGGCTTTCCCTCGGTCGCAGCGTTGCTCGCGTTCGGTAAGTGCTCATCACTTTCACTCAAAGCAGAGCCGATCTTACCGAAAGCTGGCTTGCTCGAACCTGGAGGTGACAGCAGTCTGTCCAAAGTGAAGCTGCTTTTACCCGGAGTCGAGCCGATCCGACCGGTTCCGGGGCGGTTTGAGTCATAGTGAGGCTGCTTTGGGTCAAGGCGGAGCCGATCCGACTGAAAGTAAGGCCGATCCCGTCGCCGCAAGCCTTCTTTGGGTCGGATCAAAGCCACTTTTACCGCTGGCAGGCCGACTTTCAACGTTTTACGGTCAACTGTGACTTTCCCAAAGCCTGAAATGACTTGGCCACCCTCGACTTTGGAGAAGAAGCGGTCGGCTATCAGCTCTCAGCTGTCAGCTTTTGAGAAAAGTCTCGCCTTTCTTGACGCGAAGCGCGGCGGCTGACAGCCGCTTTTTCGCGCTGGCGCGAAGATGACAGCCGAGGGCGGCTGTCCTACACGCCATCCCATCGTTCGACGTTGATGTAAAAGTGTGTGCGCCACAATCGGGGGGAAAGAATGGTCAACCGGGAATGGCTGATCTTCTCGCCGTCACATCGCTCCACTTTGACGTAATATGGGTCAAAAAAAACGATAATTCATTTGTTGCAAAAGAGTTCGGACAGTATAATCAATTTCAGGTCATTTCATGACCCGAAGACCGTTTTTTTGTTGTTAACGGGCCCAGGGAAAGAGGTAATTGTTTTAGAGTATTATTTTCCTTCATAAGAACGTTGCATCGCCTAAAATAGCCTGCAGATATTTGGAATCGGACTAGGACGTATTTACATTAGTGAAGAGGCATGAGTATGGTTCCCACGACGAAGATCATTTTCACGGCTGTTGTTTCCCTGCTTTGGACTGTTGGGGCGGTTTTGGGGGCAAGTCCCGTGGCCGTCGATGATGGGGTGGTGACGGCGGAAGACACGGCGGTGGATATTGCCGTCCTGGCTAACGACACGGGACTGAATCCGGCGAGTTTTACCGTCAGCGGGGTCACGAACCCCAGTCACGGAAAGGTCGTCATCAGGCCTGACAGCAAGGTCGTGTATATTCCCAACCTGAATTACACCGGTATGGACAGTTTTACGTACACGGTGCGGGACGCCGACGCGAACACGGACACGGGGACGGTGAGCGTAACGGTGACGTCGGTGAACGATGTGCCGGTGGCGGTGAACGACAAAGCGAGGACGTCGCCGAACGCGGCTGTCAATATTGCGGTTCTGGTGAATGATTATGACGTGGACGGTGACACGCTGGCGGTGGCGATCGCGGAGCAGGGGACGCACGGGACCGCCGTCGTGGGCGTCGACAAGACGGTGACATATACGCCGGAATCGGGCTTCTCCGGTACGGACAGCTTCACCTATACGATCAGCGACGGACACAGCGGTACGGCGACGGGGACGGTGACGGTGATTGTCAACTCGCTGCCGGTGGCGACGGATGATGCGGCGCAGGCGGTGACAAATACGGCGACGGCGGTGGCTGTGCTGGCGAACGATACCGACGCGGACAATGATTTTCTGACCGTGACGAACGTTTCGGCGCCGGCGCATGGCACGGCGGCCATTCAGGCCAACGGTACGATCCGGTATACTTCCTCGCCCGGTTACTCTGGGAGCGACAGTTTCACCTATACGATCAGCGATGGGTACGGCGGGTCGGATTACGCGACGGTCACCGTGACGGTGGCGGCGACGGTGAGTCCCAACGCCGTGGGCGACGTGAGCACGACGACGGAGGATTCGCAGGTCGATATTAATGTTCTGACGAACGACACGTACGACGCGGGCAGCGTGGTGGTGACGATCGCGACGGACCCGGCCCATGGAACGGCGAGCGTGGTCGGTAATGCGGTCCGGTATGTGCCCGCGAGCGACTATTTCGGTCCGGACGGTCTGACGTATACGATTACGGATACGAACGGGACGGCCACGGGCTCAGTGGCCATCAATGTCACATCCGACAATGACGCGCCCGTGGCGGGGGACGATACGGCGACCACGGACGAAGACACGGCGATCAGTATTTCAGTTCTGTCGAACGACACGGACGCCGACAACGATCGATTGACGGTGACGGCGGTGACGGTTCCGACGCACGGAACGGCGACGATCGATCCGGCGGGGACGGTTCTTTATCGTCCGACACTGAACTATAACGGACCGGACAGCTTTGACTATACTGTCAGCGACGGCAACGGCGGGACGGACACCGGGACGGTGACCATCACGGTCGACGCGGCAAACGACGCGCCGGTGGCGGTCGGCGAGAATTTCACCACACCGCAGAACACGGCCATCACTGTGACGACACTGCTGGATAATGACTCGGATGCGGACACGGGCGACACCTTCTCCATGACCGCGATCACGCAGCCGTCGCACGGGACGGCCGTGCGCGACGGCAATACGGTGATTTATACGCCGAATCAGGATTTCAACGGGACCGATACCTTCACGTATACGATTACCGACAGCCAGGCAGTGACGGGCACGACCACGGTGTTGATTACCGTGACGCCGAACGCCGATCCTCTCGCGGTGGATGACGCTGTGACGACTCAGGAGGACACGGCTGTTCCGATTCCGGTTCTGTTGAACGATACCGGTGTGTACAAGAGCAGTTTCACTGTGATCAGCGTCTCGACGCCCCGTCATGGAGCGGCCGTCATCAATGCAAACGGCAGCATCACGTATACTCCGGATCCGGGTTTCCACGGCGAGGATGGATTTACGTACACGATTCAGGACTCCGCATCGAAGGAGTCCACAGCGAATGTCAGCGTGACCGTGACGGCGGTCAATCATGCCCCGGTGGCGGGTGACGATGCGCTCACGACCAGCTATGGGACCTCTCAGGACGTAGCGGTGCTGGCCAACGATACGGACGCGGATGGAGACGTTCTGACCGTTACGGCCGTCTCGGCCTGTACCTCGGGCGGGACAGCCGCCATTCGGGAAGGTGGGGTTATTCGGTACACACCCGCGAGCGGATATTCCGGTACGGACAGCTTCACGTATACCGTTCGCGATGGCAAGGGCGGTGTGGATACGGCGACGGTGAGCGTGACGGTATCGGCCTCGACGACGTTACCCGACGCTGTCGATGACAGCAAGACGACGGATGAAGATACCCCGACCACGATCACTATTCTGAGCAATGATAGCGATCCGGACGGCGATACGTTGACCGTCTCCGGCGTCTCCCAGCCGGCGCACGGGGCGGTGAAACTGAATCTGGACGGAACGGTGACGTACACGCCGGCGACAGATTATCACGGCATGGACAGTTTCTCGTATACGATCACCGACGATGACGGGTCGGATACGGCGACGGTGAGCGTGACGGTCAATCCCATCAACGATGCCCCGATTGCGGTCAACGACAATGTATGGACATCGGCAAACAAGATGGTTATGGTTTCGGTGCTGGCGAACGATACTGACGTGGACGGCGATTCGCTGAGCGTGACGGTGACGGTGGCTCCGACGAGCGGTACCGCTACCGTGCAGTCCGACAAGAGGATTCTCTATGTCCCGAACAGTTCCTATACCGGGAACGATACATTTACCTACCAGATCGACGATGGAAACGGAGGGACGGATACGGCGACGGTGACGGTGGCGGTCAACGGTTCTCCGGATGCCGTGAACGATACGGCACAGACGGAGATAAACACGTCGAAGACGATCAGCGTTCTGGCCAACGATACCGATACCAACAACGATATCCTGACGATCGTTGGGGTCAACGCCGGATTGCACGGAAGCCTGGTGATCAACTCGGACAACACGATCACGTACACTCCGGCGGCGGGTTTCAGCGGAACGGATATTTTCTCGTACACTATCAGCGACGGACATGGCGGGACGGACAGCGCGACGGTAACGGTGACGGTGACGTCGCTGCCCGTGGCGTTGTCGGTCACGTTGACCTATCCGTCGGCGGGAGCTAATTTCATACTGACTCAGACGCCGCCCCTGGCGGTTCTCCTGATGGCGGAAGTCAAAGGGTATTCGGCGACGGGGAGCAAGGTGGATTTCTACGTAGGGAGCACGAAGGTCGGGACGGCCGATCCGACGTGGCCGCAGTGTGTCTGGACGCCCCTTGCCGCGGGCACGTATAAGATCAAGGCGATAGCGACCAACAGCGACGCCTCGACGGCGACCTCCAACGAGGTGGAAGTAACCGTCAGTGATCCGCCCAACGCCGCTCCCGCGATTCGGATTACCAGTCCTGCGAACGGCGCGGTCTTTACGGCGGGGCAGAACATTACGCTGACGGTGGCGGCTTCGGATACGGATGGGGGGGTGACCAAGGTAGAGTATTACGACGGGGCGACCAAGATCGGGATGCCACCCAACTATCCGTACAGCTTCACATGGACCGGCGCCACGGCGGGGGCGCATTCCCTGACGGCCAAGGCGACGGATAATGAAGGCGCCGAGACCACGTCCACGGCGGTGGATATTGTGGTCAACACGCTTCCGACGGCCGTGGACGATACGGCCAGTACGGTCAAGGATACGCCGATCGATATCGACGTTCTGGCGAACGATTCGGACACGGACGGCGACACGCTGGCCCTGTATGCGATCGCCCAGGCGCCTCGCCACGGTGATGCCACGTTCAAGAACGGCAAGATCCACTACGCGATTGAGGCCGGGTATATTGGAACGGACGAACTGACGTACACGATTGCGGACGAGCACGGCGGGAAGGCCTCGGCGAAGGTTTCGATTACTGTGGTGGCGGCGTCGGGCGGCAGCGCCACGATCCAGATCACGGATCCGATTGATGGTTCGACCTTTGCCGCGGGAAGCGATATTCCCATCTCCGTAGCCATCCAGGAACAGGGAAAGGCGATCGTGCAGGTGGATTATTATCAGGGAAGCACGAAATTGGGTACTGCCACCAGCAGTCCGTTCAATTTCGTGTGGGCGAAGGTTCCCGCGGGAACCTATTCGCTGACGGCGAAGGCCACGGATTCCCAAAGTACGGAGGTGACGTCGAACAGCATCGATATTACCGTCAACAGCGCGGCGAGCACATCTCCCAGCATAGCGATTACCGGTCCGGGCGAGGGTTCGACCTTCACGGCCGGCGATACGATTACCATTACGGCGTCAGCGTCGGATTCGGACGGTACGGTGGCTTCGGTCGAGTTCTACCAGGGCGATACCAAGTTGGGTACGGACACGAGCAGCCCGTATAGTTTCAGTTGGTCGTCGGCGCCCGCGGGAACGTATTCCCTGACGGCCAAGGCGACGGATAATGACGGCAATACGACGACGTCTGTCGCGGTCAGTATTACGGTCAACGAGTTGCCGAACGTCGCGCCGACAGTTCAGATCACCAGTCCCGCCGAGTCAGCGATCTTCACGGCGGGTGATACCATTACCTTTACGGTCAACACGGCGGATACGGACGGAACCGTTGCCCGGGTGGAGGTGTTCCAGGGCAATACGAAGATCGGGGAGTCGACGACGAATCCCTTCAGTGTTACATGGTCGAATGTGCCGGGCGGGAGCTATGCGGTATACGCCAGGGCGACGGACAACGACGGTGATACCGGGACCTCAACGCCGGTCAATATCGTCGTGAATAATCCGCCGAAGGCGAAGAGCGATACGGCGTCGACAGTCGAAGGGGTGTCGGTGGACATCAACGTTCTGGCGAACGACAGCGACGTGGACGGCGAAGCCATCACGCTGGAGAGCGCGGGACAGCCCGGGCATGGTGTGACTGTGATTGCCAACAAGAAGGTGCGTTATACGCCGAACCCCGGATTCTTCGGGTCGGATCAGTTTTCGTATACGGTCCACGATACGCATGGGGCGAAATCGTCGGCGATAGTGACGGTGACCGTGAAGGCGATTCTGACGCCGCCGACAATTCGGATCACCTCTCCCGCGGACGGCGCCGTGTTTACCGTCGGAGACAACGTTCCGTTGACGGTGGAGGCGGGCGTCAAGAGTGGCACGATCACCAAGGTGGAGTTCATCAAAGGAACGACGGTCATCGGGACGGTGACGAGCAGTCCGTACAGTTTTACGTGGTCCAAGCCGGCGGCCTCGAGCTACATGCTGACGGCCAGGGTAACGGACAGCAATGGCGGGACGGCGACATCCGCGCCGGTAACAATTGTGGTCAATACGCCGCCGGTGGCCAAGGACGACGTTGCCACGACGGCCAAGGGTGTGGCGATCGACTTGAGTGTTCTGGCCAACGACGTGGATTTCGACGGAGATTCGCTGAGCATCGACAGTGTGACTCAGCCCGGCCATGGAACGACGGCGATCGTGGATAACAAGATGCGCTACACGCCTGACGCTCATTACTTCGGGTCCGATCAGTGCACCTACACGGTGAAGGACGCTCACGGTGGGAAAGCGACGGCGTTGGTGACGATCAATGTGACGGCGGCCGCCAAACCGTTTACCGTTCAGATCACCAGCCCGACGAAGGGCACGATCTTCACGGCCGGGAAGAATATTGCCATCAAGGCGGACGTTCCGGACCTGAACGTGGCGATTTCCAAGATCGAGTTCTATCAGGGCTCGACGCTTCTGGGATACGACAACACCGCTCCGTACCAGTTCACGTGGACGAACGTCGCCGTGGGCAACTACATTCTGTCGGTCAAGGCCTACGATTCCGAAGGCAGGACCAGCACGTCCGGGTCGGTGAGTATTACCGTCGAGAAAGCGGCGAGCAGTCCGTCGGGTAGTGGAACGAATAACGGCACCGATGACGACGACAGCGGCGGCTCGAACACCAATGTGATCGACGGTGGAACGCTTAGCGGCGGCAGTTGTCCCGGAATTTCGCTGATCATCCTGAGCATCATTGCCGGCTCATGCGTCATGATCCGGGCCCGGAACGACTGATGGGCGGTGGGATCTGAGAGCCCGCGTCAGGAGCTCGTTTTCGGAGTGTGCGCCTGAAAAATGGAAGAAAAAAAGCATCTTGGGGTTGAAAAGTGCCCGGTGCGGCATTATATTTGACTCATGTGAATTAATGCAACGAGGCAACGATTGCATTGCCATTCGATTGCGTAAGGAGTCATGATCTTGTCGCCAGGGCGATTGAAAAATCTCACTTCAGACGAGCGGGAACGGCTGGAAACGATCGCCCGCGAAATCTTCAATCTGCATTTCCTGTTCTGGGCGTTGCGGCATCGGAATCGAGTTGACGATCCTTATGACCTGACGGAACCGGAGTTCGTGACGCTTGACACTCTGGCCGGGCGTGGGATTTGTACGGTGGGAGAGCTTCAGCAGGTTCTGGATGTACGGCCTGCGCAGATGTCCCGGATCGTTCGCTCACTGGAGCAAAAGGCGGAAAAGCCGCTGATCAATTGTGCGATCAATCCCCAGGACAAACGTCGTATCAACGTGAGCATTACCGAACTCGGTCGAAAAGCCCATGAAGAATACCGCAAACGCCGTCTGATGTCCAACATGGAATTGCTTACGGGGCTGTCGGCAGACGAACAGACGGAAGTCGCGAGACTTCTCGACCGGTTCCACAAGATCATGTCGGAGCAACTCCACCACAAGACGACAGCTGATTAAGGTTATTCCATCCATGAATGATTTTTCCAGAGTGCAACACGGTCGGATCGATCCTGTACGTGATATGACATGGCCCGATCGGCCATCCAACCGTTTTCCTGAGATGCAGGAGGTCCCGGTTTTCATCGATTCGGTTCGCGAGGTCGGTGCGGTTCTGTTTCGCGACATTTATGATTCGGATCGTTGCAGGATCGGGAGCGAATCTTCGATCGCGTATATGCCGACCCGGAATGTCGGTGCACGGGAACGCCGTATTTCGGGTATCATGTTTTGCGTGCCTTGGCAAGCCTGGGGCGGCATGATGAGGCATTGGACATGTTGCGCCGATACTGGGGACGCATGATTGAACTTGGCGCGACTACGGTGTGGGAAGGGTTCGAACTGGATTGGCCGCTCGCGGTGCATCAGCATCCCCCGCAGCCGTACGGATATGGCGCCACCAGTCTGTGTCAGCCCGCGGGAAGCGGTCCGGTCGAGTGGCTGATGCGGGAGATTCTCGGAGTCAAGCCCGGATCGCCGGGGTTTGACACGTTGATTCTCCAGCCGCATCAGGGGGCTTTGTCCTGGGCGAGAGGAACGGTTCCCACTCCCAAAGGGCAGGTGGAGGTGTATTGGCGCGTGATGGAAGAAGGGCGGTTTCGGATAGATTTTACCGTTCCCAACGGTATCGCAAAAACGGTACTGTGCCTCCCATCGGGACGGCGAGTCGAAATTGACCACAGGAAAGAGATAGTCAGGGAGTTTTCTTATGTTGACCCCGGGTAAGTACACGATCGTTGCGTTCGGCGACTCGATCACTGCTCCTCGCAACGAAGGCGGCAGGGATTTGACGGTATACGCCGACATTTTGCGAACGGAACTGCCGAAGCACGGGATTACGGGCCAGGTGCTCAACAAAGGCGTCGGCGGCCACACGACGCGGGATGCCATGTCGCGATTCGACCGCGATGTGCTGGACCACAATCCCAATCTTGTGATCTTCATGTTCGGCATGAACGATTCGGCGGTGGACAACTGGAAATCGCCGCCCGCGACGGGTCCTCGGGTGTCGCTGGAGGATTTTGTCGCCAATCTGACCACGATGATACGGACGTTGAAGGCGAGAGGGGCCCAGGTGATCCTGGTGACGCCGAACCCGAGGCGATGGGGACCTGAGTATGTGAAGCTTTACGGCAAAGCGCCTTACGACGTCAACGATCCGATGGGATTCAACTACCTTCATACCGATTATGTACAGGCTGTTCGGGATCTCGCGGCGAAAGAGGGGGCAGCGTTGGTTGACTTGTACCGGCTGTGCTTTGCGTACCACGAAGCGCCGGGACAGGCGATGGATGCCCTGATGACGGACGGCGTTCATCTGAATGATGAGGGGCAGCGCCTGCTGGCCGAGGCGCTGATTCGAGTGATCGTCGACTTCAAGGTGTAGAATAGGTCCAGCAACATCACCGAAGGGGAAATTATCGGTCCTTACGTGGGACGCGGAGGGTGCGGCTTCGCAATCGCTGGGCTTCCTTCCATCAAATAACCGCTTCATGTCTTGCGCTGCGCTGTAGGAGCCTTAGTTACACTAAAGCTGGTGTGTCGGCTGGACGATTTCTTCAGTTGAGATCATATCTTATATGCAGGGATAAGGGAAGGACGTATATGGATCATCTGGTGGACGTCATAAAACAGGTGGAGATGGACTTTGCCGAGGAGGAGACGCTGCCGAGAGGACTGGCGGGGATCCTGACAGAGGCCGTGCGGATCACCAAGTCCGGAGCGGGCGCGATCTTCATCACCGATCCGGTGACGAACACTCTTCGGCTGACGTCGATCAAGAATCTGGCGGACGATAAGGTTCTCGATATGTTCGGACATCACGAGCAGGAGATCCTGAAGGTTTTCTCCGTCAGCAAGAAGGAGAGCTTCACGTTTCGCGACCGGGTCCATGGTCTCAAATGGTTGGTGAGGGCTCTGCGGGTCAAACGAAAGGTCATGGGGCTGATGTTTGTGGTAATCGCGGACAATGCCTCCGAACTGGACGCGCACCAGGAAAACGCGTTGACGGTCTTGTTGTCGATCTGCTCGGGTCTGCTGGACAATGCCCACCAGCGGGAGAAGGCAAAATGGGCGTTGATCGGTATGGCCAAGGCGTTCAGCGCGTCGCTGGACGCGAAGGACAAGTACACTCACGGCCATGCGGAGCGGGTCACGCTATATGCCCTGGCCATTGCGGCCATGGCGGAAAAGCACGTTCCAAAGTACTACATTCCGCATTCGGAGGTCAGGCTGGCGGGTCTGCTGCATGATATTGGGAAGATCGGAATCCCCGACAGCATTTTATGCAAACCCAGCAAGTTGAGCAAAGACGAGTACGAGGTTATCAAGTCGCATGCCGCCATCGGCCGAAGCATGCTGAGCAGTATTCCGGAACTGAAGATCGCCCTGGACGGCATGTTACATCATGAACGGTACGATGGGCATGGTTATCCCCTGGGGTTGAGTGGGGACGCGATTCCTTTGATCGCCAGAATCCTGAGTGTGGCGGACGCATATGACGCGATGACGTCGGATCGTCCGTATCGGGAAGGATTAAGTCCGGCGACGGCGCTGACTGAGATTCGCGAGATGTCGGGAACCCAGTTCGATCCGATGGTCTGTGAGCTTTTTGAGCACGCCTATAACGAGGGTCTCATTCATTCAATCCTCGAGGTGCATGAAGATCCGGGGCTCAAGGTCCACAAGACGGGCGTGGACGTAACCGCTTCGGCGAACCAGCCGCGAGGCGACGCGGAGATATGCAGCCGGATCTTTGCGAGGCTCAGCGAAATTCGATTCGGGACACCCTCGGGACCGAGCCTGATTGCCAAGCTCGAGGATTCCGAGGTCAGCATCAACGACATTGCCAAATACATTGAAAAAGATACCACGTTGGCGACGCGGATCCTGCAGTTGTCCAATTCTTCGTTCTACTGCTTCCCCCGCCGGATTCGGACGATTGAGCAGGGCATCATCATTCTGGGATTGCGGGAGACGCGGCGGATTGTTCATGTGGCCAACATGATGACGCTGTTTCAGGGTCCTCGGCCATCCAATTTTGATGTCACGCTATTTTGGAAGCATTCGCTGGCCGTCGGTCTGATCGCGAAGTTCCTGGCAGAACGATTCAACAATCAGCGGCTTGTGGAAGATTCCTTCCTGGTGGGTGTCATGCATGACATCGGGAAACTGGCCATGATGAACCTGCACCTGAGCCAATATGAGAACGTCATCAACCACGTGACGAAAGACCGTATGACGTTTTCGGAGGCGGAAGTGAAGGAATTCGGTATCAGTCACGACCGTGCGTCCGTGTACCTGTTCGAGAAGTGGAACATGCCGTCGTTTCTCGGTGAGATTCTGCGCTGCCACCACGCGGAGACCGATCGAAGCGACAATCGGCTGTTGAGTCGAATCGTCAAGGCGGCGGATGATTTGAGCTATCGGAGTTCCATGCCTCTCGTTCCCGGGTATCCGGTTCTTCCGTTGACGGATGAGGCCTGCCAGATGCTCGGGCTGAAGGATGACAAGGAGCTGCAGGAACTTGTGTCCCAGGTAAACGCCTTGCTGGCGGAGAACAGCCAATTGTTCGAGATCTCGGTCAACGATTCGCAGGCCGGGAAAAAACTTCGCTCGACAAATGAAGACCGGGAGTTGGCGAGCGTTTCATAACTGCCGAATGTTCCGCCATTACATCCTGCTTAGGTATTGATCTTCTTGATCAACCAGGCCATGTTCTCGCCGAGAATTCTCATGGTTCGCATTCCTTCCTCATCTTTCAACACTTCACCTTTCTCCCGGCCGATGCCCATGTTCCAGTAGCAGGACCCGGGAATAATCATCTGGCTGATAAGGAAGAAGTGGTTGATCGAGTCGAAGGCATGGACGGCGCCGCCCCGTCGAACGGCGATGACGGCGGCGCCCACCTTGCGTTTGAACATTTCCGCGTTGGCTTTGGCGACCAGACCCGCGCGGTCGATCAGGGCCTTGAGTTCCGTGGTGATGTCGGCGAAGTAGGTGGGGGAGGCGAGGATGATGCCGTCGGCCTCAAGCATCTTCTCGATGTACCCGTTCAGGACGTCATTCTTGATCGCACATCGCCGGTCTTTCCGGTCGAAGCATTTGTAGCAGGCGGCACAGCCGCGAATCTTCTTGCCCGATAACTGAATCATCTCGGTCTTGATGCCTTCCTTCTTGAGTTCATCAAATACCGCGTTGATCATGATGGCCGTATTTCCGTCCTTCCGCGCACTGCCATTGAATGCGATCACTTTCATAGTAGTCTCCTTTCGATGGGCATAGTATACCTGCCACCCATATCTTTCGTAAAGGGTGACTCGAAGGCATATAGTCCAGAGTTATCGGAGATTTCCAGCCGTTGTGTGGAGATCCGTGACTCCGAGATTATGGAAGGTCTTCCGTTTGCCGATAGCCCTAACAAGTCTGTGCTATATTGGATTAAATGTTCAGGCATCTTCGGATGAATATCGGACCTGGAGGAATGGTGATGTCGTTACGATCGAAGACGTTGGTCATCCTGGTGGGGGTTTTCGCTCTGTACGCCGCGTTGGATTTTGGTGTTCAGCGATATGTGCTTTTCCCCAGCTTTCTGGCCATTGAGCGGACCGAGGCCGAAAAGGATATCAATCGGTGCAAGGAGGCGTTGCTTCGAGAGTGTCGCCACCTGGACCGACTGTGTCAGGACTGGGCGGCATGGGATGACGCGTACAAATTCGTCTCGGATCGCAATGAAGCTTTCATCAAATCATGTTTGCCGGTTGAAACGTTCAAGGAATGCCGGCTGAATCGGGTCTACTTTCTTAATTCAAAAGACCAGCTTGTGTGGGGTGGAGTTCGGGAAACAAAATCGAACGATCTGAAGGTGATTTCGAATCTCCCCGATGATTCGGCGTTTAAAGAATACCTGGCAGCATTCAAGAAGAAGGGTGGAGATTCCGGGTACGGCATTGCATCAATGCCTGAGGGTCCGATGATTGTGGCGGCACGTCAGATTGTTCCCAGCGACCAAAAAGGGCCCACTCGCGGCACTCTCGTTATGGGGCAACTCCTTGAGGAAGATATCATTGCCAGATTGCGGGAACAGACCTGCGTGGATTTCAATGTCTGGCCATTTCAGGGAGGGCAGATCCCTGAGAACGAAACTGCCGTCGCAGTTTTAACCTCCGCCAAGTCGGACGAATACTTGATGAGGGATAATCCGAAAACACTGAGCATTTTTGCCTTTATTCCGGATGTTGCGGGTACGCCCGTACTGCTCATGCGAGCGGATATTCCCCGGACGATTATCGCGACCGGGAATACCGCGGAGCGGTTTGCCCTGGTTTCCATTCTGGGCATCGGGCTGATCGTCTCGCTGGTGGTGTTGTTCTTTCTCCAGCACGTTATTGTCAGTCCCATATCCAGGTTGACCCGGCATGTGATGGCCGTTGCGGGGAGCAAGAATCTTTCCTTGCGAATTCCTCTTGAATACGACGGTGAGATCGGTACGCTCGCCCGCGAGTTCAACAACATGCTTCAGGAATTGTCCCACACCCGGCAGAAACTTCTCGAACAATCATATCACACCGGATTGGCGGAGATGGCGAAGGGGACGCTTGACCACATTCACAAGGCGCTGGATCCGCTCATGGTACAAGTGGAAGACCTGCGGAAGGATTTGACGTCTCAAGGCGAGGTTCACGAGGTGGAGCATCTTGAAAATGTAGCGTTTCGCGCCTCGCAGATCCGCGACATTCTGGCCGAGCATGAGCGGTTTGGCCAAGTGGAGCGATTGATCGAAGACATTCCTCTGGATACGTTGGTGCGGGATTCAACGTCTCTGGTTCCGGATAACCTGCTTCAGGCGGTATCTGTGGAGATGGATTTCGAGCCGTCCAAGACTCCTGCCGTTCGCGGCTATCGAATCCTGCTGCTCCAGGTGTTCGCAAACCTGTTCACCAATGCGGCGGAGTCCATCCAGAGACGTGGATCCATCGATGGCAAGATCAATATTGAAGTCGGTTTCGAGCAGCAAGACGGCAAGGACCTGGTGCATGTCCGGTTCATTGACAATGGCAACGGGATCGATCGGGACAAGTTGACAGCCATCTTTGATCGGATGCATACGTCGAAATCGGATCGCGGAGAGTCGTCATTCCTGGGTCTGCATTGGTGTGCCAAGACGCTGGCCACGATGGGTGGACGAATCTTCGCGGAGAGCGAAGGTCCGGGGCAAGGCGCCTGTCTTCATGTCATTCTTCCCGCTGGGCAGGTGCTTATCTCCGAAGCCGGCCTGGATGTTGAGGTCAGTGAGGTCGTGGAATAGGGCAACGCTGCCGATTAGGCATTTTGTGGACCTGAAAGTCAGGGGTCGGCCCTATGCGCCGGGGGATTTCCCTTCTATAATTCCTGTATGCGGAAAAAACGAAAAGGACCCGACGATGCCCTGTTTCAGCTTCTCTTCGGAGAAGAGGCCGGAGAACTTACGTCCGCACCGCCCTCGGAACCCGAGGCCCCTAAGGTGACGCCCATCAAAGTACCCAAGGCCAAGAAGTCTGAGTCCAAACCTGTTACCGTGACGGAACTGACTCGGAAGATTCGAGGGGCGATCAAGGACGCATTTACGGGAACCATCGCGGTCGTGGGGGAAATCTCAAATCTGTGCGCCGCGAGCTCCGGGCACATCTATTTCACGCTGAAGGACTCGCAGTCGCAGATCAGCTGCGCCTTCTGGCGATCGAAGGCGAACGGGTTGAAATTTCACCTGGCCGACGGAATGGCTGTGGTCGTTCACGGGGAAGTTGACGTCTATGGTCCCCGTGGGCAATATCAACTTTATGTTACGAAAGTCAGTCCGTACGGATTGGGGGAGTTGGAACTCGCCTTTCGCCAGCTCAAGGAGAAGCTGGAGAAGGAAGGTCTTTTCGATTCCGACCATAAGAAGCCCATTCCCGCCTTTCCCCTGACGATCGCGGTGGTGACCAGTCCGACGGGGGCTGCCATCCGCGATGTTCTGCGGACGCTGGAAATCCGCTGGCCGGTGGGGCGGGTGCTCGTATTTCCGGTCCAGGTTCAGGGAGAGGAAGCGGCGCCGCAAATTGCCGCCGCGATCGAGGAACTCAACAGAAATGCCCGGCGGTTGGCCGTTGATGTGGTCCTTCTGGTTCGCGGAGGCGGCAGTCTGGAGGACCTCTGGGCGTTCAACGAGGAGGTTGTGGCTAGGGCGATCTATCGCTCGAAACTGCCTATCGTCAGCGGCGTCGGGCACGAGGTGGATGTGACGATCGCCGATCTGGTGGCGGATCATCGGGCGGCCACCCCGACGGCGGCGGCCCAGGCGGTTACGCCGGTCCTTACGGACGTCATGGATGAAATTCGAGACTACTATCATCGCCTTCGGGGCGTGACGACGCAGACCTTGACGATTGAGCGGGGCCGATTGCGGCAGTTGGCGGGACGCGGCATGTTCCGCCACCCAGTGATTATTCTCGGATCGTTTGTTCGGCAACTGGATGAAGAGATTCAGCGCTTAGGAAATGGAATGAAACGAATCGCCCGGATGAGTCGGAACCGGGCCCACGAGTCCGAACTGAGGCTCGGTCGGATTTCCCCCAACGTACTGGTGGCCAAAGCCGGCAATCAGGTCGTCAAGCTCCAGCAGTCTCTGAAGTTTGCGATGAGCACGCTTCTGACGGCGCAGAAGGCCAGACTCGCCCGGCAGGCGACCGTTCTGAAGGAACAGAGCCCGCGGTATCGCGCCCTGAAAGGGGCCTACAATCTGTCGACGCTGGAGACGACGCTGAAATCGTTCACAGCCAAGTTTGTGGAGGCAAAATCGCTGCTGCTGAGGAGCCTGGAGGCCCGGGTGATCACCTGCGACTACCGAAACGTGCTTCGGCGGGGTTTTGCGGTTGTCCGGCGGGCAAAAGACTCTAAAATAGTGGCGTCGATCGATATGGTATCGCAGAACGACCAGATCGTCAGCGAGTTCGCCGATGGGAAGGTCACGAGTAACGTGGACAAAGTTGAACGGCAGGATGGGCCAACGACATGAGCGAAGGAAAGAGCGTCAAAGTTCAGGGCACGGTTCGACCGGCGCTGATGCGGGACGTCGATGAGATTCATCACCTGATCAGTTATTACGCCGAGCGGCACAAAATGCTGTTTCGCGCCCTGGAGGATTTGTATGAGCGGATTCGCGAGTTTCGGGTTTTCGTCGGACCGGGCGATCGGGTCTTGGGCTGCTGCGCCCTGGCGCTCTTGTGGCGGGACCTGGGCGAAGTTCGAAGCCTGGCGGTCGATCCAAACCATGTCGGTTGCGGCATCGGAAAGCAACTCGTGCTGGACGCCGTGGCTGAGGGGCGTCGCCTCGGTCTGTGGCAGGTATTCGCCCTGACGTTTGAGACGCCTTTCTTTGAACGATTGGGATTCACCGTCGTGGACAAATCCCAACTGCCTCACAAAGTCTGGACCGACTGCATCCGCTGCGATATGCAGAACCAGTGCCGGGAAGTACCGCTTATCCTGGATCTCACCAAATAGCGAGATTACATGCGTGCGCCGGTCAGCGCCTTGGCGACCAGGTCTGCCACGCCTGCCTGATCGCTCTTGGCCTGCAGGGCGGCGAGTTTCTTGTCGTCGATACGGTCGCAGCAGGCGACGAATCGCTTGAAGTTGCGAATTGTGCGGGCAACGCTCTCCGCGTACTGATCGCCGGTGTCGGTACCGTACGGCTGAACGTCGATTCCGATCATTCCGTTGTAGTTGTTCTTCTTGAGCGTCCAGACGGCGGCAAAACAGCCGAGCGGATCGGTGTCGCCGAAGGCATAATCCTGATCGAACGCGGGGCGGGACTGATCGTTCAGGTGAATGTGTCCGAGCTTGCCCGCCGCTAGGGCCATGGAAAGATCCAGCGAGTAACTTAAGCCCGCCATGGTCGAATGGGCCTTTTCCGGGTTGATTCCCACCCACGGGGCGAGTTTGGGGTCCATCATGGAGATCAGCGCCAGCGCGTCGCCGACGGTTCCGCCGTACATGTAGTTCCTCGGCTCATTGGGTTTGGGTTCGATGAGGATGGGGATCATCTGGTCCTCGCCGAACTGCTCGAGGCCGAACTCGACGAGTTGGTTGAGGGCGTCGACGATATATTTGATGTGGGTGACGTGGTCCTTGGCGAATTCGTGATCGAACCCGGCCGTTCCGACCCAGTAGACGTAGGTTTCAGCGTCCAGATCGTTGATGCCGGCGGCGAGATACCGCTTGCTGATGTCGATGGCCATCTTGCGGACCTTGGGATCCGGCGAGTCATACGCGCCGTTGATGAATTCCCGTCGGCGGAACAGATTGGCCGTAACCATGCCCGTCTTGAGACCTTCCTTGTCCAGGAGCTTGCGGAATTTCTTCGTCTGGTCCGGCGGAAGTTCCGTGTCATGGAATTCCAGATGCGTTACGCCCGCCTTGCGGAGCAGTGGTAGTTTCTTCGCCATGGCTATCGGAGCCCGGGTTCCAGCCGTGAAACGAGACCCGCCGCCGTTGATGTTCCACTCGCCGGCCGAGAACGCGGTACCGAATTTATACGAAATCTTACGAATCATCTGATATCTCCTTTATTGCTGAATTGTTTCGCTCTAGCTTGCTATGGAAGAGCAATTCTGTCAATCAAAAAGTCGGATACCAAGTGACTCTCTCGCCTGAGTGATTCGTGCGACGCAAATTACTTCGGCATATCCTGGATGGACACCTCCGTCTGTCCCGAGCGATGGATGTCGATGGGAATGACGTGTTCGACCGTGCGCATCTTGCAGGTTCCCGACGGCGCCTTGTCGCAATAAAAGTACTGAAGCTGCAGGCGGAGCGGGTATCGTCCTTCGGCGACCTTCACCTTGACGGGCACCTCAAAACTCCGCATGGCCTTCGACGGCGACTGGATCTGGTTGAGGCCCGGCAAATCGAACGCCTCCTCGCTTCCGAGCAACAGGTACTGGAACGGCGCCGCGGGCGTGAATTCCTGGGTCTTGGGAATGTGAATCCCGACGTGAAGGATGAAACCGGACGAAGACACGTTCTGCGGCTTTTCCTGCACGTTGCTCGAAACGGGCAGTGATTGCAGATGGGTTACGCTGACGGGCTTTGTGGCTGCGCTGTCCTGGATTGTCATGCTCTTTATTTCGTGGGTCCGCAGATCGACCACGCGGATATGGTGGTTGTCGGTGTCGGCCACGAACAGCCTCCCATCATAGGCCGAGAGATCTGCCGGCTCGTAGAACTCGGGCGCCAAACCGTCCTTGAATCCGGGCTTTCCCGTTCCGAGGTAGGATCGGACCTGTCCGGACTCCGGCTCGACGATTTTGATCTTGTGGTTATAAGTGTCGGCGACATACAGCTTCCCGTCGATATACTCAATGCCCAGCGGGTGCTGGAACCTCGCCTTGTCGCCCGCTCCATCCTCATCGCCGAATTCGAACAAGTCGCCGCCGGCCAGGGTGGAGACGTATCCGTTTCGTTCCAGATCGATCATCCGGATGCTGCTGACTTCGCTGTCCGCGACGAAAAGGAACCGACCTTTCGGATCAGACGTGATCCCCGAAGGCTGGGCAAAGGCGGCCTTCTTGCGGACGCCGTCGATGCGGGCCTCCTGACCCGTTCCGGCGTACGCCTCAACCGTGAGCAGTTCCATGTTGAGCACCCAAATCTGATGCGAGCCCGCCATCGCGATATAGCACTTGTCGCCGATCACGGTCAGGTCCCAGGGCGAACTCAACGGGATATCCGGGCCATAGCCCGTCACCTGGTGATAATGACCCTGCCAGCCGGTGCCGGCTACTGTGCGGACCTGGCGGGTATGGAAATCAACCTGGCGAATGGCATGATTCTCGGTGTCCGCGATGAGCAACTTGTCCTTGTACAACGCCATGCCCTGCGGATGGTGGAAACGGACGGACTGAAAATTGCCGTCGGAGAAACCCGCCTGGGATCCCCCGATCGTATGAATGACCCGTCCCTGAAGATCGGTGGCAAGTATTCGATTATTGTCGGTGTCCGCGATGAAGACCCATTGACGATCGGGATCTGCCAGGAGTTTGCCGGGGAAATTCAGGACCGACTCGGGACGGCGATCCTTTTCCAGGTGGGCCGGCAGCGGTTGGTGATTCAGGTCGCCCCGTTTCTCGTAGAGTTCCAGGAGGACGTCGATATACATGTCGATCGTGTCGCGGTGTCCTTCGCCGGAAAATACGGCTTCGATATTTCCGTCCGGGTCGACGAGAACAAGCGTTGGCCAGGCGTGCACAGCGTACGCCTGCCAGAGCCCAAAATTCTGATCCACAATGACCGGATGCTCGATTTCGTGACGGATAATCGATTGACGGACATTTCCTGTTTCCCGCTCATTCGTAAACTTTGCCGAATGTACGCCAATGACGGCAAAAGGCCGATTCGCGTATTTTTTCTCCAGAAACTTCAGATCCGGGATGGTGTGCATACAGTTGATGCAGCAATACGTCCAGAAATCAAGCAGGAGTACTTTCCCTCGAACATCTTCCTGTGTCAGAGGTCTGCTAACGTTCAGCCAGGGATAATGCTCCGGCAAATTTGGAGCCTTGATATGAAAACTCTGCTGAACCTTCTGAATATGCTGAAGTACTTCCTCGCGGTCCTGAAGAGCCGTGATTTGCGTCATTGGCCACACCCTCCCTACTCCGATTGGCGCCAAGCATAATAAAAATAGAATTCCTATTTTGCTGATCCTACACCCTCAGTGTTTTATACGTAATTTCCAGAGATGCCCTCTAACAAATTGTATTCCCTTAGGGGGAAACTGGTTCGTATAAAACTACAGCGATGGAGTCATCCACCCCTGTTCCCTAATTCTATCTTTGGTTTGTGGAAAGTCAGAAAAAACAGGATTGTTCGTCAGGAGGAGATTTTCTCCCGGGCGACCTCGAGAAGGGCGAGGAAGTTATCCACTGGGACATCGGCTTGGATACCTTGGGCGGGAGAGAAAATATAGCCGCCATTCTTAGACATGGCGTCGCGCACACGCCGGGCCTCGGCTTTCACTTGGTCAGGCGTGCTGTAGGGAAGCGTTTGTTGCGTACTGATTCCGCCCCAGAAGGTAAGTTTGTCGCCATAGCGTTCCTTGAGCCGGTAAATGTCCATGGCCTCAGGCTGAACAGGATTCAGTACATCGACACCCATCTCGATCAGAGAGGGAATGATTTTTTCAATGCAGCCGCAGGAGTGAATCCAGACGTCCTTGCCGTAGCTGTGGATCAGGTCGTATTCCCGCTGTTCGCCGGGGCGGATCATCTCCTGCCAGACATCGGGCGACATCAACAGATCGATCTGAGACCCCCAGTCGCTGCCGAGAAGGACGCCATCGATCTCGGGAAGGGCGAGGAAATTCTCCAGCATGACCATGTTTCGATCAATGATGAAATTCAAGAGCCGTTGCACAAATGGCGGGTCCCCCGCTATGTCGGCCAGGAAGTTCTCGATCCCGCGCGAAAAATACGCCTTCTCAAAATGGCTGCCATAGATCCGGACCAGCAGGTATTTGTCGCTCGTGTCTTTGGCCTGCTTGATCTGGTCGAGCGTGTCCTGATAGTTGCCGTAGCCAAGGACTTTCGCCCGGGAAGTCGGAGTGTCCGGCCCGCTCCAGGCGGCTCCAAGGTCGTGCCAATTCCACCAGGGCACGGTTATGTCGTATACGTCGTTGTCGAGGAATTCGGTAAGACCCTTGCCGTCGGCGCGGGATTTGAAGATGTCCCATGCGTCGGGACAGACATCGATGCAATAGGGGACACGGTCCGTGGTTCGATGCTCAATGGCTGCCTTGACGTAATCGCGTCGGGTCATGACATACTCCACTAAAAATTGCTTTATATTATAACGAGAAGCCGTAAAATAGCTAGGTCAAATTGGATGGAAGCACACAATGGCAGAAAGAGAAAAAACGACAATTACCACGCTCTACGAAAAAGCTCGCGGAGGTCAGCGGATCTCCATGCTGGCCCTGTATGATTACCCGTTCGCCGTTCTGGCCCAGGAGGCCGGGGTGGATGCGATCATCGTCGGCGATTCCGTCGCCATGAACGTGTACGGCTACGAAGACACCCTCCAGGCGGATATGGATATGATGATTCGCCATACCCAGGCGGTGCGGCGGGGGGCTTCGGATGTCTTCCTGATCGGGGACATGCCGTACATGAGCTATCAGCCGAGCGTGGAGGAGGCGGTGCGCAATGCCGGGCGATTCATGGCCGAGGGACGCGCAGACGCTGTGAAGCTGGAGGGGGGATGGAATGTATTGGATACCACGCAGGCGTTGGTGAAGGCGACAATCCCCGTCGTCGGGCATGTGGGATTCACGCCCCAGTCGGCCGCCATGTTCGGGCGGTTCAAAGTGCAGGGACGAGACGCCGAATCGGCGCTGGATCTGGTGGAGCAGGCGAAGGCGTTGGAGCAGGCGGGAGTCCGTATGCTTATTCTGGAATGCGTGCCGCCGAACGTGTCCGAGGCGATTGTCAGCCGGGTGAGTGTACCGGTAATCGGAATCGGAAGCGGACCGGCATGCCACGGTCAGGTGCAGGTGATCTACGATATCCTCGGGTTGTACCCGCGAAGCTCGCCGAAATTCGTTCACAAGTATGGCGAGTTCAAACTACCGATGACGGACGCGCTGCGACAGTACGTTGAGGGTGTCACCGCCGGGAAGTACCCATCCGCCGAGCACTGTTACCGGATGAAACCGGGCGAGGACGAGGCCTTCCTGAATATGTTGGAATCACGGGAATAAATTCGGTCGGCTGTCGTGTCGAGGGGGCAAAAAACAGGACCCGGGACACGGCATACACCGGCCCCGGGCCTTTGTACGTGTCTTACTACTCTACGACCGGACCTTCGTCAACGATGACGTCTTTCTGAACCTTTTCTTCATGCCGGTGGTATTCGCGCTTCTCACATCCGATCATGGCGGAAAGGGCGCCGGTCAAAACAAGCATCATGGCAACGGTCAGGAGAGAACTGATCAATTTCTTCATGGCTAATGTCCTTTACTAATCCTTTTTCTTTATCTTGATTTTCACTTCCTTGTCGTGGTGTTTGTCTTTCTTCTCGACCACAACGGTTCTTTCGTGGCGGGGCTTCTTCTCCACAATCACTGTTCGTTCATGGCGAGGCTTTTCGACGACTACGGTTCGCTCATGCCGCGGTTTCTTTTCGACAATCACCGTTTGGCGAGGGGGATGTTTTTCTACGATTACCGTTCGCTCGTGGCGAGGTTGGTGCACGATCACCGTTCGCTCACGGGGCGGCTGTTCTACGACAACCACCTCGCGACGCCGCTCGCCGCAGCCGGGCAAAGCCGCCAATCCAGCGACCATCGCGACCAACAAAATCAACACGCTTGTGCCCCTGATCAGGGTTCCGTACATGCACGACTCCTTTCGTTATTCCGTCTTCTCTTCCTGTTGACTGGTGGCACTGCCCGCCGAGCCAAGTTCATCGGCGATCACGTTCCAGACTCGGGCGCCGGGGACTTCCACCGTCACCTTGACGGTGTCTGTTCCGACCTGCGTGTTCTTTATATAGGCGCCGTCGATGACGGCATCGAGTTCCGTGCGGATCTCGTCCCGTTTGCCGACGAAATCGCGGACCTTGGTACTGCCCTGAACTTCCAGCCCACCAACCAGCGCGGCCAGTTTCCGCTTCGCGTCCAGTTCGGCGGCCCGGGTGGCCATCAACTTGGCTTGCGCGGCGTTGCCTTCATTCTTGATCACGCCTTCTCCCGTCGCGCTGATGGGCTTGCTCAGCCACGCGGGCGGAGCTACCTTCATTGCGGATCGACCCCGGTCCACAAATCGCTCCGGGGGAATGCCCATTCCGGTGGCCCGGAAGTACTTCTTCTCCACCCGCTCGGTGACTTCGCGGAAGACGCTGTCCTTGATATGGTTATTCTTGATGTGCGTTGTGGTCGATTCACGGATCGTGGCGATGATCTTCTCCCAGGGGATTTCTTTGGTCACTTCAACGATGGGCTCATCTTTATGGAAATACACATGAACGGTCTTGGCGCCGCGAAGGGTCGTGTTCAGATCCGTGGCAACTTCATCGGACTCGGTCACAAAATCCCTTACGGAGGTGGTGGAGGTGATCTTGAATCCCCGGAGTTGTTCCGCCAGACGGCGATAGGCGTCCAACTCGGCGGCCCGCATGGCCATCAGACGACCCTGCGGACCGATCTGCCGCCACAAGTCCGGAATCGACGGCGAAGGATACTCTTCCGGTCCCGGCTGGCATACCGTTCCGTCCGCCTGATCGATCGGGGCGTCAGGACGCGGGGCGCCGGTTCCCGTCGCCTTGATCACGGAAATCTCATTCCGCGATTCCATCGCGTTGAAGTCGCTGGCCTTGATATGATCCCCCACATAATGCCGCGAATGAGTCTCTCGCAGACAGGCGACCACCTTCTTCCAGGTAATCTCGCCGGTCACTTCGCAGCTGCCGTCATCGAAATATCGCGGAGCACTCAACCGAATGCCCCGAATAAAGGAATTCACTTCCGTCTGAATGGTATCGGACTCCGTAACGAAGTCGCGAACAAGGGTGTTGCCGTTGATCTTCAGTCCCATGACGATCTCCGTCAGCTTCCGATAGCAGTCGGCTTCAGCCGCCCGCTTGGCCAGCAGCTTCTTCTGCGCCTCGCTGACCGGGCTCGCCGAAACCAGGGCAGGCATCAACAGTCCTGCCACCACGACCCAAATCGACCGTTTCATCGCTAAATCTCCTTGCAAAAAAGATCTTACAATTCCGAGAATTGTACAATATTTCCATATCATCGTAAAGATGCGGCAGATGGATCAGTATTTCCATCCTCGTCCGTAGCGGGTTCGGGGGCGGGTTTGTTCTCCGCCGGGGCCTTCTGAACCTCACCACTTGCCGCCTGTATTCTTGGCCTAATCCGTTGGACAGCCTCAAGATAGATGTCCTGGTCCTTCAGACTGTAAGCACGTTCATAGCATTCTAACGCTTTCTTGGGCTGACCTGATATTTCATAAGCTATACCAAGATCGTAATGGGCGGCGTGATCGTCCGGTTTGGACTCCAGGCTTTCCCGGAAAAGTTCGATGGCCTTGTCATAATTTCCTGCTTGGAGGAACTTGGCGGCGGTCTTGGCGAGTTTTGCCTTCGGGCCGGCCACCTTCACCTCAAACCGGACTTCATGGGGCAGTAGTTGGGCGACAAATTCATCGACCATCGCATTGAACAACCGCTCGATCGTTTCGTCTTCGGGACGAAGCTGGATTTCCTGGGCGTCTTCACCCATAAAAAGACTGGGTTTCCGTTCCGCCGTCTCCATGAGTCGGCGATTGAATGTCACAATGCTCTTTCCCGTCGCAATCGATACCAGCTTGACCGTCGCGGACACAGTGATCGTGCGGCGGATCTGCCGCACCGGTTCGGACTGAATGCCGCCGTTAATGGTCGGTTCACGCGTGATGACCCGCCGATGCGGACGGTACGGGTCGCGGTGGACGGTGACACGCTCGCCGGTGGAGAATACCGGTCGGAATGTCTTGGAAACCCCTTCCTCCTTGTGCACGTCGATGCTCATCCGCCCGTAGCAGATGGCTTGGGCGTTAGCCAGTTTGCCTAGCTGTAAAGCCTTGTCTTCCTGGGTCAGACCGGCGTCGGCCAGGTCTTTTTCCTTCATAATCGCCGCCACCGATTCCCGGTCGACAATATTGAGGGGAATATTGAACTGGCGCGACACTTCCTGCATCCGCTGGGCAATGGCGGCTGTGATTTCGTCGCCCATCTTTTTTTCCCGGGCGGAAAAGACGCCTTCCTTATCCTGTATGGCTTGCGAGAAGGGGATAAAGGCGATGGCCTTGAGTCCCGGGGGGAGTCCGACAAGGGCCTTCTCCACATACGCCAGTTCCATCATGTCCTTGCGGCGCTTCTTATCCTTCTTGTCATCGTCGTCATCAGCGAATAACGGATGAACACCAATTACGGCAAACGCAACAGCCAAGACCAGAGGTAATGACCTCCTCAAACCCAGCATCTCACAACTCCTTTCACGCGCCTATCTCACGCAACGTATTGATATTATATGTACGTGGGGAGAAATAGGTACGGGAATATAGCCTATGAAGATTCCCGGAAAATTGCAATAGAAATCCCGAAGCGCGAACGCGCCTCAAGTCCGTCGGACGGACGTAATTACGCTCCATGATCAGAATCCGCGGGATCTGCGGCGAATTTCCGCGGAAACGCCATGGGACTCTTGTCACGGCGAGGCCGGGACTGCATAATGTCTGCATGGCCGAGCAAGGCACCACGAATAATGGCGTGTTCCGAATATCCGGCGTGAGTCAGTCGGTCCGGGTTTATCTTCCGGCCACCGCACTGTATCGCGGCCTGAGTTTCGTCCGTGGGTTGGTCTTGGCTTGGCTGCTGGCCAAGCAAACGGGGCAGTACGGGCTCCTGAGCGTGGCGCTGCAGGCAATCAATATTCTCGCGCCCCTGGTTTCGCTCGGACTGACCGAAGCCGTGACCCGATATGTCCCCACCTACCAGAGCCGCAGAAGCCTACTCTCGTTCCTGGGGTTGGCCTGTGCTCTGACCGTGGGAGTCTCGCTGGTCGCAAGCCTCCT
This sequence comes from uncultured Phycisphaerae bacterium, assembly GCA_964563935.1. GTDB lineage: Bacteria > Planctomycetota > Phycisphaerae > JAAYCJ01 > JAAYCJ01 > JBAZZQ01. The sequence continues at coordinate 6,973 of CAZLZE010000057.1, read as the reverse complement.
CCTGATCGCCTTCAGCCGTCCCCTCGGCCAAGCCATCTTCGTCGGAAAAGACCTCTCCGCCGCGGTCGTCATGCCCCTGGCCCATGTCACCTTCGTTGCCATCTTCGTCATCATCACCTACTTCCTGATCGCCTCCATCCTCAAGGGGCTTCGGATGTTCCCAGCCCTGGCGTATATGGAGTTGTTCCACGGCGTACTCTATTTCCTGCTGACAATCCTGGCTTTGGTTTACATCGGTCCCAAGGCGCAATACGTGATGTGGGCGTACGTGGCGGCTTTGCTTATCCCCGCGATTATCTGGGGCCTGGTTCTCAGCAAACGCCTGCCGGAGAAGGAGCAGGAGAGCGAAACCGTTCCCTGGGGACCTCTGTCGAAGCAACTGATCACCTTCGGGTTCTGGGCGTCCATCGCCGGGATCATCTGGCAGGCATGGCAGACATATTCCCTCTGGCATCTGACGAAATTCGGCTCCGGATTATATAGCGATACGTTTGCCGCCAGCCGACTGATCGGGCAACTGATTCTCGTCTTCGGTGTGGCCCTGTCGGCCGTCGCGATGACCAGTGTCTGTACCATGTGGGAAAAGGGCGATCGTCCCCAGGCCGATTCCCAACTTGATTTCTACTCCAAACTCGTCCTCCTGGCCTTGCTCATGGCCGCCATCGTTCTGGTCAGTCTTCGCAGTCCCCTGGCCGTCATCTTTCCCAAGCAGTTGGGGCAGGTTATCGAGATATTCCCGCAGACTTTTCTCTTCTTCCAGTGCCTGACCGTGCTGAGTTTCCTTTCCATTCAGTTTGTCCTGATTGAAAAAATGCACCTCATGCTCTGGTCGTGGTTGACGGGGTTGGGCGCCAATATTCTGCTGGGTGTCTTCCTCATCAAGTCCTCTCACGCGCTCGTGGGGGCCGCCGACGCTGCCGTCTTGTCAGCCATTCCCGCGATCCTGATCACGTTGACATTTATCCGTCTTCAGAAACGACCGATCTCCCGGGGACTGATCGTTGTGATCGTGTCCTCTGCGATTCTTCTGCTGCCAGGCTGGCTGGCTGTGGTGGCCGGACTCGTTCTGCTGACCTGGGCACTGGCGACCAATCACATCTTCAGCGATCGCCAACGCGCCCTGATGATCGACTTGTTCTTCAGCGGTCGAATGTGATTCCATCATGCGATGCATCGCGTTGGACGGTACGGCTTCGCGTCTTCGCTACCCGAGCTTGCCGAACTCGCCTGCCAGCAGGGCCTGCTTGCAGTCCATGTAGTATCGGAAGTTGTCCCACGACACATCCGGCGGGACGGTATGGTCCACCGTCGGAATGAACCCGCCTTCCTCAATCAGTGGGATGAACTCGGCCATGTGTCGACGGATGGCGTCCGGTCCCTTCGCCAGAATACGTTTATCAACTCCGCCCCATAGCCGAAGGGATCGGCCGAACTGCTGCCGCCAATCCTGCGGGCTGACCTCCGACGCCCGTTCAATTGGCCAGATTGTATCTACTCCCGCGTCCAGCATGAGCGGAATCAGTTTCGTCGGGTTACCGTCGGAATCGACAACGAAGTATTTTGTCCCGTGCTTGCGGAAAAAATCCACCATCCGCTTCATGTGCGGATAGATAAACTCACGAAACGTCTCCGGACCCAGCAACGGACCGCCTTTCATCGCGAAGTCTTCGTTCAGAACGACATAGTCCACCTGGATCTTCTCAAGCACCGGTCGGGCTGTCGCCATGACGAAGTCCGCGAAGAATTCCATCATCTCGTGCATCAACTCGGGATAGTCGTACCACGCCAGCGACAGATTCTCCGTGCCCATGAACTCCCGGGCACGCCAGTAGAACCCCTTGATACTGCAATTTCGCCCCAGGATCAACGGCCAGCTTCGACGCCGGTAGCCCTCGATCCGCTGGTCGAGGTCCGAAGGGTAACGCTCGGGCAGGGCGGCGATGAGACGCTTCTTGATCCCGGGAAAATCCTCGGGGCGAGAAACCGGGAATGAAATAAACTCATCCATTGACATCCGGGTTCCGTACGTCGCGCCTTCCTTCAAGGCCTTGGTCACGATCCCAAGCTCGTTTCTTTCCAGCACGTACCGGTCCGTCTCTTCCAGAATCTCCGTGTCAAACGGCGGAACAAACCCGAAGTTCAGGTCGAGGAACTCTCTGCGATCCATCCCGAGAGCCGGCTCGCCGCTGAACCAGTCCCACGTGAAATTGCGCACCGCCTGGGGGGCTTCATGCTCCCAGCGGTCCCGCGTCTGCCCCCACACGCCCAGCTCATGATTGGGTCGCCGGTCGGCGGATTTGTATTCCATGCACGCCAGAAATCGTTCCAGGTCTGTCATGTTCCTTGATCTCCCAAGTTGAATTCCAGCCTATTATGCCGTCATCGCAGGATTCCCGCAATGGCCAGGGGCAATCCATGCGCGATGGCCGGGACGGCGATGCTCCCGGTCTTTTCTCGCAGAAAACCAAACAGCAGCCCTGCGAAAAACGTCCATACGCTCCACCACGGCGTTCCGATCGGGTTGAACGCGTGGATGATTCCGAAGAGTAACGATGTGATCACCAATCCCCAGCCCCAGCTTGTATTCCATGTACAAAACCGACGGCCAAACGCGCTATTCAATCGCGACTGGATATACCCGCGGAAAAAGATCTCCTCGCCGAACCCTGTTGCGACGAGTAGGTACGTGATCGCCGCCAGGCGGCTTGGCTTCGTCAACGTCGCTGCCGTTAACACAAGCATGAGTGTCACCCAAACAAGAAACACACTCATTTCCACCGCGCCGGCGGGCCGTTCCTCTCGCGGAGGAGATTTCCTCAGAACCAGCCCGATCGCAACTAACCCCGCCAGAAAAACGAACGAGAGGATCGGGGCCGACTCTCGACCGGTCAGTGAGTATCCGTAATGCAAAAGGATGGGGAAAACCGAATAGAATGGCGACAAGATCCCCAATGTCAGCAGGCAAATCTTGACCTGGTATCCCACCGGAGTAAACCGTACCCCATACTTGCCGGGTGATCGTCCAATCGCCTTCAAAATTCCCATCGGAGCAAAAATCAGCATCAAAACCTTCAGCCCCGAACTCCATCCGAAGTACTTCTTGTCCCACTCGGCCCAGTTCGTCCACTCGCTCAATCGCCAGAGCGCAATAATCAGTCCATAGACCAGAAGGACCTCCAAAAGGGCGAGCCACTTTTCCTTACGCAGCCAAGTCATGCAGTCGAATCCTCTCTTCTGTGACTTATATCCCGTTTCCCGCCCCCATAATCAAGATTTTTTCCTTCCCGCCCGCCTTCAGTAAAGTCTTGATTGTTATCCCCTGCGCGGCATACTATGGTTTCTACGGGGATCCAGGCAGAACTGGGCCCATGCGTTCATTTGATGGAGGTCTGCGATGAAAGACGATAGCGCGGTGCGAGTGGGACTCGTCGTGGTCTACGGAGTCGCGGTGGCGGTCAGTCTGTTCGTTGGCTTCGGAGTGGCGATGGGATTCCCGGAAATCTCCCAGTGGTTCCGTCCGCTCTTTCTGCCCGTGCTCCCCGCGGTGCTGGTCGTCAAATTGCTCGTCTTTGCCAAGTGGGATCTGTATCGCGGGCGGCGAATCTCTTTTCGCGATGCCTTCGCCTCAGCCTGGGTCTGCACCCTGGTCCTCTTCGTCTTGTTCTTCGTGGCGTCCAATCTCCTCAAAGATCGCTTTTCCAGTGCCGACTATCGCCAGAGCACCTTTTTGTGGGACTTTGTGGCTACCGTCCTCCTGACCTGGTTCATCCAGAAAGCTGTCGCCGCCACTCCCGGCGAAAAGACGGACACGCCCCCCGCGGACGAAGAAGACAAGGACAAACCTTCATCCACATCTCCCTGACTTCCGCTTACAACGGTGAACCGGATCTCTTCGTAGGGTGGGCCTCGGCCCACCATCTCATCTTCCATCATCCTCCAGCCCGATCCTCTCTCTTACTCTGGACGTCTCTTATTCGTGCTCATCCGTGTCATTCGTGTCTACTACTTCTTCTTCTCTACGCCCGCCCATACGTCTCCGTCATCTCCGCCAGTTTCCCAGCCACGCCGGACTCAAGCTGCCCCCAGTCAAACCGCCATCGCCACTGCCCCTTGGCCACGCCGGGCACGTTCATGCGCCCCTCCTTGCCCAGACCCAGCAAGTCCTGCATGGGAATGACAGCCAGATCGGAGCGTGCCATCATCGCCAGCCGTATCACTTCCCACGGCAGTTTGGAGGCAGGCACCCGGCGACCCAGATAGCGGAAAAGCCGTTGTTTCTCCTTCGGCTTGGCATGGTCCTCAAACCACCCCCGAATGGTCGGCGTGTCGTGCGTGTCGGTATAGATCACGGAGTTCCTCTTGATATTGTGGGGATAGTAGGGTCCCGAAGCGAAATCCTTCTCAAACGCGAAGATCAGGACGTTCATATCCGGCAAGTCGTATTTTTCCAGGAACTCCGTGATCTCCGGGGTGATGTATCCCAGAACCTCCACGATGAGCGACGGAAAGGCGAATCGCCGGACGAGGGTGTTGACGAAATCGTCCTTCGGACCCTCCACCCACTTTCCCCGTTCAGCTGTTTTGTGCGACGCTGGAACCTGCCAATATTGAATGAATCCCCGGAAGTGGTCAATCCGCAGCACATCGTACATGGAGAGCCCGTGCTCAATTCGCTCTATCCACCAATGGTATCCCGTCTTTCTCAGCATATCCCAGTCGTAGAGAGGTGTTCCCCACAGCTGTCCTTTGGAGCTGAACGCGTCCGGGGGGAATCCGGCGACATATTTGGGTTTGCCCCTTCGTGTCAGCTTGAAAATGTCCCGGTGGGCCCAGACATCGGTACTGTCGTAACCAACGTAGATGGCAATGTCGCCGATGATCTGAATGCCGCTGTCGTTGCAGTAGTTCTTCAGGGAACACCACTGCCGGAAGAATTCGTACTGGAGAAATGTCTCCCGGTCGATCGCGTCCCGCATGTGCACCTTGACGTCATGCAGGGCGTCGGGATCACGATCGCGGAGCTTCGCCGGCCAATCACTCCACGATCGTCTGTTGAAATGCTGGCGGATGACCTGGAAGAGGACATAATCCTCAAGCCAGCTTTGATGTGTCGAGCAGAATATGTCGTAACTATCCCTCTTACGTGTCTCTTTGAATCGCTCGTAGGCAAGGTTCAGGAGCTTCTGTTTGTAGTGAGAAACGGATTCGAAATCCACGTGGTCCGAGGGAAAAGAGGGCGGATCGCGAAGCTCCGTCCGGGTCAGCAGGTCGTCCTGATGGAGCATCTCCGGACTGATCACCAACGTGTTCCCGGCAAAGGCGGACAGGCTGCTGTAGGGAGAATGTCCGGTCTCCGCCGCCGTAGGCTTCAGCGGCAGGATCTGCCAGTAACCCTGCTTGGCTTTGGACAAAAAGTCCGCAAAACGATACGCTTCCGGACCCAGATCACCGATGCCGTACCTTGACGGCAACGATGTAACATGCAGCAGTACCCCGCTTCCCCGTTTTCGAAACATCTGTTGGTCCTCCCCAGGCTTGTCTTGTCTTCACCACTCTAATATATACCCCTTGTGCGGCGCTGTCTACGGCTGCCTTGTGCCTGGAAATTCCCAACCCCGGAACAAACGAGATTACTTTCTCAAAATCAAGCGATACAACGCCAGGTACTCTCCGGCTTCACGCCGGAAGTCCAAGTTGGCCACATCAGTCCGAGCCCCGCCGGTGTCTCGTGAATCCGCCAGTCGAAGTCCAGCCAGTATCCCCTCTGCCAACGATTCCGCATCATTCACCCGGACAAGAATCCCATTCTCCCCGTTGCGAATCTGCTCGGTGTTGGCGTCAATATCGCTCGCCACAACCACCAACCCTGCCGCCAATGCCTCTGTCGTCGCAATACCCCATCCTTCCTGTTCGCTTGCCAGAACATTGACCTTACACAGCTTCAGAATCCCCGGCACGTCGTCTCGAAATCCGAGGAACTTCACGCGTCTCGACACTCCCAACTCCTGCGCCAGCCGTTCCAGAAAATCCCGTTCCGGACCATCGCCAGCCACCAGCAGTTCCCAATCCAGTCCCGGATGTCTCTGCTGAATACTATTGAACGCTTTCAAAACAATATCCACTCGCTTGACCGGGTCCAGCCGACCCACAAAGCAGATCCTGGAGGCGGCAGGAGATAGTTCCAGCGTCCTTATATCCGCAGCTGGAGCCTGGGCGGTCCGTTCCACGTCAATCCCGGGATAGATAACCCCCAGCCGGTCGGCTGGGAGTCGCCACCGGATGCAATGTGCCTTGACCGCCCCAGAAACGCACACAATCCTGTCCGCCAGCCAGGCCGTCAGCAGTTCCAGGATCATATGCCAGCGCTTCTGACGTTCCACGGTACAGATCGTGGAGACAATATGGGTCCGTCCGATAATGCCCGCCAGACGGGTGGCCACGTTCGCGTGCATCAGGAACGAATGGCAGATATCGGGCCTGATCTGCCGGATCAACCGCCCAAGTCGCCAAAATACACCAATATCCATCACAGATCGGGCCCCCAGGGCGTGCACCGCAACCCCAAGCGACCGGATTTTATCAGCCACCGGCCCGAACCCTCCCAGACACGACACCGTAACGTCAACTCCCAATTCATGCAGCCCCCGGGCTAGCCGATATACCTGCAAAGGAGTGCCCCCGATCTCAAGATCTGTGACGATCAGGAGCACTCCAGGAGCGTAAGACTCCGAGGTGTTTCCCTGAGTCGCTCCATGGAGGCGGTCCGATAAATGCGCGACCGGACTACGATGGCACTGAGAATCCGACATTTTTGCTTTCGATCCGGATTTTTCTTATGTTTTAAAAAGAAATTGCAAACAAATCGCTTGCAAACAACCGATCATAAGTATATCAAAATTACATTCTAATTCCTTGGGCATTTATGAGTAGAACAGGCAAAAAAACCGTGGTGGATCGGTCGAGAATTACCTGG